>NZ_JBVVQB010000025.1:0-100881 GCF_055811775.1 Mesorhizobium sp. WSM4844 | reverse complement strand
CAAGGTGGATGTTGAATCACCGGAGAAGCTCGTCGTCACATCACAATCGATTCATCGATCACGGGACGTGCTCTAGTTGCAGGCTCTACTCCCGACACGACGGACGTATACCAGGTCTGCAAGCCCCCGAACTCCGCAGAGGCGTTTGTCACACCCCAAGCACTACTTCCATCCGGTTAGGATGATGGAGGGCGAGGGGGAAATGTCTGCCAACTGGCGCATTGCAGAAGTGGCTCCGAACCTGATCGACTTCCGGAGAGCAACCCAAAAGCGGACCTCGTGAGCCATGCATAACGTGTTTATGTGTCGCGGCCTAATAGTGAGGAAAGGTTTTCACGCGTTTCGAAAAATGCCTCTTCAGGCAGACAAATAAGCTTGGATCCATGCCTTGGCCAACCGGGAATAGGGCGCATTGGGCTTCACTAAATCGCGCAACCTCGAGCGGATTTCGTCGATAAAGTACCCGATTTTTTTTGCGATCTTGGCGTCAGTATCAATGTCGTGACGAAGTTCGGCGCGCATTTCCGCCGACACAGTCGCGAGTTTCGCGTTCTGACGACCGATCCGGTCGTCCAACTCGAAAGCAACTTCCCCAAGACTAAGAGCGAGATCGAGGAGGAATTCCATATCGTGCAAGAGTCTCGTGCGTGCCTGGACTAGCCCGAGCCGGTTCAGACCGTAGACTTGAATTGACACCATCCCCATAGGACTGATCCCAGCCTCCTTGGCGGTAGCGGCAAGGCGCTCAGGATCATTGATTGCGTCGGGGAGCAGCGCTGTTTGCCCTACACCAAGCGGCTTTGGATAAACGAGACTGACGAGATGCTCTCTGTCGACATGAAACACAAGATGCTCATCCGGATCATCGCGGCAGGGGTCCAAGAGGAGACGCCTTTCCGCTTCTAGATCCTCGCCTCGTATCATAGCGCGGACTACCCCGCCGATCAGTGGAAACGCACTTTCCTTACCCGTGAGGAGGCTCTTGGAGCGATCAAATTCGCCATTTTCGAGCAACCCGGGTCGACCGTCGGCGCGGGGGCTGGGAATCTTCTGCAGTCGGCGGCGGTTACAATCGATGCAACTCGGCAAAAGGTTCTGCCAATCCATTGCAAGCCACCAATATCCTCGATGGTTTTCAACTCGATCCACCTCGCCCTTGGGCCGATAGTGTTCGACATCGACAGGTTGTGTGCTTCCGAAAAAGGTTTCGCAGTAAGCGCATTTACTGTGAAAGAGCCGTTCGAGGGCGGTCTTGACAGTCGCGTCCTTGTAGCGGCCGAATTCGAACGTCGACCTCATTCCCAACCCTTCGTAGTGTTCGATCGCCAATTGCAATTCGGTTTTGCCGTCGGAGGGACGCGGCTTGTTCAGGTTCGCTGGTTCTGGAACCGTGGTTCGATCAACCTTCCTCATTCAACCAATCCCCGTAGGTAGGCTGCAATTTTTTCCTTCGCGTAGTCGCGAGCTTTGATCGCCGACAGCTTGTCCTTACTCCGTCGCTCCGCCACGTAGCTGGCCACAGCCTCTCGGACGACTTGCGTAATTTCTGTGCGCCCGAATGGCAGCGCCTCTTTGATTTCGTCGACGAAACGCTTCAGCGCAGCATCTTCCTCGCCGCTAAGACGTGGCCCATTTTCCTCGTCCGCTAGCTTTTTCTTTGCAAGGATCGTCGGGATGATGGAAAATGCATCGTCTGTCCAACGATCGTCTGTCGAGAACAGCTGGAACAGGTTCGAAGTCAGTAATTGTTCGACGGTAAGTTCTTCGATGTTGTCGAAATCTGCGACGCGCTCGACGATTTCCGGTAAATTGCTTACATGGTTCGTGCCGTCGTTCTGATACCGGTTCAGCATCATGACTTCGCCGTTGAACATCCCCCTCAGGCAGAGCGGATCGTGCGACGTGACCACAAAGGTCACTCTCGGCATCGCTCGTCGAAGGCCGGCCATGATATTGAGCTTCCAGCGTGGGTGTAGGTGGGCCTCGATCTCATCGATCAGGACGATCGCCTCAGACAGCCGTGCAGTGTGCGCTTCCGCCGAATCCAATTGTTTGCCCAATCCCTGCGGGCGTTCAGACAGGCGCGCCTCCATAAGACCTTGGAGAACGTCACAAACGAGGGCGAGGACGGCGCGGTATCCAGACGAGGCGATGTCGAGACGCTGGCGGACGGTGAAGGTCGAACGGTCCTGCCTTTGCTTTTTGATATTGATGTAGCAATGATCCGCTTCGTCTCCTGGTGCGCGATCGATTGCGATGTCTTCGAATTCCCCATCGATCTGGATAATGTGACGCAGCGCGCTGACGACCTCATTCAGCACCATAGGCTGGGCCTTGGCGAGAGACTGCAACCAATCTGTGGGATTCGAGATCTCGCGATCCTGGCGAAATAGCGTATCGACATGGCGTACTTCTCCCCGCCGAGCCTTTTTGCCGAAGAGCCGATGCGAGCCGTAGGCGAACAGCCTCGGTCGCGGTAGGTTTTCGGGTGACGGATAGACGACGCCGTCCCTTCCCAGTGTTGAGTTGAGATGCGTATCGTTATGAAAATTCACGAGAATTTCCGACGTGACGGCGGTAGTTCCTTCCTCCGCTCCCATATAAAGGGGGTTGAGTGTTAGCTTGGCGGGCTCAAGTCCGAGTTTATCCAACGTTGCCTGGGGCAGACAAGCGATCGCAATTGCCTCGAGAACGCTGCTCTTGCCCGTCGCGTTTTCCCCCAGGATCAGCAGGCATGGGGCCTCAGGCGCATCGCTCGCCGAGTGCAAGTTCGGCAGAAGAGGCTCTCGCTTATGCAATTCGCGTGGAAGCGAGAAGGATATGTTCTCCAAAGACTTATAGTTCTTGATTTCTACCTGCCGCAGTCGGGCAAGAGAGGTGCCGGCAGCCGGAATGGTATCCACCCCGCGATCGAAAGAGAGCGATGGAGTCGCCGCTCGCTCGTCTTCTTCGCGAATTCGCTCGACCGCTCGCGGGTGCCACAGACCTAGATCGGTCTCGGTCGACCAAGCCATCAGTACACCCCTGACAGTGTCGGCTACCCGCGGTACCGGAACCGCTTTCCGGATCCGGCGTGGCAGATGTCCGGAAATCCGACGCAACAGAAGCTGGTGAGCACCTCCGAATTCGGCTTCGGAGAACGTGAGATCTGAATCGGCGAGGGTCGGCGTGGGGCTAAAAAGCAAGTTTACCTGTCCCTCCAGTGCCTCCTTTCGCCGCCTGACGAGATCATCGCGGTTCAAGTTGAAATGTTGGATCGTTTCTGCGGCCCTTTTGCCTTTCGCAGTAAGTACCCCATCGAGTTTTATGCCAAAAGATCGCCATGCATGCCGAGGCTCACCGGGATAGTAGAGAATTGCTCTTTCGCCCTTAGCAGGTTCGAGGGCGAACAAGAGCTTCTCTGGTTCTTTCCACGATGCCGGCACCCGGGCTCTATTCCCCGAGACCGGAAAGCTGGCCTTGTCAGATGGAAGGCAGCCTTCGCAAATCGGAAAGAAGTTGTTCCAATTGAAAGCGAGCCAGAGATAGCAGGATTTGTCGTCCGGACCTTTGCCAGGGCGCGCGTAGGCGGGCGGACGGAAACGGTAGGTCTGGAGCACGACGGACTTTTGTTCGCAAAATGCGCATTTCCCATGAGACAGCCGAGTCAGTTCAGACAAGATGTCGCTGCCTAAAGGCTGTTTCCACACTGGCGGAACGTCCGTCTGACGCCGCTCCCCACTCGCGAGAGCGTAGTAGTTCAAAATCTCACGAACCGGCGCACCCAGAGCGCTCACATCGAGCGAGGCTGGCCTTTGCTGATTTCGTCCAGCATGATCGAAAAAGAACAATTGCGGCCTCCGTTACAAGATAGGTTCTCTATCCTTTGCCGGACCCCGATCGGTATCAGTGATCAGGCGCAGGCGAGAATCCACGGTGGGAACATTGCCCTGGCGAACGGTGAGCTTGCCACCCAACTCAGAGCTCTCTTCGGCGTCGGTCCCGATTGTCGCAAGCGATCGCGCAAAACGCGAAAGAACGCCCTCGCGCCATCTATTGCTGTTCTTGTAGGATTTGGTTTCGGTCCTGGTCAGGACCTCAGCATAGGTCAGCGCAGCATCTTCCGACCCGGCGGATGGTCGATCATAATTTTCCGCGAACGTCAGCAATGTGTCCTCAAGTTCGGGCAAGAGCGAGAGGGCGCGACGCCATCGATGTTCGTCGAAATCAAATGTTTCGACGAGGAGCCGTCCGGCTTCACGCCCGTATCTGGGGAGAGTTGCTCGATTGTAGTCGCTTCCATTGCAAGGTTCAGTCCGCCCTCACGTGAATTGTCGAGGCGAATTTCAACAATCCGTTCGGCGTAGCCTGGAAGGAGGGACTGGAGCGTGTCTTGCCACTCCCTTGCGGTTCCAAAGATTGCGTCGAGGAATTGAGGTAGGTTTCTTATCGGTCCTATGCGCAGATCTGTGCTTTGTCGCCATTTGTCGGGAAGCGACACCCGTTGGTCGGCATGCCGTTCCGCATCCCACGCGACCAACGTGATGCCAAAGGTCGGACGGTTCGGCAAAAACGTGTCGAAGAAGTGAATAGGAAAATTGCTTGAAATGCCACCGTCGGAAAATAAGCAGCGCCTGACCTTCTCTGCGCTGTTCTTCAATTGATCGTCGTACCGGTAGAGCGGAACCGCGCTAATAAGTCCTGGAAAGCTTAGGCTCATGCGGGCGACAAGCAAGACGGGGAAATCCGGACCGATGGGAAGTGGGTAAAGGTCCTTAGGAATATCGGAGCCCGCCACGTCGAGGGGCGATTGATCGCCGACGAGGTAGTCGATCACCCGCTTTGGGAGGAGCGCTTCGAATTCTTCCTTGCTAAAAAAGTGATGAGCAGTTTTGAGAGGCAGTTGGAACGGCCGTCGCGACGAGAGATCGGTCGTCACCGCGGCGACGGTGATGCCCCTTTGTTCCAGTTGGCCGACTGTAAGAGGATTCCCAAGACAGCCGGCGGGGGCGTTTCCCGCTATCCGATCGATCTTGTCGCTGAGCCATTCGGTCAGAGCCGGTTTCTGGGATTGTGCAAGCCCAGAGCAAATCCCGAAATCATTTCTTGGCAGGTCAACGAACACCGCACGGCCAATGGCAAGGCATAGTGCGAGCCCGGTGACGAAGAACGCTGTCACGATGCCGAGGATGGCAAGGGCCAAGTCGCCTCGCAACCAGCCCACGAGTAGCATTGCGAGACCAGCGGTGACGGGCGCTAGAATGTGCCAAGGGTAAACCCTAAGGACGGCAGCGGCGACCGCAGCTACTTTGGTACGTCTTTTCGAAGGTCCGACGGTGGCCAGCAGAATCTCAAAAAGCGGAGCAAGTCGAGCTGTCGGTTGAAAGAGGTCCCGCATGTTAACCGCGAGCTCCTCGGCGAGATCGCGTATCTGCTCGAAGCCCGTAAAGTCATTGCCATTCAATGAAGATTGCCGACAATGCTCGGCGGCAGCTGCAACTACAGCGGCAATAGCACCTGCCGAGGTGCCGCCGACGTTGCGCAGCCGGTATTTCCCAGCGATCTCGACGACAGGCTGTGGGTATACAACTCCAGAGGTGATGCCACCTTTCATGATCAAATCACACTCGATCATAGGTACCCCTCAACTATCTGTTCTGATCAGATACTTCTTTGGACTTGTTGTCCATTCCAACGCACGTTTTGGTCAATTCCAAAATCATCGTCATCATCGACCAGGTGCTGAAGAAATCTGCTCGTGGGATGCAGACGCACGGTGGATCAACCTGCAACAATTGATGTCGTCGGGCTCGCCAGCTCTGTTGAAAAATCGAGAGCCAAGTTTAGGGACACGGGGATCACCGCACCTGAGTGCGTTCTTCCCGACAGCGGATGAAGACTTCCTAGGACGTAGACTCATTCCCGCAGGCTAAGGCGGAACTTTTTCTCGCCCGCCACGATGATCGAAGCTGCAATCTCAGCGAGCTTTGACTCAAGCTTGGCGTCACCGTCATCCTGCCAAGAAACCGTATTCTTGCGGTCGAAACCAGGATCGATCCGCAAAGCAAGCGGGGTTGATGCTGACAGGTCTGGTGCCGGCCGCAGTTACCCCTGCTGACGGACGGTGCGGTGGTTGCCGACTATTCCAATGTCCAAACCGACACATGTGTCTCCGATGGCTGCTCGCGCGTGAATCTCTCCATCGCGCTCGTAGGCATCACCGTCATGGTAGCGCTTGCTGAGCGCCAAAAACAGCGCATTGAAGATTTTCAGCCGCCGCTTGCCAAGTGGATTTGACCTGCCACCGGATTTTCATCCAGCCACAATTAGAGCCTCGGCGGGTTTTACGCCGTATGGCGCGGGTTGAGCAACGGGCGATCGGCGGAGCTGGTCGGGGTTGCGCAGCCGATCGTCCGTTGCGGTGAGATTGACGGCATAGGCCGCGGGCGTGAGATATCCGAGCGCTGAATGTGGGCGTGATCGGTTGTAGTCGTCCCTCCATTCGGCAATCGTCGTGCGGGCATGGTCGAGGCCGAAGAACAGGGTCTCGTTCAAGAGTTCATCCCGCATACGCCCGTTGAAGCTCTCGCAGAAACCGTTCTGCATCGGCTTTCCCGGTGCGATGTAGTGCCATTCCACCTGGTGGTCCTTCGACCAGGCGAGCATGGCGTTCGAGGTGAATTCCGTGCCGTGATCGGAGACGAGCATGCCGGGCTTGCCGCGGCGGGCGATCAGGTCCGTCAGTTCGCGCGCCACACGCCGGCCCGAGATCGAGGTGTCGGGGATCGCCGCCAGGCACTCTCGCGTCACGTCGTCGACGACGTTGAGAATGCGGAAGCGCCGGCCACAGGCGAACTGGTCGTGGACAAAATCCAGCGACCAGCGCGCGTTCGGCTTCGCCTCAACCAGGATCGGCGCCCGGGTGCCGACCGCACGCCGTCGCGCACGCCGTTTGCGCACCGCCAGCCCTTCCTCGCGGTAGAGCCGGTAAATGCGGTTGATCCCCGCCGGCTCGCCATCCTGCCGCAGCAGGATGAACAGCCGCCGGTAGCCGAAGCGGCGGCGTGCGTTGGCGAGATCACGCAGCCGGCCGCGCAACTCCGTCTCCGGCGGCCGCCGCGGCCGGTAGCGGATCATCTTGCGCTCGGCGCCGACAATGGAACAGGCCCGACGCTCCGACAGACCCAGCACGGTCTGCAGATGCGCGACGGCTTCGCGCTTGGCGGCGGACCCTACCATTTTTTTGACAGGAGCTCGCGCAACGCCGAGGCTTCCAGCATCTGGTCGGCCAGAAGCTTCTTCAGCCTGGCGTTCTCCTCCTCCAGCGCCTTCAGCCGCTTGGCGTCGGAGATCCTCCATGCCGCCATACTTCGCCTTCCAGTTATACAGCGTCGCCTCGGAGATCCCGTGCTTGCGGGCCACATCGCCCGCCTTCGCCCCCGCCTCGTGCTCGCGCAAAACCGCGATGATCTGCTCTTCCGTAAAGCGCTTTCTCTTCATCTGTCCGTCCTTCAATCAGGCCGGACTCTAATCAAAGCCGGAGGAAATTACCCGTGGCAGGTCAGATTGTCGAACTTGGGTTCGTCAAAGATCCACTCGCGTTCTGCATTTTTTTCGCGGCGACGCTGCTCCTGCTTGAGCAGTTGAACGAGCCCTTTGTGGGGCCTGTCCAACGTCTGCGGGACAGAAACTTTGCCAATCACCTTCAACTCTTGTGCGTGGAGTTCGTCGAGGTCTTCTGGAACCAGAGCGGATGCAAATGGCCCATTGGATGCAGAGGGGCTGCAATCGACAGCACCTTTTTGAAGCGGGCGTCGACACTTGCTCGGCCCATTTCACCGGGGCGCCGCGGTGGCGCCTTGGGTAGTGCTGGCACCCTCTTTCCTGCACGGATTTTGTTCCAATAGCCTTGCGGCGGCGACGCTACCCCGCATCGCGTCAGCAGCTTCTTCAGGCCGACGTCGGACAGTTCGAGCTTCGCCGCCAAGTCCCGCATCGGTGCAGACCAGGCGAACGCAATCAGATCGTCGGGCAACACAAGAATGTCTTTCTGCCACACGTCGGCTTACCTCCATTTGTTCAGCCAGGTCGCTTCCGACACGTCTTCGCAGTGTCGATATGACAGGGCCAGCCACTCGCACTGGAGGTCAAGCCTGGCATTTCCAACGCGCACTCGACCGTGCCAGGAATGCGCTTCTATCATCAAACCAGCGGCAGATCGGCCGCAGCTGCCGCTTGCCAGCGATCGGGCTCAATGCTGCTTCTGTAGGGGATACCTTGCACCAGCCATGTCCGTCCAAGCGAAAGACACGCCGGTTTGTTGCAGAAGAGTTTGAAAGCGCCGCCGTGTCGCTCGAATCAGTGCCGAGGTGGGTACGACTCCGTCGACCACAGAAATGAAGATCTGGCGGGCGGACCTCATTCGGATCGTGCTGCACTAGTGGCTGGAACGAACGCCTCTTCCGGTTCGAACGATCGACGAGGATCGGTTTTAATCGTCCGAACGAACCTCGCCGCCAAACATTGTATTGAACCTGGTTAGACAATTCGTAATCGCAGGATTGGCCGTCGTCATGACCGAGTAGGGACTGGTTTGCCCCGGAAGCAGAGGCTGGTATTCGACCATAGCGGTTGCGGATTTCACATAATCTCCATTGCTGGAGAACATGCCGACCGCCATCAGATTATCAATTGGCCGGTTCGTCTTATTGGTGACCCTGCCGGTGATTTTGATGAAGCCGTATTCCACCTCACATCTCGATCCTTCGATCTTGAGATCAGGCCTTGCCGCGATCCGTTCGGCCTCATTTTTGGCGTTTGCTCTAGCTCCGTTCTCTTGGGCAATTTTTGCTCTTACATCGGACATCATCCGCTGGAATTCAGCAGCTTCAGCAGCTTTTTGTTCGGATGATTTCAGGCTCTCGGAAACGCGGAAGGTGATGACCGGGAGCGTGATCATCGCAATCACGACGATCGCGGCAATTCGTGTCCAATCAGCCGTCAGGAAATCGAAGATGTGGCGAGGGGTCGATCTGGCGACGGGACTATTCGGCATCTGTACCAGGACGGGCAAAACCGGCGCTGCCGTAGCCCCGCGCCTTCCGAATGATCCCCTTGTCTCGTCCATGTCCAGACCGCCGATTCAACATTTCGGCCAGATTATCCCATACGCGTAAATGGCACCCTAAGCTGGACGATAAAGATGTACTTTCAAGGGAAGTATGTTGTGGAGGGCGACCAAGCTGATGCAGGCCCTTCATCCGGCCGGACTCTCAGCCTTCTAACAGCAGTCGAGAAAAAGCGACTTGACCAAAAATAGATGGTCCGAATTCCTTGCGCCATCCGACTTTCCTTAATACGAAGGAGAGGGGCAACAAAGGAGTTCGAAGCATTGACTGAAGAAGCCGATCGCCGTAATGCAGAATTGATTGAATTAACTGCGGATATCGTCGCCGCGTTTGTCCAGAACAACTCGGTTCCCGTGGCGGGACTGCCTGATCTCATTGCTTCTGTGAATTCTGCCCTCTCGGCGCTCGAAAAGCCTGCAGTCGTTGAGCCACCAGTGCAAACGCCCGCGGTCAATCCGAAAAAGTCGGTGCTTCCCGACTACATTATTTCTTTGGAAAACGGTCGCAAGTTCAAGTCGATGAAACGCCACTTGGGCTTGCTTGGAATGACACCCGACGAATACCGGTCCAAATGGGGACTGGCCAGAGATTATCCAATGGTGGCGCCAAACTACGCCGCACAGCGATCGGAACTGGCGATATCGATCGGATTGGTCGGAAACCTGGTGCATCGGTTAAGAAGGCGCCAGCGAAGCGGAAAGCGAAGGTTTAGCCCGACCTTTCGTGATCGCGCAATTATTTGGAATAGCTAACGCTGGTATCTTTCACGGTGGCGGCCCCCACTCGCTAGGCTGGCGGCTATATAGGCTTCCTACCCCACCCGCCCCCAAGAGGCATCGGCCACCTTCCTTTTACTATAGGTCGGGAACTTGGCAGCTTACTTTAAGGTCGGGAACTTGGCAGCGTCCGATAGACTAGGTGTAAGGCAAGGAAACGGAGAACGAAAGGCGACGGCACTCAACCCCGCGGATCTCGTTCAGCCAGAATGGCTGGCTCGATCGCCGCATGGATGAACGCCGCCCGGGGCAAAACGCGCCTCCTCAGCGCCGAGACAAACTATCCAGGCCGCGAGGTGCATTTTGCCGGTCTTTGTCGATACACTAGCGGCGTCGTCGTTTCCCTGATGCGACGCCAGAAGTAGAAGAATTCCGAAAGTCTGAGCCGTCGGGCCAACCGCGACGCTACCAACAGCAGTTGCGAGCAGAATCCGGAAAAGTAACTTCGGCAACGACAATCGCCGCGGAGCTACATTGCCAAAATCACACACTTGAGCGATGATGGCCCAGAAGAGGATAGGGGGCTTCATCAACTTTTCCTTAATCCGGTGCCGGTCAGGCGTTAGGATTGCATTGGAATCGCGTCTACCTTCTTTATCGCCGAAGCTGGCAATTAGAGTTTATCGTTTGGAAAGCTGCGGCTGAGCATAGGGGTAACTCGAGGAGGGAGTATATGCCCCCTTCCCGAAAAGCTTATACGTTTTTAGGTCTGAGCATTGGGGGATCTATGTGCTTCTGGCGCTGCGTGCTGACGTCTGTCTTCTGCCTTGCCCTTGCCAACTGCGGAACGTACGTTCCGAGCATTCGCGAATGGCCCAACGCAAACACGCTTAAAGAAAGCGACATGATCAGCACGATCATCAGAAGCGTTAGCTGCGAGCTTAGTTACACCGTAACGCAAGTGATAGAGAATGACAGAAGGGACGCAAAATATCGAAAGACACATCAGACCTATACGGATTTCCTCAACAACTGGGGCGTTGAGGTCGCGATCAACCTCACGGTTGTCGAAAAGACGTCGGTAAACCCGACGGTCCTTCTTACCCCACCTTCGGCCCCGTCATCGATATTTACTGCGGCTGGCGGACTAACGGGTTCCGCTGAAGCGACCCGTCTGCAAAAGACGAACGTCTTTTTTACCGTGGCGGATTTGTACAGGCCCCAGTTTTTTTCCGTCGACTCCACCAAAAGAGGGTGCCGCGACCCCCGTGGAAACAAGGAGGGCTCCCTCCTTGTCGACAGTGACTTGAGGCTGTCCTCACTTCTTGAAGGTCGAATCGGCGCCACGATACTCAATGTTGCTGACAGCCCGGGATCTAGCGTGCCGATCACCGGACAGAAAAACGTGCTTTCGCAAACCGTGTCCTTCAAGATCGTCACTTCCGGCTCGATCACGCCGACCTGGAAGCTCGTTCGGGCGAGTGTGAACCCCTCCGGAACATTCTTCAGCACAAATCGAGACCGTACCCACGAACTCGTGTTCACGTTCGGCCCGCTTGATAAATCGGTCAAGGGTAGGCCAACGGGCCTTACGCCTTTGGCTGAGGCTACGCATCTCAATACTCAGCTTCAGACCGGGCTCAGAGGCCTGGTTAGTCCCCTCCAGTGAAGGTGTTGTTCGATGGGAAAATCAAGGAAAACAGTTCCGGAAACGCAGAAAGCTGACAAAGCCAAACGATCGAGTAAGTCCCGTACAAAAGACGACAAGAAGACAAAGAGCCAGGAACGTCTACATTTTGAAGCGTTGGTCAGTGTCAGCGCAGAGGACATAGGCACCCCTGACCAGATTTCTATGATCAAGGAGGCTCTGAGTACCAATCAGCTTGATGAACGCGTGATAACGGAGCTCATGCTTCATTGCGCTTCGGTGTTGGCCTTCAGGCGCTCTCAGGCAATTGGGTTGAAAGAAAAGACTTCGCCGGTCGATGGCAGTTGCTACAAGGGGGTAGGCGGGAGTGACCAAGTTACCATCTGGTCGAACGGGTTTGCAGTCGAAACCTGTTCCCGACAGGAGGCAAGAGATCGGGGAATCCCCGCCTGCGGATAGTGCTTAGGTGTTCGGACTGGCGTTAGGAAGATGAGAGGCCCGAATTGAGGGAGCGTCTTTGCTGAAGAATAAGCCTTTCGGCTCGGGCAAATGAACAATCATGTTGCCGCTCGAGATTGATCTTTTCAGATACAGCCAACCTCACTTTGCTTCAATTACGCGGCCCTCGCTGCTCGGATAGTGTGAAGCATTTCCGGCTTGAGATGTGTATATCGTCGCAACATCTTCCAATCCTTGTGCCCCGTGACCAGCGCGACTTGTTAAATTGTGAACCCAGATTCGAAAAGGCGGCTTGTCCCTTCGTGACGCAAGTCATGGATATGAAGGTCATAGATCTTCAGTTCTGCGCACCCTCGACGAAATGCGGTGCCGACTGACCTGTGATTGAAAGGGAAGTTCGATCATCGTCATTGCTGCGCCTTGCCCGCTGCTCCTCAACAATGGCCCATGCATCGTATCCGGTTGCCGCAAATAGCGGTATGCGCTGATTGTTGCCTTTCTTGTTGCGCGGGTCTTTCCGGTCGCGGATGAGAAGCATCCGCGTGCGAGATTCCAGGTCAGACCAACGCACCTTGCAGATTTCCTCCTGGCGCATCGCGGTCGCGACGGCGAAACGTATGATCTGGCTAACCGGTGCTATCTGACGAGGGTTTGCAGCGAAGTGACCGATGAGTCCGCTGCTTCTCAGCACGCGGTCGGCCAGTTCATAAGTGGAGTTCTGCACATAGAGTCGATGCGTAGCGTCGCTGTTGATGCTCTGATGCTGCACTTTTGCATTCTGCTGACGAAGCATATGAACGCCGGTCAGCCAAATTGTCACCGCGTCGAACGGGCCGGAGGCCTGTAGCGCGGGGAGCAGGTACGGATCGTTGCAAACATCCGACTCCACGAGGACGCAAGAGGCGCCCACGGGCAGCGTCAGAGGGCCGGCCTCGTGTATATAGGAACCGGCCATCCGCTTGACCGTCATCCGGCGAACTGTCGGTGCGTCAATGCCGGCTTTGCGCAGCGTTTCTTGCGTTTCGCTCAGGCAGGCGGCATTTTCGTCCAAGGCAACGATTTGCAGATCGGGACCGAACATCGCGCGTAGCGCCACAAGTCCGTGACCGCTGCCACAACCGATGTCGAGTATCCGTCCGGGTTTCGCCGTAGCGAGCAATTCGGCCAGCCAGTGGTACACGCCATTGTCGAAGTGATGCTGCGCCGTCGGCCTCCCGTTACGGGCATACACCACCTGCGCTGCCCTGTACTTCTCGTCGTGCTTGGCCTCGTCGATCGCGAGATGGCATTGCTTGTATTTACGGCCGCTGCCACACCAGCATTCTTCGTTTCGGCCAGGCGCCATGCTTTCTCTCCTGTTTCCTGAGTCGGCCGCTGGCCGCTCGTCATTGCATAAGCGAAGGGGAGCGTCTTCAGCACCAATTTCCGCCGAGGGAGGCAAAGGCATGCCCCGCAAGTCCGGAGTACCTGCATTCTCCCAAGAATATTGGAGCTGCGAGTCAAATACATTTGTGAAGGACTTTGTCCTAAGTAAGCAAAAACTCTGGGGCCGGCCATTTCCTAAATCAGTCGCATTCGGTATCGTTCTTGAATGGGACGACACAGCCAGGGCCAAAATGAGAGGCGTACCATTTCGCACCTATCAGCGTCCTAACCAACGGATTTCGGAGTGGGCGGAAGCGGAACTCTCAGAGCCGACTAAGGACGCGATAGCCAGACGCACACGAGGGCAGTTAGTGACGGTTTCGCCTTGCAGGTTCGTAGCGCTCCCTCAAGAGATCGAGCCGGGTCGCGTCTGTCGGGCAATTTCCGACCCGCGACCGATGCCGAGTAAACAGCTACCGGCGTGGCCGGCGAGCGGGGGGACGTGACACAGGACGTTCGTATCGAGGATCTTCGCCCGCAGTTGGTTGTCGTCCCCTATCGCGTGGCGGACGGCGTGAGTGCGGAAGCGGTCATTGAGGCGGTGTCCGATCGCTGGGATCATCTCATTGGCGTGAACTCGGCGACGGGAGGCATACGCAAGGACGTGAGCAACATCACGACCATGCCGTCATGGTCCAGCGAGGGGTGGCTCATCACGGCCGCACACTATGCAGTAGAACGACCACCAGCGTGGTTGCGGCGCCATCGTGGCGCAGCCGAAGCCAATGACGAACCGCCTCTCGTCAATCGCACGCACCACTTGGCGCTCGTTGCCGTGCAGGATGGCCTCGCGGCCATCCACGCGACTGAGGATACCCCGGTCACGAACCTCCGCCTCTGGCTCGCCGACGGGCTCGTCGGGGACGTCTTTTCGGCGGATGTGCCGCTCGCGCTCGTTCAGCGCGAGTTGCTCGAACGGACGTTCATTCGGGGCACGTCGAAGCAGCTCTGGATGCAGGGCATCCACCAGCCGACGACGTTCAAGCCCGACCGGAAAATCATCTTTGGCCGCGATCTGCGCGACGCCATCGACTCCTATGGCGACCAGACCTTTGATCCCAGTGGCGTCATCTCCGACATCACTGCCGCGGACGCGGCTGGGATAGTTGCACCTGTGGTCATGGAGGACGGCGAGGAATGGAAGCCGCCCCGACGGATAGGCCTCGCATTTGAACATGGAAAACTGTGGACGACGGCGCCTGCGTCGTTTGCAGGATTTCGACGGAGTCTTGGCGACCTCTTCAATCGGATCCGAGCCACAGAGGGGAGTCCGTTGGTGGCCGAGCAGGGCCGCAACCAGCACGGCTTTCGACTCCTAGCGCAGTCGAGACCGAATAGTGAGCTTGTGCTGGCGCACGAACCCATTGAGGTTTACCTTGGCGCGCTCGCCGACGAGAACGTGCGCGTCACCGCCTATGGCGACCACAATCGTGAAATCGAGGAAAGGTGGGTCGAGTCTGGCAGGGTCGAGCTCGCCGCGCCTAGTGTAACCGCCGAATTTACGATGGCGGTCTATATGTCGGACCGCCGCCTGGTCGACCTGCTCGTTCGCCCGGTAGTGATTGGCCGTGACAGGATCGGTTTTCAGGTCGCGGCAGACCACTATCACGTTGAGCCGGACGATCGCGATCTTGTCCTTTTCGATGAACTGCAGCGCGACCTCGATCGTCGCCTTGCGATCTGGTATGCGAGCGGTCACGTCATCCAGAGCGCCAAACTGTTCAAGCCGGAGTGGCGTGATGTGCCGTTCGATTCCTGGCTCTGGTGGTCTTTTGGGCGGAACGGCAAGCCGTTTGACGTCAGCAAGGAAAAGCCGTCCGCAGGACTGAGCGCGATCGGCAAGGATAATTCACTGTTCGATTTCATTGTTGCCACAGCGAAGCGGTGGTTCGAGCCCCAATCAGACTGGCTCGCGATCTGCGACGATGCGGCTGGCGAAATCGCCGACTTTATCCTGCTGGAGCCGGAGCGCCGGCGCTTATGGCTGATCCACGCAAAGGGCGCATTCTCGGACCGCGAGGGACGCGAGATCGCGGTTGCGCCTTTTGAACAGGTTGTGAGCCAGGCGAAGAAGAATGTCCGATTCTTCGACGCTGGGGCGCTCGCCGCAGAACTCGGACTCCGACTGGAAAGCATAACACCCGAACGGTCGGGACCGCCATGCTGGCGCAATGGCGCGCCCGCGGACACAGACAAGGTGCTGAGGGAAGCCATCGCCTTTCTCAAGTCACGGCCGGCGCTAAGGGAGCCGACGGCGGTGGTGCTGCAACCCCATGTTCAGCGGGGGGCGCTTGAGGATGCAGAGCTTGCCCAGGAAAAGGATCCTGGAGGATCAACGAAGGCTATGCTGCTCCTGCGGCTCAAGTCCCTGCTGGCTGACACCGAGATCACGTTCGAGCGTCTCGGCGTACGCCTGCGCGTCTTCGGGGACGAGACTGAGCGAAGCGCGAGAATCTCCCGAACGCCCACCCTCTCACCACCAGCTAAGAGGAGGCGGAAGTCGGCAAAGGCTACCTAGACGCCGAGGACCTTGCGCGCGGCCGCTGCCGCTCCGGCAGCGTCGAACATGAGAGACGAGTAGCTCAGCCGACGGAGATAAGGGCTCAACAGGTAGTCGAACTTCTCGACGCGTGTGTCCTTGACGTTTCGCGCGAGTTCGGCAACGGGAGGCAGGCGGGTATCAGGTGCCTCCCAACCGGCAATCTGCTCGAGTGCAGGGCCGAGGGCTCCCGCATTGTCGACTGTGATGGCCGTGGCGATCGGAGATGCCGAAAGCCCTAGAAAGCGCAGTGCGGCAATAAGAGTCCGCTGGGCGGTCGCGCCGGCCCACGGAAAGACAATCGCGCCACTACCCCGTTCCAGTACGCCATTCTTGTCTAGACGGAACTCGCTGAATGCACGTCGTCCTGCGTCGAGGCACGCGGCGGCACGCTTGCCGAGCCTGACGTTCAGCTGTGCTGAGAGATGGGAACTCTCAAGGTAGAGTTGCTCCATCCGAGCCACAATCTGTTGCGAGGGAGGAATCGGAGAACCTGCAAACCGCGGCGCGTTACCGCCCTCGCCACCCTCTACGTACACCGTTGGCGGGGAATTCTGCACACGTTGAACGGTCCACTGACGGCCGGCGAAAAGGATTCGCTCGCCCGCCTGAATGCCATGTCCGGCGGGGATCGTTCCGAGTTGAGTGGGCCCCGCCCGCACGACATAAGTGGGACCCGACCGGAAGGCCGCGTAGAGTTGCGGTCCCTTGCGGAGCGACTCCATTCCCGCTGCTACCCGCACGAGAGGGTCCGCGTCCGCTTGCTCCACGGCGATCAGGTCCCTCGTCGCTAGGCTCGCAAGAACCGACCGGAGCAACTCGCCGTCGATAGCCCTGAACGGGCCTGCGCCGATGAGGCGGTCGGACAGCTCCGACAGGCTAATCTCTCCCTCGCCGATGACGACCGATAAGGACTGCTGAATCAAGGTGGACAAGTTGGGCAGATTTTCAGGGGGAGCCTCGAAGCGACGCTCGCTGGCGAGGGCAACCTGGGCAATCGCCTGTACAGTCGGAAGGTGCAATCGTTCGATGGGGTGAAGGTCCTGACCGGGTGCGGTCTCGCGGATATACATGCGGAGGGCGCTGACCTTGCCGGACTTTCGTCCCGATCGTCCTAGTCGCTGGCGTAGCGATGCGACGCTTGGGCCAGCGTCAATTTGGCCGACCTGCTCGATGGCGCCGATATCGATACCGAGTTCGAGCGTCGGCGAGCATACAACAACAACCTTTTCGCGCTTCTCATCCCGCAATGCGCCCTCGGCATCACTCCGAATGGCTCGCTCGAGGGAGCCATGATGCGGATAGACCTCGCCTCGCGATGGATCATCCCCAGCGGCCTGCTTAATCGAAGTAGCAATGAACTCCACGAGACTACGCGAGTTGGCAAAGATTAGACTCTTCCCGCGTCCGAGAAAGTCCTCGGCAACTGCGCTTGCGATCTGCTCAAGTGCACTTGGTTCCCGCTCGCCATCTGGCAGAACGCGCGCTTCCGGCTGGTAGTATGCTTCGATGTGGTAGCTGACCTTGGTGAGAGCGGTCTGGTCGGCGGCGATTTCGACGGATAGCGGGTGGTCGAGCCGGAGAAAGCGTTGGACGTGCGGAAAGATGTCCGGATCGAGCGTTGCCGAGATACCGACCCGGCGAATGCTGCGGCCCAATTGAGTTTCGATTCTCGATATGATCGACTGAAGCTGCACCCCTCGCGCTGTTCCGAAGAAGGAATGGATCTCATCGATCACGATTGCCTGAAGGGGACCGAAGAGCGTCGTGATGTCCTCTCCTGGGCGGATGAACATCGCCTCCAGCGATTCCGGGGTGGTGATGAGCACACCATTCGGAAGGCGCCGCGCCCGTTGCTTGGTGGCGCTGGTAATCTCTCCATGCCACGGCGTCACCTTACGGTTCGAGGCGGCGATCATGCCGCGTAGCCGCTCGTGCTGCTGGTTTATCAGTGTTTTGAGCGGACAGATGTAGAGGACCTCGAACCCATGAGGAACTGGTTTCGAGACGAGTTCGGAAAGGAGCGGCAGAAAGACAGCCTCAGTCTTTCCGGTGGCCGTCGGTGCGGTTACGATCAAGTCGCTTCCCGGCTTCAGGGAGAAGTGTTCGATCACTTTAATCTGAATCGGTCGGAGTTTCTGCCAAGCCTGCTGCGCCGCCCAGTCCCGCAAAACGGGGTTGAGCATGGCCAGCACCTGCAGATCCTGTCGACGCATCAGCCTCATCCCCCCTCAAGAGTCGCACTTTCATCCTACAGCCGCTGTGATTCAATGGCAGCGACTCCACTTCCCTAAGTAATGGCAGTATAGCTTCAACTGTTACGGGGAGGGCGAAGTGGCTTTCGTATTGCGAACGCGGGATGGAACGCTCGACGACGAGGACATGGCGATCTTTGACGAGCTCAAGGGCGCGCTCTCGTTGCCCTCGCCACAGATGCTGTTGCATCTGCATGGCGGGCTGGTTGATGAGGCCAGCGGTAAGGCCACCGCACAGCGTCTGGCGGGATCGGCACCAGACGGGTTGGGGCTTGGCCCCGAATGGCAGCAGGTTTTCGTCGTGTGGCGCACAGGTGCGTTCGAAACTGTGCGCACCAACTGGACGGATCTTTTTGACAACGACGCGCTATACCGGACGCTGCTCAGGCGGCTGATCGGTTTTGCAGCGCGCAAGATCATCTTACCAGCAACGGCCGGTCGTGCCCCTGGCGCGAATGCTGGGCTGCCGCGTGCCGAGATAGCGGCTCGGCTGGACGCGAAACCTCACGGAGACCCATTCGCAGATATTGGGCAGCTCGTCGATGCCGCGACAGCGGGACCTGGCCGTGCGCTCTTTGCACCGCAAGAATCGGAGTACAACCTTTCTCGCGAGTTCCAAAGGGAGATGGAACGGGACCGGGAGTTCAATGATGCTGCAGCAGCCCTGGCCGCGGCGGTTTCAAGCGCGCAAGGCCGGGGTGGCATGATTGCAGATGCCAGCGCGTCGGTTGGTGCGGCCAGTTTGAGGCGTCTGTCGCCCGAAATCCGCGGTGAATTGGACGGCCGAGCGCACGACGTCGAGGGTGGACGCGGCGGCACCATTGCGGTTGCCTTCGCGTTGGTCAAGCATGCCGGCAGCATTGTGCTCCGGATTGTGCGCCGGATGCGGGCCCAGCGTGATCATGGTTTCTACGCAACCATTGTCGAGGAGCTGGCGCGCGAGCTCTATGGCGATCTCGTCGGCAGTGCAGTGTGGTCGATGATGAAGCAGGACGCCGCCGATCATTTCGTTGGAGGACGGCTGGGTCACCAACTGCTCAACGCCATTCCTCCCAACTGTCGCCTGATTGTGACGGCCCACAGCGCCGGCTCGATCTGGCTGGCTGAACTTCTCAAGGCTTTACCCGCTTTGCGCCCCGACGTTCGTATGGACGTCTTGCTGCTCGCGCCAGCTGTACGCATGGACCTCTTTGCGGAGTCGCTGCGTGTCGGCGGTCCAGCGATCGCGCGCCGCCGCATCTACACCATGTCGGATGAACTCGAGAGGGCGGATGCTGTGCTCGGTCATGACAAGGGCTATATTTACCCATCGTCATTGCTCTATCTGGTTTCGGGTCTGTTCGAACAGGAGGGAGCGACGGCTTTTCCGGACGCCCCGCTCGTTGGCATGCAGCGCTTCCTTGCGGGAAACACGCCCTGGCTAACCGAAGAGGGGCAGGCCATCGCTGCCGATGAGGTTATCCGCTTCTTTGCTCCTCCAACAGAGGCGATCGTCTATGCGCCGACTGTCGCCGCGAGTGCTGCCGGATTCCGCACGCAAGCCAACAGCCATGGCGGGTTCGATGACGAGGCCGAGACGATCGCGAGCCTTGCAACCTTCTTTGCCTGAGGGGCGTGGCCTTGAGCAACTTCGCGGTGGTCGTCGGTATCAACCAGTACCCTGCGAGTGCGAACCAGCCGCCGCTGTTTGGGGCAGTGGGTGATGCGGCTGACTTTGCCGAATGGGTCCTGCACCCGGACGGGGGCAACGTCCCGCCGGCTCGACTCTATTACTGGACGTATCCCGCCACGGCAGCCGCGCCCGGATCGCGCCTTGCCCAATTCCTCGCCGCACCGACAGCTTGGTGGAACGGGGCGCCCGTCGTTCCAGACGGGACACGGGGACCAAACGTCGACGAGATCTTCGAGACAGCAAGTGAGGCAGCAGGAATTGCGTACCGAGAGCGCGTCGACCAGCAGCAGGATGGGCGGCTGTTCGTCTTTCTCGCCGGTCATGGTGTGCAGGCGAAGACGAGGGTCGACGTGGAGCCTCAAACCTGCTTTCTAGCCAGCGACTATCAAGGGAACTTGAATGCGATCCGCGGACTGCTGCCGACAAAGGATCTGAGGGTCGCGATGGTTAGCCTCGGCTTCGTCGAGGTGTTCATGTTCCTCGATTGCTGCCGGCTGAACCTTGTTCGAGCAAATCGCGTTGTGCGTGCGCTGAATCCAGACGATACGCCGTACCCCGACGATGCGGTATGGGGGGCTGGCTTCGCCGCTGACAAGAACAGCGTCGCCTGGGAAACGCCAGAGATCAATCCGACCCGGGGTGCATTCTCGAAAATCCTCATCGAAGGCCTGCGGCGGGTGCGCGACGCGAACAACCGGCTTACCGTCCACGCGCTCGAAGACTACGTCTTCAATCGCATTGATGCCGTCGTCCACCCGCGTAGGCAGAAACCGCTCTTCATCGGCGATAAGGCGCTGCGGGATCTGACGCTGGCCAGTGCTCCGGCCATCCCGCTGGATACCGTCAACGTTACAGTCCATTTTGGCACCCTGACGCCAGGAACAAAGGTGCTGCTGAAGGATGCCGAGGGCCAGACGCTCGCGACGTTCTTTGCCACTGTGGCGGACCAGCAATGGCCGCTCGAGGTTGGGCGGCTCTATTCGCTCGAAACCGAGGATGGTGCGGTCGAAACGGGGTTCCTGCACGGTGACGAGGGGGGCAGCTATGTCATCCTCTGATGCCAGCGCACCGCTGACCGGCATGTTGATCGTGCAGGGGCATCCAGGTTCGGAAATTCGCGTTCTGGGCCAGGATTTCGCCGTCCAGGGTAGGGGGACCGTGTCCCTGACGCTTCCGCTCAAGCCCGGCCTCTACGTTGTCAACTGGAAGACTGCCGAGGTTATCCAGAAGGAAATTGTCCGTGTTCACGCGGGGCGAAAGCGCATCGTCGAAGCACCCGTCCCCGCCAGTATCGTGCCCCCGGTGTCCGGCGAGACGCGGGCGGACCTCGAGAAGGCTCTGAGACCCTCCGAAATCCGGCGCGGGCGGTCGGACGTGGTGGTCCTACTCGACGCGCCGCCGGGTCCAACTGTCGACCTCGGAATTCGGCTGTTTGCCCCGGACAACATCGGGACCGCGATGCGCTCTGACGGGCGAGGCGTAAGAGAGGCGCAGGAACACGCGAGCGAAAGCCTCGTTGCACGTATTTATCACGTTCGTCCCGGCGTTTATCGACTCCAGTATCGAAGCACGGCTGGCGAACTCCTCAATCAGAGCGTTCCCGTCATGTCAGGGCGCCAGACGATTGTCTTCATCCGGCAGGCCGAGGGCCACGTCCTCATGCAGGATGGGGACGGTCTCGCCATGCGTAGGCATCTTGGCGTTGAGCCCGGGTTGACGACGATCGTGACCATTCCGCGTCGGGAGCCGATTGAGACCCATCTCTACACAACAAGGTTCGCCTCGATTCTGCTGAGTGACCTCGCGAATAGCCGGACCTCGCTTGGCGCCGATCTGATGACAACGGTTGAGGCTGCGGATTGCGATCCGCTGGTTAAGCTTTATGCCGCCGCAGTGATTGCGAATCGCCTAGAACTCGAGACATCCCCCAGCCTCGACGTCCGTTATCCAGAAAAATCGGCCGAGCAGCGCCGATTCAGGAATGCTTGGTTGCGTCGGGCGCTGGCGCTAGTCACACGACGCGCCGTGAAGGGACTTCCGGAAGACTTTCCCATCGTTCGGCGCCGATGCAAGGACGGACTCGGACGCTCGGAAAGGGTGCCGGCGCTATCCAGTCCGCCGATTCTACAGGTCAGCTGGAAGTGGGCCATTGCGCGCAGTTTCAATCAGCCGCAACTGATCCCGCAGAGCTACAGTTTCCGAGGTGCCGAGCACGGATCGGTCACGGCGCCGCCTTGGCTGATCTGGAGGCCCGCTGCAGCCAAGGCCGGTCAGCCTGAAGGCGGCACTGCGAGTGCGGCAAGCTTGCAGGAAACTCTCGGCAGGCTCGTGGAGACCACTTCTGCCCTCCTCAGGACCGGCGACGGAACGAGGGTCCAGCTGGAGACGCTCGATGCACTGCCGCTGGAATCAGGAGCGTTTGCCAATACGGCAGTCCAACTCGCCACACGGGCGCATTCCGCGCCTGACGGATTGGCGCGCGAGCTTGCTGATACCGTGCAGGTCTCAGCGAGAACCCTGCACTCAGTGGCTACCCAGGCTTTGCTCGATGTCGAGGAGGCGCTGAGCGTCGTCCAGGGGACAAGCACCAAAAGGAGTGCTCCGCCACCGGGTTCGCCGGTTCCACCTGCGCTGTCCCGGCCGGTTGCCGACCCTGACGATCCAAACCGCGGGCGTTTTGGGGGCAATTCCGAGGTGGCGGGGGCAAGGCTGAGCGCGACTTTTCGCTCGGTAGAGGGAAGCACGGACTGGGTCGACCTCTCCCTAAAGGTGACGCATGAGCAACCGATTTCAGGCGAGGTTGCGGAGTTCTTCCTGCATGAGACCTTCGATCCAGACCACGTGGTGGTGCCGTTTGCGGGCAAGACAGCGCAAATTCAACTTGCGGCCTATGGCGGGTTTACGGTCGGAGTCTGGCTCCCGTCCAAGCAGGTTGAACTGGAACTGGACCTTCGCACCGTACCAAGGGCTCCGAGCATCATCCGCAACCGATAGAGATCGCTCTCAGATGGGCGCCGTGGCGGGATTGGATAGTAAGGGAGGTGACATCAACATGCGATCAAGCGGTCCTGAGAATTCACTCATAAGTCAATTGGTGACCGACGGTAGCCACCCCGAACTTCAGGCGACAGGGGGCGGAAACGCTACCGCCGCTGGCGTCCTTTTTCAGCAGAGTCTGGCTGCGATGGTCGGCACATGGATGCTGGCCGATGCGCCGATCGACCCCCATTTCGGCTTGGGACAACCCAAGCCAATCTGGTTACGGCTTGAGACCAACGCCCCGGTCGACGACCTGCTGGTAGCGACGTCGGATGAGGGATACCTGGCGTTCCAAGCGAAAACCTTTCTTTCACTTTCCAGGAAAGCGGACAGCGCATTCGCGAAGACGGTGGGACAGTTTGCCCGGCACTGGCTTGCAGCGAAGTCGGGAACTGGTGCCGCCGGGTGGGATCGACCGCTCGATGCGGCGCGCGATTGCCTCGTACTAGCGGTTGGACCAACAACGCCTGCATCAGTGCGAGTTGACCTTGCCCAAGCGCTCCGGGCGCACGCGCAGCCCGGCGCGGCAATTATGACTAAGCAGCAAATCAAGGCCTACTCGGACTTCGACTATTGCTTGCGCTCCGTATGGTCCACGCTGACATCGGATGCACTTACGGATGAGATCATTCTTGAGATAGTAAGGCTGCTCAGGATCTACGTGTTCGATCCCGAAGGGCACGACCGCGTCGCCCTCGTTGCCATGTTGATGACTGCCGTACCGAATCCCGCTGAGGCCCCGGCGGTCTGGAATCTTTTGGTCAAGCTGAATGCCGAACTGATGTCGGCCCGTGGGGGCGTGACATCAGATGAACTGCGCAGCACCTTGGCTTCAAGGGGAGCCAAGACGGTCGCGCGAAGAGATCCCAGCGTTGATGCCATAGAAAAAGCGCTTCGTGGGATCGCTCCATTCCTGGTCCTGCCGGGCGTGCTTTCTGTCGCAGCGTCACTCCAGGGGATCTATGTTTTCACCGACGTCGTGGCAGGAGTCCTCCGCCAGTGGGCAACCTTCGAGCAGTTGTTCTGGTCAGAGGCGTTTGCACCGCTCTTGGCCCTTTTCGATCTCAAGCTTCAAAGCCAGTTGTTTCGGGGGCTAACGATCCCGACTGTGTGGGCCCTAATTGGAGTGCGGCTCTATGTCTTTGGGTCGGCCAGATCGAAATCAGCATGGGAGAGCCTACCTGCGCGGACCCCTTGGTGGTTGAAGGCTGCTAGCGTGGCTGCGCTCGTCTATTTGCCGGCGAGTTTCTACATTTCACTCAACCTTCAGGGGATGTTTGAAGGGTATCTGGCGCCTGACCCGATGATGACGGTTGGGATGACCCTTCCGCTGTTCTTGACGTTCCTCGTTGGTCTCGGAGGATTGTACTGGCTCATAACGAGGGTTGTCGGATCGCTACCCTTCTCATGGCCAACGTTGCTCTTTCTGGGATACGCCTTCCTGTTGCTCGGTTTCTTCTTGCAGTACCAGTCGTACCTTTCCGGAGCAGCGGCATCCTGGACGATTTTTGGGCTAGACAATCCATTTGAAGCTCCAGCCTTGGCCGAGGTCGATGAGTATGTAGTGCTGTTGCTCTACATACTCTTCGCGATGCCAATATATCTCGTTGGTCGAAGAACCGGTCGTCCCGTCGCCATCGTCGCTTTGGGCGTGATCGGCATTTTGGGTCTCGACGTGGTCCTAAAGGCATTGGTCGCCGCAACAGCCGGAATTACAGCGACGTAGGTCGATTGCGGGGTGCTGGTCAGAGTCAGCTTTTCCGTTAGCGGGCCGAACTCGGCGGACACATGATGGACTGGACGGATAGGAATTAGAAACAAGTGGTTAAAGCCGAGCAGGCGCTCGTTCGGCTCGATCTCGCAGGCGATATGGTGCCTTCCCTCGATTGGTTCATCTATGCCTTCGTGCGCAAGGAGGCAGTGATCTCGTCGCAGATCGAGGGCACGCAGGCATCACTCGTGGACCTTCTCGCTTTCGAGGCCGACGAGGGGCCGGCACCCAATGCCGATGTGGAAGAGGTCACGAATTATCTCGACGCGCTCGCCTATGCCCGCGACCAGCTTGCGTCGAAGGAGGGGCTGCCGATTTCCATGCGGCTCCTGAACGAGGCGCACAAGCGATTGATGCGCGGCGTGCGCGGTTCGAGCAAGCAGCCCGGAGAAGTGCGCCGCAGCCAGAACTGGATCGGGGGGAGCCGGCCAGGCAATGCGGCCTACGTCCCGCCGCCACCTGATAAGCTTCCCCAGCTTCTCAGCGAATTTGAGAAATACATCCATTTCGACGACCCGCTACCGAAGCTGGTGCGGGCGGGTCTTCTCCATGTGCAGTTCGAGACCATTCATCCCTATCTCGACGGCAACGGGCGGATAGGGCGGCTCCTGATCGCGCTGCTCTCGCAGCACTGGGGCTTGCTGAAGGCGCCGCTCCTCTATCTCAGCCTGTTTTTCAAACGCCACCGGGAAGAGTACTACCGGCGCCTCAATCTGGTCCGGCTGGAAGGGGACTGGGAGGGCTGGATCGACTTCTTTCTCGATGGGGTCGCCACGATTTCAGATGAAGCCGTCGCCTCGGCGCGGGAACTGTTCAATCTCGTATCTGCGGACCGGGTGCGACTACTCGAAGCCCAGTCCGCCTCCGTCTCGGCCGTCAGACTGTTCGAGCAACTGCCGCGTCATCCGATCGTGAGTGTTGCCTCGACCATAAGGTTGATCGGCGCAAGCAAGCCGACCGCGATCCGTGCGATCGCGGCTCTTACCGAAGCCAACATTCTCAGGGAAACCACGGGGAGGAAGCGCGACCGCAGCTTCGCCTATCGCGCCTATCTGGAGTGCCTGCGAACCGGAACGGAATTGGACAGCGGCGGCTGATCGCTAACAACCGCTAAGTCACACTACACAAAGCTCACATCCTAGGACCGCTGCATGAAAGCCCCATCGTGTGCAGCGTCCTTGCTTAGGCGCGGAACCCTACGGAATGATACGGGAAGAGTTTTGATTTTGGCCCACGAAAAAGCCAATGAAATCAACGTTCCGGGCACATCCTCCGGGCCCACCAAAATTATTCAATATCAACGAGTTATGGTCAACTTCGCTTAGAAGTGGGCCAATCTAGATTCTATGCCCCAGGAGTCAGGTGCATCGACTCAATCCATGAGCGGGAAGGGCGACTTTTGCCTGCTCTTCAATTCTATTGTCGTCCTGTTCGTCAGTCGGGTTTGTGCAGCCATGTATAGTCCAGCTATTTCAAGGCTGGAAAGACGCTTGGGCGACGCGTGCGGCAAAAGGCGGTAACGACGTGCGAATGGGATGGTTGGCGCGACCGATCGAGAATGCCGCGGCGGCAAGCAAGCTGGTGTCAACACAGCTGGGCGTACTGCCAGCAGTCGAGAGGCACAGCCGTTGCTCGCTGCTCAAAGCGGCGTCTTCCGACGTTCGCGGGATATCACCCATGCTCGCAACGGGTCTGCCATAGACTTTCGCATCGCCTGACCGATGCTTCCGTCCGATGGTGGCGCAGGCCGAGGCGGCGCAACTTTCCTCCGTAGACGCCAGGTGGCGGTCCATGGAGGCTCATGCCAGATCCACGGACGCCAGCGGCGGAGGTGGCCGATACGGCCGTGGTCAGCAGGAGACAAACATGAGCCTGGACAACATTTCACACCCCTCGATCCAGCACTGCGCCGACAGCCTGACGGCGAAGCACGGCAACGGCAGGCCGGAGCCCGAATTGGTTCCGTCGCGCTACGCGCTGCAGGTCGGCGACATCGACGTGCTGATCGTCAGCGATGGAGTGCTGCCGATACCAGCCCCGGTCATGGCATACAACGTCGACCCGGCCGTCAGGGCGGCCTGGCTGGACGAGATGTTCCTGCCGCCGGACGTGCTCGAATGGCCGCTGAACGTGGTCGTCGTGCGCAGCGGCGGCCGGACCATACTCGTGGACGCCGGGTTGGGGGCGGACCCGGACTTGCACTTGCCGCGGGCCGGGCGGTTGGTCTCGCGACTGGAGGCCGCCGGCATCGATCTCGCATCCGTGACCGACGTGGTGCTGACCCATATGCACATGGACCATATCGGCGGGCTGCTCATCGACGGGGTGAAGGACCGGCTGCGTCCGGATCTGCGGATTCACGTGGCGGCCGCCGAGCTCAAGTTCTGGGAGGCGCCCGATTTCTCCCGCGCCTCCATGCCAACGGGGTTCCCGGATGCGCTTCGGCGGGCGGCCAAGCGGTTCGTGAACGAGTACCGCAGCCAGTTGCGGCCGTTTGAGACGGAGCACGAGGTGGCGCCGGGGGTGGTTGTCACGCTCACTGGCGGCCACACCCCCGGGCACAGCGTGGTCCGCCTGGCGTCCGGCGGCGATAGGCTGACCTTCGCCGGCGACGCCGTGTTCCAGGTCGGGTTCGACCAACCCGACTGGCACAACGGCTTCGAACACGACCCTGAGGAGGCGGCCCGCGTCCGCATCAATCTTTTGCGGGAGCTGGCCGCGACCCGTGAGCCGCTGGTGGCCACTCACCTGCCATTCCCGTCCATCTGCCATGTGGCGGTGGACGGCGACGTCTTTCGTTGCGTACCGGCTGTCTGGGACTACTGACCCGCTTGTCGGGTCAGAGCCGCACCAGGTCGGATCGAGACTTATCGCGCCATGATCGTGTGCTCGTGCAATGTGTTGAGCGATCAGGATGTCCGCTCCGCCGTCAAGGCGGAGCGGACGTGCTCGATCCGCCAGGTCTATGGCTGTCTCGGCTGCAGCGCCCAGTGCGGCCGTTGCGCGCGTACTATCCGCCGCATCATTGACGAGGCGCTCGCCAGCGCTCGTGCGGCATCCTGCAACGGCCGCGCGCAGTCCTGACTCGGCCGCCTCGGCCGTCCGGCGCAGCCTTTCAGTCAGGAACCCATAGACCAACGTATCGGATGCATGCGTCCTCGGCATGATAGTTCGAACACTGGAAAGGCTGGCATGCTTGGGTCCTCCACAACCCCAACCAAGGAGCATCGGAAATGACGCTCGGATTCGTTCTTTCGAGGATGCTGCAGATCTTCCTGAGGGTCTGGGCCGTCGACACGACGGCGCAGCCGGTTAGGCGCGGCGGTAACGGGTTTGCGCGCGCGATGGTCCGGCCGATCTACTTACGCGTCCCGTCGAGGAAGGTTCGTGACCGCGAGTGAACCCGCCATCCGTGTTAAAGGACGGCTGGCCAAGGAGCGCCGACCGATATCAATACCGGCAATTTCAAAACCAGAGGCACTCCGATGAGCGGTGGGCATTCCACCTATATTCCCAAGACCAGGATCGGACGCTGGTTCGACGCCCGCCTGCCGGTGCCGCGCCTGGTGCATGATCAGTTCATCGTCTACCCGGTTCCGCGCAACCTGAACTACGCCTATTCGTTCGGCGGCATCCTGTCGATGATGCTGGCCGCGCAGATCGTTACCGGCGTCGTGCTGGCCATGCACTACGCGGCCGACACGACACTGGCCTTCAATTCCGTAGACAAGATCATGCGCGACGTGAATTCCGGCTGGCTTTTGCGCTACCTGCACTCCAACGGCGCGTCGTTCTTCTTCATCGCGGTCTACGTCCATGTCTCCCGTGGCCTCTATTACGGCTCCTACAAGGCGCCGCGCGAACTGCTGTGGGTCCTCGGCTGCACCAACCTTCTGTTGATGATGGCTACGGCGTTCATGGGTTACGTGCTGCCCTGGGGACAAATGTCGTTCTGGGGCGCGACCGTCATCACCGGCTTCTTCAGCGCCATTCCGCTGGTCGGCGAATGGATCCAGCAGCTTTTGCTCGGCGGCTTTGCGGTGGACAATCCAACCCTAAACCGCTTCTTTGCGCTGCATTACCTGCTGCCGTTCATGCTGACGGGCGTCGTCATCCTGCACATTTGGGCGCTTCACGTCGCCGGCCAGACCAATCCGGCAGGCATCGACGTGAAGTCAAAAACCGACGTCGTGGACTTCACGCCCCATGCCACAATGAAAGATGTGCTCGGGGCCGTGGTGTTCCTGCTCGCCTTTGCGTACTTCGTGTTCTACGTGCCGAACTATCTCGGGCATCCAGACAACTACACCGCCGCCGACCCGTTGAAGACGCCGGCGCATATCGTGCCCGAGTGGTACTTCCTGCCCTTCTACGCGATCCTGCGCGCCGTCACCTTCAACATCGGGCCGGTCGACTCGAAGCTCGGCGGCGTGCTCGCCATGTTCGGCGCCATCGCCGTGTTGTTCTTCGTGCCCTGGCTCGACACGTCGAAAGTGCGCTCGGCCGTCTACCGGCCTTGGTACAGGCGGTTCTTCTGGCTGTTTGTCGCCAACGCCCTCTTCCTTGGCTGGCTGGGGTCCAAGCCGGCGGAAGGCTGGTATATCCCCGCCATGCAGGTGTCGACCCTCTACTACTTCGCGTTCTTTCTCGTCGTCATGCCGCTGCTGGGCGTGATCGAGACGCCGCGCCGGCTACCGAACTCGATAACCGAAGCGATTCTGGAGAAAGGCAAGGATTAACACCGAAGGATCGCTCGTCAGGCTCCGAGGCGAGGATTTGTGCGAGGATTTTATGGATTCTTATCCGGTCACGAGCTGGTGGAATGCTCCCCATCTCTACATGGTGCTGGTCGGTCTCGCCGGCATAGTCGTTTGGCACGTCATTCCGCGGCGGCTCTCCACCACCAGGCTGATTGTCCAGATCGCATTCTTCCTTACCATGTCGGTCCTGCTGCTTGACGGAGCCGTGCTCCCCTACGAACCGACACGGGGCACCGAGACAACCGCTAGCGCAATCCTCGTCGGTTCGGCCAAGTTGCTGTGGTGGGTTCACCTCGCCTGGGCGCTGATCGGGTTTGTCCGCATCTATCTCGTGTTCGAGCGAAAGCCGCGCGAGGCGCGCCTTCTGCAGGACCTCGTCGTCGGCGCCGTCTATGTTGGGATGCTGCTGTCGATCCTGGCTTTCGTCTTCGGTGCGCCGGTCGGAACGCTGATCGCCACCTCGGGCGTCTTTGCCATCGTACTCGGACTGGCGCTCCAGAATACGCTGAGCGACGTCTTTTCGGGCATCGCGCTCACCCTCGGCCGACCTTATGTGCTTGGGGACTGGATCGTTTTGAGCGACGGCACCGAAGGCCGCGTCGTGGAGACCAACTGGCGATCGACCCACCTGCTCACTTTGGCGCATAACGTGGTGGCGCTGCCGAACAGCTTCCTCGCGAAGCTAGGGCTGACCAATGTCAGCAGCCCTGAGGAGAGCCATGGGCTGTCCGTCACGATAAGATTGGCGCCGACCAAGATGCCGGCGATCGTCGCGGACGTCATGAACGCGGCCTTACAAAGCAGCAACACAATACTGAGGGAGCCGCCGCCAGTGGTCGCCATCAAAGCTCTGGATGCGACGGCGATCGAGGTCGATTTGTTTTTTCGGGTCGCAAATGTTGGCCAGCGTATTCCAGCGACGAACGAAATCTTCGATCTTGTCTACCGTCATTCCAAGTCCGCGGGTTTGCGGCTGGCAACGCCACCCTCCTCTTCGATTCTCATGAATGACTTGCCGAACGAAGAGACGGCAAATCTCCCAGAAGTCACGCCGATCAAGCTTATAAATGCCATACCAGTATTCTCGGCGTTGACTGACAACGAGAAAAAAGCCCTCGCGGCAACGGTTACGGTGCGCACCTATCGCAAGGGCGACATCATAGCACGACAGGGAGAGATGCTGCCCTCCCTCATGATTGTTCGGACGGGCATCATTGTCCGAGAGCGCGGCGAAGATGACGCCCATCCGCAGGAGATCGGCCACCTCGCTCCCGGCGACTTTTTCGGAGAGACGGGTCTGCTAGCAGGCATCGGCGAGACCTCGACATTGCGCTCAAAGAAACACGTCGTGGTCTACGAGATTGACCAGCAAAGCTTCGCGCCCCTGCTGCTCGACCGGCCCGAAATGGCCGAAGATCTTGCGGCGGTCCTCTCAGCCAGGATGTCCCTCGGCGGTAGCCGCACCGGACAAGAGCACACGGATTCGAAATTCGCGCTGCTCAAGGCCATGCAGACGATCTTTCACCCAGCACCGTTCCGGCGCGTTTCGAGCGCCGGCAGACCGGGCCTACAAGAAGGGAGGTAGCCATGAGCATCCGACAACTGGTGTCGCAGATATCGATTTGCCGGTGTCAAGTGAACCTGTGAGCGGTTTCAAGGTACGGCGCGTATTGCCCTCCAGGGGCGCGCTGTGAGCCGGCACCCTATTGGCTTGCAGTTAATCCTGCCGGGCCTCCATGGCGGGCAGGCGCAATATCACTGTCGTGCCCGAGCCGACGGCGCTTTCGATATCGACGCGCCCGCCGTGGCGCTCGGCAAAATGCTTCACCATCGGCAGGACGCCGCCCAGGCCCGTGCCCTTGGTGGTGAAAAAGAGATCGAAGGCGTGGAGCACGGTCTCCCGCGTCATTCCGATTCCACTGTCTTCGATACGGAGCTCGACGACAGTGCCAGGATCCAGAACGACCGCGGCGGCGTTTATCGAGATCAACCCGCCGTCCGGCATCGCGTCGCGCGCGTTGAATACGAGATTCAAGACCGCGTTCTGCAAACCCAGCGGATCGCATTTTGCAGCGGGTAGATCGCGTCCAAGGCGAACTTCGAGACGAACGTTCGTCTCCCATGCGCTTCGGACAAGGTTTTCGACCTCGGCCAAGCAGGCGCCCACGCTTGCATGTTCCGGCGCTCGATGACTTGCCGCGGCCCGGCCGACCGTCTCCCTGACAAGCGCGGCGGCTTGCTGCAGGGCGGTCCTGGCGCTGGCGATTACGGAGTCGAGAGCTGGAGCCGTCGAGACGCTCGGGTCGCGGGCGACCTGATTCAGTGCAGATGAAGCGACCTGAATTAGATTGCCCAGATCATGAACAATGCCGGCCGTCGACTGCTCTGACGGCGGGTCGGACAGGGGAACATCAGTAGTCCGGTTAAAGACATGATTGTCGGCCGTGCCTGATCTTGTTTCCGCGCCTGACATTTTCATGCCCTCTTTTGTTCGATCGACCCCTGGCAATCCGGTCGTGTGAGGACACTATATTGAGGAGCATTTCCGGGTCGATTGGATGGAGGACGAGGGCGAGCCATACGGCGGTATATGTCTCGCTGCAGTTTTCGCCGATTGATCGCCATGGCACTGACAGCCGACGCCAGTCGGCCGCGCACTCCCTGCCGACCTTGGGCGCGCTGCCTGGGAACGTCGGCGCGGCCGGCGATGCGTTCGATCGATGCCGGGAACCTACCCGTGCGCCGACCACCGGCTACAGCTGCCACTCCCCCGGGTGCATCATCCTAGACTTTCGGATCGCCTGACCGAGCCGTCCGTCGAATATTTTCGCGCGCCAAGTGGGCGCATTCTTCTCGGTATCGGACGACCCGCCGCACAGGAGAAGACACGTGCACAAGATCATCAGAGCTCTGGCCCTTGTTTACGCATGTTGCGTGTCAGACAGCGCGACGACGCAGGCCGCGGACCATCAGGCAAAACCGACGATCGTGCTGGTGCACGGGGCCTTTGCTGAATCGTCGAGCTGGAACGGCGTCATCGCCGAGCTCAACCGGGAGGGTTTCCGGACCATCGCTGCGGCCAACCCACTTCGCGGCGTTGCAAGCGATGCGGCCGCCGTATCGGCCGTCATCGGATCCATCGGCGGACCGGTCGTCCTGGTCGGCCATTCTTACGGCGGGCCAGTCATCACCGAGGCAGCTAACGGGAAGAACAATGTGAAAGCGCTGGTCTATGTGGCCGGATTCGCCCCGGACAAAGGCGAGTCCAGTCTCACGCTTTCGGGGAAGTTCCCAGGCAGCACGCTTGGCGAGGCGCTCCTGTCGGTGGCGCGGCCGGATGGAGGACAGGACCTCTACATCCAGCCGGAAAAGTTTCACCTGCAGTTCGCGGCCGATGTGACGGCAGCGCAGGCCAGCCTGATGGCGGCGACACAACGCCCGGTGGCTGACGCCGCCCTGGCAGAACCCTCCGGCGCGCCTTCCTGGAAGACAATTCCATCCTACGCGATCTACGGCTCGGCGGATCGGAATATCCCGCCGGCGGTCATGAAGTTCATGGCCGAGCGCGCGCATTCGGTGAAGACCATCGTCGTCGAGGGCGGGTCGCACGCGCTTATGGTCTCGCGTCCAGAAGCGATCGCCTTGCTCATAGAGGAAGCCGCATCGGCGCAGTGACGAAACCGGCCGCCTCGCGCCGGCTGCATTCAACAAGTGCAAGCCCCAGGAGACATCGACATGAAAATCGTGGTCATTGGCGGCACTCGGTACATCCGGTTAGCGACCGTCGAGAGGTTGCGTCAACAGGGGCACGACGTCGTGGCGGCGTCGCCGCAACGTCGAGCCCTCACAACAGCGGCACCTCATGATCCCGGCCACGCTGGCAGACCTCTTCGGGAATTCCTCGAGAACACCGCCTCCGTCCTGCGCCACCTATGGCACGGCCGACAGCTTTGGCTTCGGCTACTACGGCAGCGCCTCGGAGGTCGTGGGTCGGGGCCAAGCGAGGGAAGGCTGCGAAGACAGTGTCGCTTGAGCCAAGCCCTTGCGCTGGCGGTCGAGCGAGTCGCGGACGCGCGTCGCTCTCATCGAGGAATTCAGGGCCGGCACGGTTAGAGCCACCGGCGTTGTTCCAAGTAGATCTTTTCGAAGTCAGAACAGGAGAATGAAATGAAAATCGTAATCATCGGCGGCACCGGACTTATCGGCTCCAAGACCGTCGCAAGGCTGAGCGTGAAGGGCCACGACGTGTTGGCGGCGTCGCCAAGTGGCGGCGTCAACACCTTCACCGGTGAAGGATTGGATAAGGCTCTTGCCGGGGCGGAGGTTGTCATCGACCTCGCCAATTCGCCGTCGTTCGAGGACAAGGCCGTTCTCGAGTTCTTCGAAACAGCCGGAAAGAACCTGCTCGCGGCGGAGAAGGCCGCCGGCGTGAAGCATCACATTGCGCTCTCGGTAGTCGGGGCGGAGCGCCTGCCCCGGAGCGGCTACCTGCGCGCCAAGATGGCTCAGGAGAAGCTGATCAGGGAGTCGGGAATTCCCTACACGATCGTTCACTCGACCCAGTTCTTCGAGTTCCTTGGCGGCATTGTGCAGTCGGCAACCGTCGGCGACACGGTCTCGGTATCGTCGGCCTACTTCCAACCCATCGCCGCCGACGATGTTGCAGAGGTGATGGCTGACGTGGCGCTCTCCCAGCCGATTAACGGCGTGATGGAGATCGGCGGCCCCGAGCCCTTCCGCATGAACGAACTGGTCTTGCGTTTTCTGCAGCTCGCCAACGATCCCAGGAAGGTGATCGGTGATCCTCATGCGCTCTATTTCGGGACCGAGCTAGACGACCGATCGCTTGTCCCGGGCGCGGGTGCCCGCATCGGTTCGACGCCGTTCGAAGACTGGTTCGACCACGCCCCGTCTCGGCGAAGCGGTGTTGCGGCGTAACGGCGGCATCTGAAGACAACCCGCAAGGGAAACGACGATGGACCACAAGCTGCCCATTGCGCCTCAGGCAAGTCGCCGAGCCCTCCTCCTCGGCGCAGCGGCCGCCGGCATTGCAACCGGCCTGCCCAAATATGCGCTCGGGCAAGGGACAGCCGGCCAGGAATCGAACTCATCCATCTCTCAAGAAGGATCGAAAGATATGAGCACTACCACCACCAAGGATGGCACCGAGATCTACTACAAGGACTGGGGTCCGAAGGATGCTCAACCGATCGTCTTCCACCACGGCTGGCCGCTCAGCGCCGACGACTGGGACACGCAGATGCTTTTCTTCGTCGGGCATGGATATCGCACCATAGCCCATGACCGGCGCGGGCACGGCCGTTCCGCGCAGGTGAGCGACGGTCACGATATGGATCACTATGCTGCCGACGCGGCGGCGGTGGTCGAGCATCTCGGCCTGAGGGACGCAATCCACGTCGGCCACTCGACCGGCGGCGGCGAAGCCGCTCATTACGTCGCCCGCCACGGCAACGGGCGCACCGCGAAGCTCGTCCTCATCGGCGCGGTGCCGCCAATCATGGTGAAGACGCCGGCCAATCCTGGCGGCCTTCCGATCGAAGTGTTCGACGGGCTGCGCAAGTCGCTCGCCGACAACCGCGCGCAGTTCTACATCGATTTCCCATCGGGCCCTTTCTACAGCTTCAATCGGCCGGGCGCGAAAGCGATCCCGGGCATCATCCAGAACTGGTGGCGGCAGGGCATGATGGGCAGCGCCAAGGCGCACTACGACGGCATCAAGGCCTTTTCGGAAACCAATTTCACCGACGACCTCAAGATCATCGACGTGCCGACACTCGTCATGCACGGCACGGACGATCAGATCGTGCCCATTGCCGATTCCGCGCCGTTATCCGCAAAGCTTCTGAAGAACGGCAGGCTCAAGATCTATGAGGGCTTTCCGCACGGGATGTGTACCACGCATGCCGATGTGGTGAACGCCGACTTGCTCACCTTCATCAGGTCCTAGGCTCGCGCCGTGTCCTGAGGCGAGAGCCCGATCGCCGGCCGTCCTCCCCTCCGGCCGGCGATCACCCCAATCTCAACCGCAAACTGGAGTCAGACAAATGATCCGGAGCATACTCTACAGCACCGCCGCTCTCGCGGCGTTCATCGCCACCGCCGCGCTGGCCGACAATACGGCTGGCGCTTTCAAAAACGTGAAGCTCGTTTATGATCAGCCGCTTCCGAACGTGCCCGGCAAGAGCATGAGAGGTGTGCTTGTCGACTATGAGCCAGGCGGCAACTCGCCCGCGCATCTCCATCCCAAATCTGCCTTCATCTACGCCACGGTTCTCGAAGGGGCGATCAAGAGTCAGGTCAATGATGGCCCGGTGGTCACCTATCGCGCCGGCGAGAGCTGGTCCGAATATCCCGGCGATCGTCACCGCGTCAGCCAGAATGCCAGCGCGACTGACCCCGCCCGGCTGCTGGCCGTCTTCATCGTCGACACCAGCGAAACCGAACTTGTGCTCCCCTACGAAGAATGAGGTCGAATCTATCGCCCTGTTTGAACAGGAAAGCGCCGCGCCGCCGTTGCGTTTGAAGCGCTCCTCGGCACGGCGCGCAACCAAGGACGGCGCAATGCTCATCGACAAACTGCATGCCTTCACGTCGTCGCGGCTGGCCGTGATCGACTTGGATGCAACGGTGCAAGAGGCCGCCCTTTCACTGTCCAGGCCTGGCATCGGCCTCGTTGTGGTATGCAATGCAGGCGGAGGCGCGGAGGGTGTGCTCAGCAAATCCGATCTCGTGCGCCATCTCGCCGGCCCGGGGTCCAAGACACCGCCAGTGTCCGACCTGATGAACAGATCCATTGTCTCCTGCAGTCCGCAGGACGATGTCCACGACGTATGGCAGACCATGGCGGCGCGAAGCTTGCAGAACATTCCGGTAATCGACGTCGGCGCCAGGCCTCTCGGCATACTGGACATACGCGACGCGATGAAAGTGTTGTTCGAGCAGGAAGAAATGCAGGAGCGGATGCTCTTCAATTATGTCGCCGGCGTCGGCTACCGCTAACGGTTTTTGCCGCGCCTCCTCCAGGCATATCCCGAAAAGGATCGTGAACATGAAACTATACTACAGCCCGCTTGCGTGCAGTTTGGCCGATCACATCGCCCTACTCGAAGCTGGCGCGCCATTCGAGCGGGAGAGCGTCAACCTGAAGACCAAGCGGACGGCATCGGGGGCCGATTTCAACGATGTAACGCGAAAGGGCTACGTTCCGGCGCTGGTGCTGGACAACGGAGAAATCCTCACCGAGAACATCGCCGTCCTCGATTGGCTCGCTACGGAGTATCCAACGCTCGGTATTCCAGGAAACCTTGGCCGCACGCGCGTGTTAGAAGCGCTGGTTTTCATCTCGACCGAGGTGCACCGCAGCTTCAAGCCGATGTGGCATGCCAGCAGCGAAACCCAAAAGGCGCAGGCAAAAGCGACGATCTCCAAGCTGCTGGACATACTTTCCGAGAGGCTTGCGGGCAACTACCTGTTTGGCGCAACGCCCAGCGTCGCGGATTTCTATCTGTTCGTTATGCTCTTGTGGGCCGAGCGCTATGATGTCGGCATTCCCGCGCCATTCGTTGCATTGCGTCGCCGCATGGCGAGCCGTCCGGCAGTGCAAGCGGCCATGCGGCAAGAGGGCCTGATCTCATTGATAGACAGTGAAGCGAATGCTCACACCCGTGAAGAGCGCGATCATGTCACTGGATAACAAGGTTGTCATCGTCACCGGAGGAAGCTCCGGCATCGGCCGCGCCGCAGCCCTGAGCTTTGCCAGGCAAGGTGCGAAGATCCTCATCACCGGACGCCGCCCAGCAATGGTGGAGGAAGTGGCCGCTGAGCACCCGAATATAATGAGTCTCGTCGCCGACGCTGCGAAGCCCGAGGATGCCCCTCGCACCATTGCGAAGGCAATCGACACATGGGGACGTCTGGACATCCTCGTAAACAATGCCGGCGCTGGCGCTCTCTTGCCTCTGGGCGATGCTACCGCTGAGCGGATCGCGGACATCTTCGCGGTGAATGTCGTTGGCCCAAGCCTGCTGGCGTCGGCAGGCCTTCCGCATCTGACGGCGGCGAAGGGAGCGATCATAAACATATCGAGCACGTTCGGTCACAAGCCCGCGACGGGTCTGTCCCACTACGCCGCCAGCAAGGCAGCGCTCGAACACCTGACGCGCTGCTGGGCGCTCGAACTCGCGCCACAGGGAGTGCGGGTCAACGCCATCGCTGCCGGTCCAACCGAATCGGGAGCACTGACGGGTATGATGGGGCTCTCTCCGGAACATGCAGCGGTTATCGAGGAAGCGGAGCGAGAGCAGATACCGCTCAAACGACGTGGCAGTCCGGACGACGTAGCCAGGTGGATCGTGCATCTCGCCGATTCGGCGTCCGAGTGGGTGACCGGGCAGGTAATCGCCGTGGATGGGGGCCTTGGCCTCACATGACGGACGTGCCGACGAACAGCCGTTCGAAAATCGCTGAGGAGACTATAGACATGAACCGAGCCAGCCGTCGAATCCTTGGAGGGGTTTTGGTTCCCGATACGCCGCTTGTGCAACGGGCCCTCGACTATGCTCGGCGCGAATGCGAATCCTATCTGTTCAATCATGTCGTCCGTTCTTGGCTATTCGCGGCGCGGATTGGACAGCTTCGGAACATCGATCACGACGCGGAAGTCGTCGCCCTGGCGACGCTGCTGCATGACATCACGCTCAACGAGCGCTTTAACGGCCCGCGCCGCTTCGAAGTCGAAGGCGCCGACCTAGCCCGGATCTTCGCACAGCAAGGCGGTGTCGACGAGCGCCGAGCCCAGCTGATCTGGGACAGCGTCGCCCTAAACTCGACACCGTCGATAGGCCTCTACAAGGAGGCGGAGGTGGCGCTCTGTACTGCCGGCATCTGCCTGGATGTGATCGGCCTGCAATACGAGCTTGTCCCTGCAGCGGAGATCGCAAGGATCGTCAAGGAATTCCCGCGGCTCAAGATGAAGCGTCGCATGACCCGGTGCTTCTGTCACATCGCCGAGACCAGGCCGGAAACGACCTACGACAATTTCGTCCGGGATTTCGGTGAACGCTATGTATCTGGATACCGAGCTCCTTCTTCCGTCGATCTCGTGTCGAACGCGCCATTTGAAGGTTGAATACGGCTGGAGCCGGATTGTCCGGATTCGTCGCACCCGGCGAATTCGGCTGTCTACCTTCGCCCGTGGCCGGCGACTCGTGCCCTTCCGGTGAGCCGCTGCCGGAACTGTTTCATGCCGCTGTCCTGGCCCCGCCGACCTCGCGCATCGGCGCGGGCAGAGTTTCCCATTCCCGGATCAACTCACCGATGGAAGCGGCCTCCATCTTGCGCATGACGTTGCCGCGGTGCAGCTTTACCGTCACCTCACTAATGCCGAGGTCGAAGGCGATCTGCTTGTTGAGGCGTCCCCGCGCAACCTGACAAAGAACCTCCCGCTCGCGTGGCGTTAGCGTCTCAAAGCGTTCGACATTGCGCTTGACGACCGCAGCTTCCGCCCGCAGCGCGGCATCCATCGCAATGCCCGCAATAACAGCGTCAAGCAGCGTTTGGTCCCGCACCGGCTTGGTGAGAAAATCCACAGCCCCGGCCTTCATCGCCTGGACGGTCATCGGAATGTCGCCATGCCCGGTCAGGAAAATGACTGGCTTGGGATTGCCGCTTTGGGCCAGATGCCGCTGCAGATCGAGACCGCTCGCTCCCGGCATGCGCACATCGAGGATCAGACAACCGGCGCTATCCAGTACGTCGGCATCGAGCAATTCGCGCGTCGAGCTGAAACAGACATGCTGGAACCCGGCGGAGAGTATCAATTCGGACAGCGCCTCCTGAACAGACGCATCGTCATCCACAATGATTACGAGTGGCTGCTCCGCGTCGCTCCTGCGCTGCGATGACGACGGCGCCGATCTCCGTAAGTGCGGCAGCTGCTCAACTCTCATGTTCACCTCCATTTTTCGATTTGCGTAATGCATTGCCGATGGTTGCCAGCATGTCCTGCGCATCGAAGGGCTTTCGGAAGCACCCGCTGACGCCCTGGGCTCTGTCCGCATCGGCAATCTCGTGGCGCCCGGTGATCAGGAACACCGGCAGGTCCGGGCGCACCTTCTTCACCAGACCACAAAGTTCGAAGCCGTCCATGCCGGGCATCCCGATGTCGGTTATGAGCACGTCAAGGCCGGATAGCCCGCTGATGAGCAATGATCGCCCCGACGAGAAGCTGCGGGCCGCATAGCCGGCGGACTCCAGCAGATCCTCCAGCGACTCGAGTAGCCTTGGATCGTCATCGACAACGGCCACGACAGGTCTTCCCTTGGTCACGCCCGGTGCCCTCCCGCTCGGCGCGAGTGGGTGATCGGTATCTCCAGTCGCTGCGCGATACGTACGAGATCGGCGAGCGATGACGCCGCCATTTTCTGCATCACGTTCCTTCTATGGATCTGCAACGTGACCTCGCTGATTCCGAGTTCAGCGGCTGCCTGTTTGTTGAGAAGGCCGCTCACCACGAGCGGCAGCACCTCGCGTTCGCGCGGCGTCAGGTCGAGATAGCGTTGCTTCAGCGCCACCAGTTCAGCACGCGCGGACCTCCTTTCCCGATCCTCGGCGAGCGCCGCCTGGATTGCAGCCATGAGATCCGCATCACTGAAAGGCTTGGTGAGAAAGTCCACGGCGCCATGCTTGATCGCCTGGACGGAGGACGGGATGTCGCCGTGCCCTGTTATGAAAACGATCGGCGGATGATCTCCCTTTGATATCTGCCTCTGCAGATCCAGGCCGTTGATGTCGGGCAGCTCGACGTCGAGGATGAGGCATGCCGGGATGTCCGGCTTGTTTGCACCGATGTATTCGCTGGCCGATCCGAACGCAGCGGCGCGGATACCGTGCGAATCCAGCAGCTCGCTCAGCGCCTCCCGCAGGCGCGCATCGTCGTCCACGATGAAGACGATATGGTCATCTGTGGTCATGGCGCCGCTTTCACTTCAATCGGCAAGGTGAAGACGAACGTCGCCCCCTGTGGTTCGTTCTTCTCCGCCCACAGGCGTCCGCCGTGCGATTCGACGATCGAACGGCAGATCGCGAGCCCCATGCCCATTCCGTTCCCCTTCGTCGTGAAGAACGGTTCGAAGATGTTGTCGGGAAACTCGATCCCCGCGCCACGATCGCTGATCTGCGTCTGAACCACATCGCCTATGCGGCGCACACGGACCTCAAGAACCCGGTCGCCCGTAACGGCGTCCATGGCATCCATGCCGTTGCGAATGAGGTTCACCAGAACCTGCTGGATGTGTACGCGGTCCAGCGCGACGAGCGGCAGGTCGCTTTCGACATCGATATCCATGCGGACGCGCCGCCGCGCCGCTTCCTCGGCCATGAGGTTGCGCGCCTCGACGATAACGCCACTGAGCGCCGTAGAACTCCTTGCCTCGCCGGACTGTTTGAACAGAGCACGGATGCGACTCACGACGTCGGCGGCCGCATTTGCGTCACGAATAATGCGCTCCACCGTCTTCTGCGCACGCTCGAGATTTGGTGGCTCAGCCATAAGCCATCGCTGGCAGGCATGCGAGTTCGCCACCACGGCCGCCAGCGGCTGGTTCACTTCGTGCGCGATGGAAGCAGAGAGCTCGGCAAGGCTCGCGGCCTGACTCGCTCGTGCAAGGCTCTCTTGCGCCAGCCGCAGCTCTTCCTCCGCCCGAACCTCATTTTCAACGTCGAGGCAGATGACATTCCACTGCACGATAGTCCCTTCGGTATCGCGCATCGGCGCGGCGCGTGTCTCAACCCAGCGATACTCGCCGTCGAACCGCCGCAGGCGGTGCCTGCGCGCATAGGGCTCGCCGGTGGACAACGAATGAGCATATCCTCCCTTGACCTCCGCCAAGTCGTCGGGATGCACACCGGCGTCAAGCGTGCCGGCCAGCCGGGACTTTCCGGTGCCGTCCAATCGCTCAAGCTCATACCCCAGGAACTCGCGGAGCTGTTGGCTACGATAGACCGGCTCGCCATCCGGCGCCGCGCAATCGATCATTGCCGGCAGCGTTTCCACGAGTTGCCAGAGGAAGCGCTCCCGCTCTTGCAGCGCTTCCTGAGAAGTCACGAAATCATGGATATCGACGTTGGCGCCGAACCACCGGATGATGCGGCCGCTCTCGTCACGGAGTGGTTCAGCACGCCCCTCCGTCCAGCGGTATGAACCATCCCACCGGCGGTTGCGAAACTTCAGCTCGAACGGTTCGCCCGTGCTGAAGGAATGGGTCAAGGCCTGCAGCAAAGAGGCCCTGTCTTCTGGATGGACGATGGTCCGGATCGCACTGGGCAGGCCTCCGTCGGCATCAAAATCATCCAGCTTCAGGCCGATATAGTCCATCATCGTTTTGTTGATGTATGCAGGGTCCCCGCCAGGCGTGACGCACCAGATCTGCACGGGCACGGTGTCGATGAGCTGTTGAAGCTGACGTTCCCGGTCGCGCAGCGCTTCCTGCGCGCGCATCTCATCGTCGATGTCAATGGAAATGGCATACCATTGCATGATCGCGCCGCTTTGGTCCCGCACCGGTTCCCCGCGGCCGTCCACCCAACGATACGCGCCATCCGCATGACGCATCCGATACTTCATGGAGTAGGGCTCCCCGGTGGCGAAGGAGTGGCGGACGGTCTCCAGCAGACGTGCGGCATCTTCCGGATGGACGAGGGTCGTTATGGCTGCCGCCAGTCGGCTCATGTCCGGCTTGTCCAATTGGGCCAGGTCGTTCAAGCCGAAGAAGTCGAGCAAGCGCTTGTTGAAGAAGGTCGGCTCGCCTTTCGGCGTCAGACGCCTGATATGGACGGGAACCATATTTACGAGCTGCGAGAGCTCGCGCTCCCTGTCGCGCAAGGCTTCCTGCGCACGCACCTCATCGTCGACGTCGAGCGAAACGCCGTACCATTCCGCGACCTCACCGTCTTCGTTACGCCGAGGCTCTACCCTGCACTCCGCCCAGCGGTACGCGCCGTGCTGTTCGCGCCAACGAAATCGCATCGTGGACATGCCACCGGTTTCGAAGCAATTCCGTAGGGTGTTCTGTACCTCGGGAGCATCTTCGGGATGGATCAGTTCCTGCAGCAGTTGCTCGATGCGCGGCTCCCCGAGAGCTTCGAAATCCGCAATGACGGAGCGGAAATGGTCCTGGTAGCGCTTGTTGAAGTAGACCGGCCCGCCCGTAGGCTTTGCGCTCCAGATCCGGACTGGTACGGCATCGATCGTCTCCTGAAGCTGCCGCTCGCTCCGCCGCAGCGCCTCTTCGGCATGCATCTGATCGTCTATGTCGTGACAGAGCCCGTACCACTGGACAATGCGCCCGTCCTGGTCCTTCATCGGCTCGGCGCGGCTCGACATCCAGCGGTAGACCCCGTCTTGACGGCGCAAGCGATATCGCATCGCAAGGACCTCGCCGGTGGCGAGACAACGGCGGAGCGTGTCCGAGAACGCTGCTCTGTCGTCCGGATGGACGCCGGCCTCTATCATCACCGTCATGCGGCTCATGCCCGGCTTGATCGTATCCGCCACGTCCAGGCCGAGAAAATCGACCATGCGCTTGTTGAAGAAAATCGGCTCGCCGTCGGGCGCGAGACGCCAGACGTGGCTTGGAACCATATCGACAAGCTGCGAAAGCTCCCGCTCCCGGTCGCGCGATGTGACCAGCGCCAGCTGACGCTGCCGAGATATGGCCGCTACGATGAGCGCCGAAAATGCCGAGATTGCCAGGAAAAGCTGCAGCATGACCTGCCTTTCCCTCTGGAACTCGGGAGCGCCGACAAACTGGCTGTCTCCAGATATCGTGAGCGCCATCGTGATCAGGGCGAGGAGCGTCAAGGCGACGGCGGCGCCTCTGAACTCGAAGCGCGCCGCGGCCCAAAGAAGGGGCGGCATGATGATGTAGGGGGTGGGCAGGTAGACGTCGCTCAAGGAAAGCGCGGCGACCCCCAGGAAGATCAGACCCAGGACGCCGGCTTCCACCCGCTGTGCGGGAGGGAGTTGGGTCTTGCTGCGCCAATACTGGATCACGACCAGCGCCGGTGGCGCTACGAGCAGGACTCCTGTGGCGTCACCAATCCAAAACAGCGGCCATACCGCCGTGAAAGTTTGCGATGCTATGCCAAACCACGCAAGCGTCGCGCTTCCGACCGTCGCGCTTACCAGGGGCGCAACTCCAGCGCCCAGAACGACGAATGCGAGGACTTCCTGCAAAGTTTCAAGCCGAACCGGACGCCCGCATGCCCGGTTCACAAGCGTTGCGCCGACAGCCGCTCCAAGGGCATTGCCGACATAGATCAGGAACCCCGCAGGCAGCGGACTGTGGAACCACACGAACTGCGCGAACATCTCCGCCAGGCAGGCTGCCAATATCCACCACGGCCAACTGTAAGGAGAGGTGAGGATGAGCGTCGCGATGAAAACGCCGCCCGGAGGCCAAATGGAAACCGTTATTCCGGGGACGATTGCCAGCGCCTGGGCGAACCCGCAGCCCAAGACATATGCCGCAAAAAATAGCCCCAGATGAAGGAATTGCGGGCGCGACCAGACGGACATCATCGGTTTCTCCTGCCGGGCAAAGAAGGGCTGGGGATTGTCAACGCTGCGTGTAGCACGTCCCCGCGATATCTGGGCTGGCGAACTCATGATCTCGGCTGGCGAACTCATGGCCCACCCTAATTCGGCGCCCCCCCGACTGCACCTCATGGAAATCCATGAGGCGTGGCCGAAGCGTACCTGACCTAGCCCTCAGGATGATACTGCTGCGGGCATCCACGACATTGGCTGGCTGGCGAGAACCTTTCCAGGGGCGTTTGTCACGCTGGCAACTGTACGTCTTCCATTTGCCTCTTGCTTTCTTCGACGAGGGCGTTCGAGGCCAAGGTTGAGGGCGGCAAGCTCGGGGTCATGTCGGACGTCGGCGCGATCGGCATCGGAACCGCCCTCAGCGCCAGGGACGACTGGCGCTTTCTCATGTATCGGGCGAGGCCGATCTTGATCGTGACCAGCACGGGCGCGGCAACCACGAACAGCAGCGCGACTGCGTTGAACGCGGTGTCGAAGGCGATCACTGTGGACTGACCGGCGACCGCTCTGCCCAGCAGGCTCGTCGCTGCCCGGCCAGTTGCCACGGGATCCATTCCTTTTGCCGCGAGCATGGCTGTCGTCGTTGCCAGACGCTCGCTGACCGCGGGAATGCCCGCGGTGAGGTTGGCGCCGAGCACCGCGACATTGGCGGCGACGTTATTCTCGATCAATGTCTGCAGCCAGGCGACACCCATGAGGCCACCGAGCTGGCGACCCGTATTGAAGAGGCCTACGCCGGATGCGAGGTTCTGGTGGTTGAGCTTGCCGAAAGCGATGAGAGTGATCGACAGGAACAGGAAGCCGAGGCCGAGGCCACGCAACAGAATGGCTGGCATCATGTCGTCCGCGCCGCTTTCGATGGTCGAACCGGACAGCATCCACATCGCAACCATGATCATAAGGATTCCAAAGGGCACCGTGGCGATTGGAGGAATGCGGCGGACCTGCATGAGGAAAGCAGCGATGAGGAGCGCGCCGATGAAAAGTGCGCCGCTCGGCAACAGGAGCAGGCCGGCGTCGGTTGGCGTGAACGCAAGGACGGACACGGCGAACGAAGGGATCAGGAACGCGCTCCCGAACAAGGCGGCGCCGGCGACGAAACTGACGATGAAGGCGAACGAAAAATCGTCCGACCGGAACGGGGTGAAGTCCAGCAGGCCCTGACCTTTGACGATCATTTGTTGGCCGAGAAATGCCAGCAGAGTGGCCGTGCCGACCACCGTTAGGCAGGCGATGTGTCGTTCTTCGAACCAGTCCCATCGGCTGCCTTGGCCGAGCACGTATGTGAAGCAGAACAGTGCGGTCGAGAGGAGCGAGAAGCCAAGCCAGTCGAACGGGCGGGGTCCGGCTTTGACGGGCACCGGGCAGTCCGCGATCAGCAAGAATCCGGCGGCCGCGAGCGCCACCGGGACGACGCTGAAGAAGATCCACATCCACGACTGGCTGTCGAGCAACCAGCCCTCAAAGGCTGGGGCGATCGTCGCCGGGGCAACGACCGAACCGATTGCGAACAGGGCCTGAAGGATCGGCTGGTGGCGTCGCGGATAAGCGAGAAAAATGATCGTCTGCCCCGCGACGAGCAGGACGCCTCCGGAGAAGCCTTGCATTACGCGGAGCACAACCAGCAGATCCAGTTGCGTTGTGATGGCGGCAAGGGCGCAGGCTGCGCCCATGGCTATGGTCGAGCCGACGATCAGACAGCGTGGACTGACGCGGTTCATCAGCCAGGCGGCGGCCATGAACCCGATCAGCTTCGGCGCGGTATATCCCACATCCAGCCAGGCGAACTCATCGGGCGTTGCATAGGTGTCGCCGATGATATCGCCACGCCCGAGCGACAGGACTGTGCTGGCGATCGCCTCTGTCAGAGTGGCGAGTATAATGCCCGCGACGAGAAGGGCTCCTGTTGCTGGTCGGTTGCGGTCCGGGATGGCGATGACCACTGCGGTCATGAGTCTCTACCGCGATCAATCTCGACACGCGCGGACAGGCCGGGCACTAGGCGACCGGGCAGCGGATTGCCGATGAATCGAATCTTGACCGGAACGCGCTGAACGACGCGAACGAAGTTTCCTGTCGCATTGTCTGCGGGGAGCAAACTGAAGGCAGACCCACTGCCGGGCGCAAAGCTGTCCACCATCCCTTCAAACATCTCGTTTGGGTAGCCATCGATGGTGATGCGGACGTGTTGACCGGGCTGGATTTGTTCGATCTGGGTTTCCTTGAAGTTCGCCACGACCCACAGATCATTGACCGGAACAATATCGAGCAGAGAGGCACCCGGCGCCACCAGCCGGCCGATGCGAACCTGGCGGTTGCCGACGACGCCGTCTACCGGCGCGCGAACCACGGCGTTGTCGAGGTCGATTTGAGCGAGTTCCTCCGCGGCCCGGGCCTGCGCTACCGCGGCAACGGCGGCTTCGTGCTGGGCGTCGAGCACGGCGATGCGCTGCCGCTGTGCCTCCAGTGCTGCCGATGCCGCCGCCACGGCCGCTTCGGCCCTCGACCGCGCGGCATCGCTTTCGTCGACCTCGGCCTGGCTTACGGCGTGGGTACGAATAAGTTCGCGGCGGCGGCCGGACGCCTTGGTCGCGAGGTTCAGCTCGGCCTCGGCCGAACGCGTCTGGGCTTCGGCCTGCCTGATGAGGGCATGCTGAAGCTGGACTTCGGCGTCGACATTGCCAAGTTGCGCCTGAGCGGCTTCGACATTAGCCACAGCCTGCGCGAGCCGCGCGCGGTAGTCGCGGTCGTCGATGCGGAACAGGACGTCACCCGCCCGGACGGCCTGATTGTCCCGAACCTCTACTGCGGTGACGTAGCCCGCGATCTTCGGCGCAAGCCCGGTCACATCCCCACGGACGTACGCGTTATCGGTCGACGTGTCATCCGAACGGGCCCAAGCCCATCCTGCGCCAAGCGCGACCACAGCTGAGAGGCACAGCAGCAGCCCGATCGTCTTTTTCCTGCTATACGGCATGACGGGCCTCCGGTAATAGGCGTTACCATTGACGTTTATGGTAATGGTCGTTACCAGTCAAGGGATGGACTGGAGTGGATGAATGGCTGCTGCAAGGACCACACGGCGCAACGGCCGCCGGGACGCTCTTCTTCAAGCGGCTGCCGAGGTCTTTTTCGAACAAGGCTACGCCGCGACGAGCATCGACGCGATCATCGAACGCGCCGGCGGATCGAAACGCAACATTTACAATGAGTTCGGCAACAAGGAGGGTCTGTTCTCGGCTATCGTGAGGGAAAGCGCAGACAAGCTGCTGTCGCCCTTGGTGATCGAGGAAATAGAAGGCCACGATCTGCGGGCGACACTGACGGCGTTCGGCCGGCATTCCATGGACGCCTATATGTCTCCCACCTTGATCGGAATCTACCGAATTGCCGTTACCGAGGCCAACCGCTTCCCCGATCTCGTGAAGTCGTTCTACGAACAGGGGCCAGGACGGACCGCGGTCCGGCTCGCCGAGGTCCTCGAAGCCGCCAGGGAACGGGGGGAAATCCAGGCGGACGATTGCTTGCGTCTGGCCGGGCACTTTGTAGGCATGACCCGCGACAACCTGCATCTGCAGGTCGTTCTCGGGCTCCGGTCCCCGCCGTCGGACGAAGAAGCGCGGGAGGCGGTTGCTTCTGCTGTGGAAATCTTCCTGAACGGCGTTCGACGCAGCCGGAAGTAGAAGGGCAATCGTTGCCGTCAGCATCGGGCCGTTTGGCGAAAAGTCGCGCGGCGTGCCCCGTTCGAGCAGGCCTCGACGCCGATATGCCTCACGGGCCTCATGAATGATCCGCCTCACATCGTCGGCGCAGACGTTGTCGCGCCGCATCAGATGCTGGACGATAGGATCGTCCAGCATCTCTTCGAGTGTTGGTTCGGAATTCACGGGGTCCATGATCTGTTCTCTTGCCGGTTCGGGCTTGCGGCGCGAGTTTTCACGCGCAACTCGCCGAAGCATCCCAGGGGACGGTCGCGGAAACAGTTCGGCGCGCCCGTCCCCTGGTGCCTGGCCTTCCATGAAATTATCTGGCGTCGGACCTGGAAAGGATCTGCGCCTTGCGGCCGCTCGAAAGCTGGATGATGGCGATCGTCGCGACGCAAAGCCCAACCAAGGCGTGCGTCCACGTCGCCGCCTGCGCCGATCCGAAGCCGAGCAGGAACGGAGCGGCTACGCCCCAGCACCCCAAGCCGAGATTGGACCACTCCGTCCACGCTCCGTAGCGGTAGAGCGCCACGGCGGAGCAGCAGGCAATCAGCGCGCCGACGATCCCCGCGTTCCAAGCCGCGGCGGGCATCTCGGTGAACGCGAAGCCAGCGCAGGCCAGACCTGCGCCCAGAACGAGGTTGGTCCACTCCAACCCCTTGCTCGGTACTTCATTTGTCATCTTCGTCTCCTTCTCCAGTCCGGCTCCGCACCACGCCATCGATGTCGGGGCGGCCGATACGAGGAGAATGACGCGGTCCCGCGCAGCAGCCTATTCTACGCAGGCATCTGTCGGGCGATGCTAAGGTCTAGTGCAGCTGAGCGCGGTGCTGGCGGAGAATATCGAAGCGCTTGGGGTCACAGCGTTGCTGGGCGCAGGAAACCCGCCTTCTTACTGTCGGACATGCTCCTGCCGAGCAGAGCCTGACGTTGACGATGCTGATCACAGGCGCCTGTCGGCGAATACAGGGCTGTCTTTCCAAAGGGTGCCAGCCGCCAAGCCGGCGTATCCGAGGTCATAGACAGCTTGCATATAGCTGGCGTTGTAAGGATCGAGCATCGAATAGGGGATTTGGGCGTCAATGGTCGCAAGGTGGAAACGTGCCCCGGTCAGTTTGGCATAATTGTAGAGGATAGCCAGTTCGCTCTGTGTCTGTGACTTGAGGAGGATGGAATACGCTCTTGCGATCACGGACAACGTTCGATTCCGCGTGGTGGCGAATTCCGGTATGAGCGCATTGTTTACGATCACATGAAAATCGACACTCTGGTGTTTCCCGGGCACGATAGGGTTCGTGCTTGCCAGAATTGCCTGCGGAAGTATCAAGACTTGCGACGTCGACCCTCCATCGGAATGCATTTCCTGGAAGCGTCGCCCTCCTGACTCGGCTTCGATCATGACCGCCGGATAAACGCCAGGAATGCTCGCCGAAGCGATCATAACGTCCTGAAACAGCTTCAGCGCGTCCAGTCGGCTGCTGTTGGCGATGGCGCCCATGTTCCATACGACGGCCCGCTGGGTGTCGAGATTCGTCGTGAGGATCAGGAGGCGGCGGCCTTTGCGATGCTCGGCTGCAACCTGCTGCAGGACCGCTTGTGTGATGAACTCCTCGACCATCCGCCTCATTGGCGTGGATCTCAGCAAGCTCGATCCGATCAAGCCCACGGGAAATTTGGTCGCGACAAGATCGTCGGCGACGCCGCTTGTAAAGAGATGCACCAGCGTGCCGTCATGAGCCGATCCGAGGAACGCGAATGGCGCGATTAGGGCGCCAGTGCTTACGCCGGTGACTACATCAAATTGCGGGCGGGTCCCGGTCTCGCTCCACGCCGAAAGCACGCCGACGCCGAAGGCGCCTCCCGCACCGCCGCCGGAGATCATCAGGACATCGAGGCCATCCGGCTCGGTTGCCGGCGTCCAGTCGCGCACATCTCCCGCAGCGATCCGCGCGTCGCGATATATCCTGATCTCGCCATAGCCGGCGATCGAAGCCTTCTCTGCTTCCGCCGCGTCAAGGGGTATGTCCGTGGCGGCGATCCGAGTGTCGCATCCCGGGAACCAAACGAATGTCGCGACCAGTGCTGCCAGCCCAACGAGCACCGATACTTTCAAAGGACGCAAACCGGATCTCCCGTGCTTGGCTTCGTGAACGCGGAGTAGTTCGCATATCCGACAGCCGCGGGTCTCCGACGCTTCGGTCGAACAATTCGCTTTCGGCAAAGAGCCTGATTTCCATCAGCCGTGCGCAACGCTGGCAGCACGATATTCGCCGTCAGCCTGACGCATCATGCGGGACCGCATGCTCCTCATTTTTGCCCGACACGATGTCGGTGATGAACCACATCGAGAAGGCTATGTGAAAAGCGCGGCTGTAGTCGATTGATCCAAGGATGAGGGCGAGCAATACCACGGTAGAGATCGCCCGCCGCGGTGACGTCGGCGGACCGCAGTTCTATCCGCTGTGATCGTGGCTCGGCGCGCGCCTGACGCCCGGAATCCACCAAAACTCCAGGGCACGGGACTGCACGACCAGGCAGGCGCCGAGTGCACGGAATGGAGTGCCGATGCGGCTTTCATGGCGAGTCGCAGGACCATGGGAGCCGCTTGAGGGCGCAGCAGCCGATCACCGCGACGGCGATGTCCTGCTCCGAAGGTGAATGACATAGGGCAGGAATCGACGGTCCACGCACCTATACCGACGTCTAGGTCAGCCATTCAAATCGCTAGGTCCGATCACCCTTTGTAGTGTTGCGTTGCCCGCCGCGATACGGGTACGCAAGACCTGACGTAGAGACTACGAATTGGCGGGCATAGCTGGCGCAGAGCAAGCTCCGGCCGCCTCGCGTGAGACGCAGGTCCTGATTGACGTGTGACAGAAGCGCGGTTGATACTGACTGCGTGAACCCGGCCAATTCGGGTTCAGCATATCTCCCCGAGGCCAGAGTCATGGGCGTGGCAACTTCAGGAATCGCAGACGGTCCCATAACAATTTTGGTCGACGATGACGCAACGGTCCGCGACGCGTTGGAGGAGTTGCTGAATTCGGTCGGCATCGACACGATGTCGTTTTCTTCGGGCCAGGAACTATTGGACGCAAAACTGCCGGACCGCCCAGGCTGCCTCGTTCTCGATGTGCGAATGCCGGGCTTGAGCGGCCTCGATCTTCAGCATGTCCTGGCAACCAAAGGCATTCTAACGCCGATCGTATTCTTGACCGGTCATGGCGACATCGCGATGGGCGTCCAGGCGATGAAGGCGGGGGCAGTGGATTTCCTAACCAAGCCGGTGCGCGACCAGACCTTCCTTGACGCAGTGTCCACCGCTATCGCCAACGACGTCACGCGAAGAGCGGCATCGACCGTATCGCGAAAGAACGTGGCACTTTATGAGACCCTTACGCCCCGCGAGCGGGAAGTGCTGAGGCTCGTGGTCTCCGGTGCCACAAACAAGCAGATTGCATCGGATCTCGGCATCAGCGAGATCACCGTAAAGCTCCATCGGAGCAACATGATGAAGAAGATGAACGCAAGGTCCATCTCCCATCTCTTCAATGTGTGGCAGTCGCTTCCAGTCGACAGCCGCTGAGCGGCTTACAATCAGGCATTGGCGCTCCGTAACTGACTCGGAACATCGACCGCGACAGGGAGTGGGACGCAGAGGCGGTCTCGAGAGGTCGAAATGGAGCTGACGTCAACGAAACAACGCCGCGCCGTCGCATTGGCGATTGGCGCTGCGAGCGTCTTGCTGGCATTATTCGTCAATGAGCCATACGTTTTGCTGGTCGCCGTTGCAGTCATATGCATCTGCATCGGCTGGGAGGCCGGTTTGGTGGCCGTTGCCGCGGCCGGTCTGCTTTCATGCGTGATCCTGTTTTCGCTGGAATCAGGGGCCACAGGCGGCGCGGTCCGGTTGGCGGTATTTGTCGTCGCGGCGTTAGCCCTATGGTTCGTGATAAAGATCTTCAGGACCATGAGCTTCTATGACCGGGTCTACCATGATACCGGACCCGGCGTTGCCGATATTCCGGGCCTCGGATGGTCGGCCTCTGCGGATGGCCGCCTTCGCTTGGTCAGTCCCGCGGCGCTCGAGTATGTAGGTGTGACAGCCGATGAGATGCGCCGGATCATGGATGGCGATGATTATCATTGGACACAGTTTGTCCATTCGGACGATGTCGAGGCGAGCATGGCGCGATGGCGTCACAGCTTGCAGACGGGCGAGCCTGTGATCGACGAGCACCGTATGCGTCGGTTCGACGGAACGTATCGATGGTTTCGCGACACCGGCATTGCTTCGCGCAATGAGTACGGGAGGATAACCGGCTGGTACGGCCACACGGCGGATATCGACGATCAGAAGAAGGCCGAATCTGCGTTGCGCGAGCGTGAGCGTGAGTTGCGCCTGCTGGTCGATACAGTTCCCACCATGATCTGGCTGATGACGCCGGCGGGATTGCCGTACTACTTCAACAAACGGTTCGTCGACTGGGCGGGCATCGACTCGGCTAAGGCGCAACCGCGAGGCACGCGCCAATTCGCCTCGCATGTGAAGTTGTTCCATCCCGATGACCGGGCGGCCGTCAAGACTGTGTTCGAGAAGTCCTTTGCCCGTGGAGAACCACTCCAGCACAAAGGTCGGCTGTGCCGGAAGGATGGCGAATATCGCTGGATTGATTCGCGGTTCGAACCGCTACGCGACGAAGACGGCACTATCCTTCGCTGGTACGGCGTCAACTTCGACATCGACGACGAGGTCCGCGCCCAAGAATCCCTGCGTCTGGCGGACGAACGGCTCGCGCGCGCCTTGCGCGCCGCCAGCCTATCCGAACTGTCGGTGTCGATTGCGCATGAACTCAACCAGCCGCTCCAGGCGGTCGTGGCCAACACCGGCGCCTTCCAGAGATGGCTGAACGCCGATCCGCCAAATTTCAGTCACGCCAGCCGTGTCGCCCAAAAAATCATCAGAAACGCTGACGCGGCGGCACAGGTGATCACCCGCATCCGTGCGCTGTTCAGCAAGACCGAAGCCGAACCGCACCCGATAGATCTGAACGCGGTGATCCGCGAAGTGTGTGATCTCCTGGGTGACAGGCTCGCATCGAGCAGCGTCAAGCTGGACCTTCAACTCGATCCCGGCCTTCCTGCGACGGTTGCCGATCTCGTTCAGATGGAGCAAGTCGTCCTCAACATCGTCCGCAACGGCATCGAAGCGATGGATGACGTCAACACCACCGTGCGAAGCCTGCGGATCGTGTCGCGGCGTCAGAATGACGGAACAGTCGAGGTCGAAGTGCGAGATAGCGGCCGCGGGCTTAGCGATCCGGAACGGATTTTCGAAGCGTTCTACACAACTAAGCCGGATGGAATGGGAATGGGCCTGGCAATCTGCCACTCGATTGTCGAGGCGCACCGCGGACGGCTTTGGGGGGAAAATGTCGAGACAGGGGGGGCATCCATAACCTTCAGCCTCCCCATCCGCGCTGGCGACTCGACCAAGACACCCACCGGCGCGACAGTAAGGGCCTGAGTGGGCGCCTTCAGAGGTCGATCCGAGAATCGGCTATCGACTGTGCGATCTCGATGAGCGTGTTGACCAGGATGTACAATATCCCGAAAACGATGGCGACGCCCAGCACTGCCGGGAGATCGGCGCTGGCAAAAGCCTGGACCGTGTAGAGACCCAGACCAGGCCATCCGAAAACGCGCTCGACAACAAGCAAATTGCCGAAGAGAAGGCGGACTTGCAGGCTGACCATGGACAGTGGGGCCGTGGCGGCATTGCGCAAACCGTGGCGCAACAGCACCTTTGTCTCGCTGAGACCCTTGCCGCGCGCGGTCCGGATGTATGTCTGCCTCATCACCTCGTGAAGCGCACTGTTCAGGCTTCGCCCGACCGCGATGCCGATAGGCAACGCCAGTGCAAGCGCCGGCAAGATCATGTGCAGCAGCGCGTCGACGCTGACTTCGGGCCGGCCGACCAGTATTCCGTCGATGACGTTGAGTCCCGTAGGGCCTGCGAAGTCGCGGTAGGCAAGCCGACCCGCCCCCGGAAGCCAATCGAGTCGGAACCAGAAAAAGTAGGCGAGAAGCAAGGCGGATAGAAAGATCGGCGTGGATCCTACCCCAACCATAACGAGCCTTATGCCGCCCGATCCCGGTATCAGGAACTGAAGTGCCGCCATGACGCCGGCGAGCGCCACTCCCAAAGCGATCGCCGCCAGTCCGAGTTCAAGCGTAGCAGGAAGATATTGCCGTATGTCGTCATACACCGGCTGCCGGGTCCTTACCGACGTCCCGAGATCCGCATGCGCGAGGCGCAATAGAAAGCGCCCGTACTGAACGACAGCCGGGTCGTTCAGTCCGAGCTGCTCGCGCATCGCTTCGACCGTTTCCAGCGGAGCGTTCGGCCCGGCAATGGCCCGCGCTGGATCGGCGGGGATAATGCTTTGGAGACCGAAAACAATGAAGCTCATCACCAGGAGAACGACGATGGCGCCGATGATGCTTTTGGTGAGATATGCCAGCACTACGCCCCCCTCAGCGCGGCGCGAATGCCGTCGCCCGCAAGGTTGGCGAGAAGGCAGAGGAGAAAGATGATCGCGGCCGGCAGGATCGGCAACCACCAATGGACGGTGAGACTGTCGAGGGTGCGCGACGTCATCGCTCCGAGTTCAGGCGCCGGTGCAGGCAGTCCAAGGCCAAGGAACGACATCAGCGACATCGTCATGATGACGTTGGCGACATCCAGTGATGCCCCGATGAGCAACGCTGGGACCACTCCCGGCAACAAGTAACGCAACAGCAGGCGCGGACCGCGGACCCCGGCGATACGCGCCGCCTCGACATGCGGACGAGCCTTGAGGCGACGAATTTCATCACGGGATATGCGCGCGTACCACATCCACCAGACAATGGCGAGCGCGATCATCGTGTTGACGAGCCCCGGGCCAAGCGAAGCGACGACAGCGAGCGCGATAAGCGTTCCTGGAAGAACCAAGAACAAGTCGACGATCCGCTCGATTACCAGATCCACCTTGCCGCCGATCAGGCCTGAAATCAGTCCGACCAGGGAGCCAAAAGTGAGACTGAAACCGATAACGGCAAGCCCTGGGAGCCACGTATATTGAATGCCGAGGATAACGCGCGAGAACAGGTCACGGCCGATCTCGTCAGTGCCGAACCAATGCTCGGCCGAAGGCGGGAAGTAGGCTCCGGCGACGCGCAGTTGTGGGTCGAACGGCGTGATCCAGGGCGCCAGCACGGCCACAACGGTGACGACAGGGACGCCGACGATGCCGACGCTTCCAAGCCAACCGGCACGCCGGAAGAAATCGCGCCAGTTGAACCGAGGCCGCGCCGGCAGCGTGTCCGGGCTCGGCCTGCCGGTCATCGTCCGCCCGCCGCCTGCAGGCTCGGCATCGCCGCGATGAGAGACTGCGTGTAGGCGGATTGTGGTGCGGCGATGATGGCATCTGGATCGGCAACCTCGACCAACTCGCCGTCCTTCAGCACAGCGACACGGTCGGCGATGATCCTGGCGGCCGCCAGATCGTGGGTCACAAACAGCATCGCCATATCGAGCCGCCGCCGAAGGTCGCCAAGAAGGTTCAAGGTGGTGGCCGCCAGCGACACGTCCATGGCGCTGATAGGCTCATCGCAGAGCAGGAGCCTTGGGGGGACGATTATCGCGCGAGCCAAAACGGCGCGCTGGCACTGCCCGACCGACATCTCGGCCGGCAGCGTGTCCATCAGGACCGGATCGAGGCCGACCAGCTTCATTGCCTCTCCCACGCGACGGCGGCCATAGTCGCTGTCCAGCGAAACGGCCCGCAGGCGCTCGCCTATCTGCTCGCCGATCGTGAGCCACGGCGTCAGCGCCGCGACGGGGTCTTGAAACACGACTTGCGGAGGAAGCTTGTCGAAGCGTGTAACAGTGCCGCTCTCGGGTACCACGAGCCCGGCAGCAATCCTCAGAAGGGTAGATTTGCCGGCGCCGCTCTCGCCCACCAGTGCCACGCACTCGCCAAGCTTGATCGAGAGGTTGACCGACCTGAGAACGGACTGTGGTTTACGCCGTCCCCAAAACGATCGGGCGCCTGTCGGGTATGTTTTTCCGATACTGGACAGCCTCAATGCGGCGGTTTCCTGGATCGCCTGGGCCGGCCATGGTTTCGCATCAGCGCGCTGTGCTGAGAGATATGGAGTTTGTTCGTGGTGAAGGCAGGCGACTGCGCCACCGTGGACGGAAGCAAGCTCCAGCGGTGGGCGGATTGCCGTGCAATCTGGCTGGGCGATCGGGCAACGTGTCGCGTAGGCGCAGGCGTCCTCAACATTTATGGAGTGCGTGTGCTCGGGCGGGAGCGTGGGAAGCGGGCGCCGTCGATCAGAGTCCAGATCGAATCGGGCGGCGAGAAGGCCGGCAGAATAAGGGTGCGTGGCATTGCGGGCCACGTCCTGCATCCGGCCGATTTCGACAATGCGTCCGGCGTAGAGAACCAGGACGCGGTCGGCCAGTGAGGCCGCCACAGTCAAATCGTGGGTGACGAACAGAATTGCCGTCTGCTGATCGCGGGCGAGGTCGCGCAACAGGTCGAGGATCTGCGCCTGCATGGTGACGTCGAGCGCGGTGGTCGGCTCGTCGGCGATGAGCAGCTTCGGTCTTGCCATCATCGCCATGGCAATAAGCACTCGCTGACGCTGCCCCCCCGACAGGCGATGCGGAAGCGCATCAGCAATGCGGTCCGGGTCAGGCAGGCCGGTTCGGCTGAGCCAATCCTCGATCGATCCCTCGCACCCCCCATTGGATTCTCGCATCTGGCGGCGAATCGTCATTGTGGGGTTGAGCGCGCCCATCGGATCTTGCGAGATGGCGCGGACGAGGTGGCGGCGGGCCGACTGCCAGGTGCGCCTTCCCGAGCCGACAAGTTCGATCCCAGCAAGCCGGATCGAGCCTGCAACCTGCGGGTGGTACTCGCGCGGCAAGAGCCCCTGAAGCGTCAGCCCGATGCTTGTCTTGCCGGAACCGCTTTCCCCAACCAGCGCGATGATCTCGCCCGGAAACATGTCGAAACTGATGCCATCGAGGACGCGGGAAGGACGGCCTTCGCGGCTGAGAATGACGGAGAGGTCTTTGACGGAGAGGACGGATTCGGTCACGGGTTCGGACATTCGGTGCGAAAGCTTGACCATCTGCGGTACGAGTCTGACCTGCTTCCGGAATTCAGGGTCCCCAGCGAACGGTGGCGAAGTCGATGTTGCCGGGTGGGTTCACGGGACGGAGTCCAAGGTCCTTCAGACCCTTGGCATGGACAACCACGTCATTGACGTCGACAAGCGGGATGACGATGCCGGCATCGAAATACATCTGCCCCGCTCTCTCGTAGAGAGCGTCGCGTTCTTTGACGTCGGTCACCTGCCCGGCCTGGTCCACGATGGCATCGGCTTGCGGCAGCGTCCGCCCAAAAAAGTTGAGGGGAGCGTCTTTTGTGAAGAACGCCTTGGCCTGGCTATCCGGGTGAGCGGCGTCCGGGCCCGCGATCGTGAGCAGCAAATCGGGAGGGTTTGGGTCGTCCTTCAAGGTGTAAGCCGCGCCGGAGGGCAGCACATAAGCCGTCGCCTTTACGCCGATCAAGGCCAGTTGCGCGATGATCAGGTCGGCGATGCGGCTGTAGCTCGGGGCCGCGCTATGGAGGCCAATGACCAAATTGACCGCGCCGTGTTTGGCGATCGCGGCTTTCGCTGCCTCGAAGTCGGTCGGGAACCGGATCGGATTGACTGGGTCGAGCATCACGTTCGGATAAACCGACTTCGACAGGCTTGCGAACTCTCCAAAGGCGTCCTTGACCCACAGCGCCGGGTTGATCGCTGTCAAAACGGCCTTGCGGACCTCCGCATCGTCGAGCGGCGAGTTCGGCTTAACAAAGAGATCGTACGGTATCATGCTCGGAGCGGCGGTGATCTCCACCCCCTCCGGCAGGCTGGTGAGTTGCGCGAACGGATAGTTGATCGGTACGGCATCGATCGCACCCGCCTGCAATTGAAGTATCTGTTGGCTGATATCGGGCACGACCGAAATCTGGATCTGCCGGAAGAACGGTTTGTCGCCCCAATAGTTGTCGTTGCGTTCGAGCAGATAGCGCTGACCGCGTTTGAATTCAGCCAGTTTGAACGGACCCGTGCCGACCGCGTGCTCATTGAGCCAGGTCGTCGCGAAGTCGCCGTTGTCATGCTCGGCAAGCGCTACCGGACTGATGATCTTAGGCCCCCATGGACTGGAAAGGGCATCGAGGAGCGAAGGCTGAGGATGGCCCAGCGTGAGTACAACCGTCGAATCGTCGGGCGCCCTCATGTCCTTCACGTTGGCCAGGACGTAGCTCTGGATCAGTCCACCATCGCGGCGGCGTTCGAACGAGTTTATGACCGCCGCCGCATTGAACGGCGTGCCGTCGTGGAACTGGACACCGTCGACCAGGTGGAAGGTGTAAGTCAGCCCGTCGTCCGAGATCTCCCAGCTCTGGGCGAGCAGACCAACGATCTTGGTCGAACCCGGCTCGTATTCGACGAGGCCCTCGTATACGTTGTTGATCGCGCTCATCGCGCCGGTCTCAAACCCGTTGTCCGGATCGAACGTGCCGATGTCGGCCACGTAGGGTATGCGCAGCACCTCTTGCGCGTAGACCGGCGCAATCCAGACCAGCAAACCGAGAGCAGGTCCCAGCATGCGCAGCCCGAAGCTGCGCTTGTAAGATCGCTTGGCCCGGCACGCGTAAATTTCCATCAAGGCTTCCCGTCGGCCTGCTACTTCACTAGGGACTGCGGGAAGGCCACCCGCAGTCAATTCCTGGCCAACGAGGCATTCCACGCTCTTGTCCAACCCAGCGCCGCACCGCTGCCATCAAGATCTTCTTGCGGCGCTTGGCATCGATGCGGACACCCAGACATTTTAGCCACGATACCTCAGCCCGCTGATCGCGGTCTATGAGCATCAAGCAGAGGTCACCCTATCCCCAGGGTATAGATCGTAGCGCCCCGGACAGGTTTGTGAACGCTTGGAGACGCGCATCCGCTAAGAACGCGCTTGCAACCGACTAAGCCCAGACGGGAACGCTGGCTGCTGCAGGAATTGACCGAGTCCCTGGCAGGCCGCGTGGAGTGCTGACAGGACTGCCTATATGTCGGTAGTCGAGTCGTAGCCGCGCTCCGGCGCGCCTCAAAAATTCGCGGCGAACACAAAAATGCGGATGGGCGCCCAGTGCGACGAGAACTTGCCGGACCGGTATGCTCGCAATAGTGCCCGAGCAGGCCGGCAAGCTGCTGGCATTATGAGGCGGGCTGGTGGCGGTCCTCGATATAGCTTTTGACTTGCGCCATCCCATCCCAGCGGCGCCGGGCTTAGCCGTCGCACCCGACCGAGCAGAGCGTCCTAGAGGGAGGTCATAGTCTCCCATACTTCGGCATCGTCCAACCGATCCTACCGTTTGATAGGCTGGTGCCGCGGGTTCCACGAACATTGGCTGCATCGGACGGCGGCCCTTGCCGGTTTGGCAGGGGATGCGTCCAGCCACCCCCTTGAATCTTCCGACCACCCCGGAGGCGTCGATGAGCACCGTCTCTTTCCTCAACATCGGCATGCACGGCTACATTAACCCGACGCTCGCGGTCGTGGCAGAGCTCGCCCGGCGCGGTCACACGGTGACCTATCACACCTCCCCTGCGTTTGCGGCCCAGATTGAGACCGTTGGTGCGAAGGTCTACCTCTACTCTGGGGGCGACCTGCCCTTGCCGGATCCGCCGATCCCCCTCGCGATGCTGGAAGAACTCGCTCGGACCGCCCTCGGCCTGTTGCCCGGCGTGCTCTCGGACCTCCGCGCCATACGGCCCGACCTGATCGTGCATGGGGCGGCCTGTCCATGGGGCGCGGTGGCCGCGCGTGAGCTCGGTGTGCCGGCGGCCGCCACGTTCACCACGTTCGCCTTCAACGGGCAGGTGCCCAGCCCCACCCGCCTCTCCCGTGACTTGGTGGCCGCCGCAGCCGCCCGTCCTCGCATTGGCTGGAGCTACGTTTGCGCGCGCTGGGCCCTGCACCGCGGCTACGACACCGGCGGGCTGCCCCTGATCGACCTGATGAACGCCCGCGAGCCGCTGAACCTGGTCTTCACATCCAGCGCGTTCCAGCCTGGAGCCGACGCGTTCGACCCCTCGTACCGGTTCGTCGGGGCGAGCGTCGGTTCCCGCCTGACCGATCCGGGATTCGACGCCGCCCGGCTGGAGGACCCCGTGCTGTACGCTTCGCTGGGCACGGTGTTCGATGCGCGGCCCGCCCTGCTGCGGACCTTCGCGACCGCGCTGGCACCGCTGGGCGGCACCGTTGTCGTCTCGACCGGGGCCACGGAACCGGCAGACCTGGGTCCGCTGCCAGCCAACGTGCTGGCCCGCCGATCCGTGCCGCAGCTCCAGGTGCTGGACCGGGCGGCGCTCTTCGTGACCCACGGCGGCATGAACAGTGTCAACGAGGCGATGCGGGCCGGGGTGCCGACGCTCGTCGTGCCACAGGGGGCGGACCAGCCAATGGTGGCGCGGCGGGTTGTAGAGCTCGGTGCCGGCCTCGCGCTCCGCACGGACGATGCCACTCCAGAGACGGTGCAAGCGCTCGCCAGGGGTCTGCTGGACGAGCCGCGCTTCCGCGAGGCGGCAGCCGCACAGGGCGCCGCACAAAAGCAGGCCGGCGGCGCCCGGCGTGCCGTCGACGAGCTCGAGCGGTATCTCGACGACGTGTTGGGAGGCATCGCGACCGATCGAGCACAGGGGCGCTGAACCATGTCGACGACGGTCGCCGTACTGCTGGTCCTCGCCGGGCTGTCCGAGAGCGCCGGGCGCGTGCTGCCCCTGGTGGCGCGCAGGCCCAAGCTGTCCCCGCGGCTCGTGGCCGGTCTGATGGTGACCGGCACCGTCGTCGAGGGCACGGTGATCGCGCTGTGGCCCATCGCCGCGTGGACCGTTGCCGACTCGGTGCAGCCGGTCGTGGCGCCTGACTCAGCCCCACTGCCTGGCACGATTGGGCTGGCCTGGACACCCGCCCTGGTCGCCCCGCTGCTCCTGGCCGCCGTCCTCGCGTTCCCGCTCCTCGGGCCGTTCCTGCACATGCTGCTTATGGCCGTTGTCGGAGCAGGGCTGGCCGGCCCGCTCGCCGCGGCGTCGGGACTGGGCTGGTGGACCGCGGTCGGGTGCATCGCCGTCGCGGGGGTCGGGCTCGCGGTCACGGTCGAGGTTGTCCGGCGGCTGATCGCCAGGATCATCGCCGGCGCGCGGGAGCGGGAGTCGATCGTGTGAGCGAGCACCTCCTGCTCGTCGCCCTCTTGGCGCTCGGCCCTTTTCTGCTCGCCGAGGGCCTGCTCGCCCGACACGAACTCATGGTCTATACCATCGGCCGGCGCGCACCGGCCGCCACGCTCCCACCGGAGGTGCCCTATGCCAGGGGGGCCGATCCAGGGCGGCCGCCGGACGCCTACGTGGTCTACCTGGACGGGATCGGCAAGCGCCGCCTCACCGATACGCGCGATGGCGGCCAGCTCGTAAAGGCCATCATCGCCGGAGCACCGGAGTTGCGCGTGCTGGGCCAGGTCCAGCCCTACTCGCCCCTGGCGGCCCCGCTCGTAGGGCGCCCGGTGTGGGATTGGCTACGGCGGCACGTCGGTATTACACTGTTCCTGCACAACGTCATGCAGACCTTTGTGGCCGCCGATCGCCGATACCGCCCGCTGTACAACCGGGCAGTGGGTGCCCAGATCGCCGACCAGCTCCGGCTCGCAGGGTACGAGCCCGCCAGCGGCATACCGGTCGTCCTGCTCTGCTACAGCGGTGGTGCCCAGGTGGCCACCGGCGCGGTCGAAGAGCTGTTCGCCCAGTTCCGCGCTCCGCTGTTGCTGATCACGCTCGGCGGTTTCCACAACGGCGTCAACGACCTCACGCATGCGCTCCACCTGTACCGGCTCACCAGCGCGAACGACTGGATCGAGCGGGTGGGCATCGGATTCTTCCCCCAGCGTTGGCGCCTGTGGCGGCGCAGCGCCTGGAACCGGGCCCTGGACGCCGGGAAGATCACGGTGTGTTCGCTCGACCCGGCAACGCACGTGGGCCCGCAGAGCTACATCAGCCCTACGGCGCGGCTCGTCGACGGGCGCAGCTATCTCGATCGCGCTACCGAGATCGTGATTGAGATCATCCGGCGCGACTGCACAACAAAAATGCTCGGAGGGAGATAAGGCTACGAATCGAGGCTGAAACCTTCCTCGACGAGAGCTTGGTTGGGCCCACCATTTTTCTTTGTTATCAAAAGGTTATAATGGGTGCTGCCAAGCCGATTTGGCAGCATTTGGCAGCGCGCCGTCAGCAACGAAAAAGGGCGGCTCGCGCCGCCCCGGTTTCTTTGCTGACGATCCGCAGCGGCGGCGGCGCTGCCGCCGGCGATCATGGTAAGCCTCAAGCCGCTTTGTGCCCTCGACGGCATGCCCAGCGTCGCGATCGCCTCGACGGTCACTTCGTTGTGATGGCGTCTGGCACGAACCGATCGGTCCCCTAGCTTGGTGCTGATCCGATCACCCTAGTTTTGGTAACCGCTGTAACAAATCCGGAGGTACAGCATGGCAGAATTGAGCCGCAGTCAAGTTCCGGGATCCACGAGATCGGGCATCTCTCGTCGGACGTTCCTGAAGCACGGTGGCACCTCGGCCGTAGGGCGGCGTTGCTGGAAGCAGGGGCAGCGCAGGCAGCCGTTGATGGTTCTATGCAGGACGATGCCAACGAAGTGCTTGGCCCTGGTCTGATCCCGATCGATCTCACGATAAATGGACGACGGGTCCCGGTGCAGGCGGAACCCGCCACCACGCTGGTCGACGTCGTCCGCAATCATCTCGGCCTGACCGGCACCAAAATCGGCTGCGATCGCGGAGCCTCTTCTGCCTGCACGGTCTGGCTCGACGGTCAGCCTGCCAGCAGTTGCATGACGCTGGCGCTCGACGCACGGGGCAGGAACATCACCACGATCGAGGGGCTGGCCGAGGGCGGCAAGCTTCATCCGGTGCAGCAGGCGTTCATCGAGCATGACGCCCTTCAATGCGGATTCTGCACGCCTGGAATGGTAATGAGTTGCGCAGCGCTCATAGATCGTAAACCCGACGCCGGCATCGACGAAGTGAAGGCCGCGATAAGCGGTCACCTGTGCCGCTGCGGTACCTATCCGAACATCTTTGCGGCAGTGCTCGCCGTCGCCGGCGAGAATCGGAGGAGGGGCACCTGATGGCTACCGAAAATCAGGCACGGGCCGACCGGCCTTCGTTACGGTCCCAGTCCTTGCTCTACGGTATCGTCGGGCTGGAGATGAGGCAGGTGACTCGGCAGGTGCCGGACGATGAGCCGCCGCAGTTGCCAGTGAACGCCGAACTGCGCTCCATCGGCAAGTCGATCCCGCGGCTCGATGCCGTGCAGAAGGTGACGGGCGCGGCGAAATACACATTCGACGTGCAACTGCCGGGAATGCTCTACGCACGGCAGATCGTCTGCCCATGGCCGCATGCCAGGGTGATCTCGATCGACACCTCGGCGGCGGAGCGTCACCCCGGCGTCCGTGCTGTACATGTGCTCGAGACACTGCTGCAATCCGCCAGGCTTCGCGATCCGGAGGCCGAGGCCCGCAACAAATACCCGACGGTCCGCTTCGCCGGCCAGACCGTTGCCGCGGTCGCCGCCGAGACGCAGCGGATCGCCGACCAGGCGGCGAAGCTCGTCAAGGTCGAATACGAGCGCTTGCCGCATGTCACTGACCTCGATGCGGCAATGGACGATGAGGCACCGATCGTCTTTCCAGGACCGGTCGAGCAGCCATCAACGGCCGGCGGCGGCGGCGCACCGGAAGGCTTGCCGCAGAAGGGCAATGTGCGCGGTCCCAACTTCGGCATGCCGGGTATGACGCCCACGGGCGATATCGACCAGGGCCTGGCGGAGGCGGACGTGATCGTCGAGGCCGAATATCGCACGCAGGTTCAGACTCATGTGCCGATGGAAACACATGGCATCGTCGCGGATTGGCAGGATGACGGGCTGACCATTTATGCCTCCACGCAGCACACGCACAGCGTGCGCGATGAGGCCGCCGAATATTTCGATCTGCCCAAGAGCAAGATCCGGGTAATCAGCGACTTCACCGGCGGCGGGTTCGGCGCCAAATATGGGATCAACAATTTCGGCCTCCTCGCCATTCATTTGTCGCAAAAGGCCGGCGCGCCCGTGCGCATGATGCTGGACCGCCGTGAAGAGCATGTTTCGGCGGGCAATCGCCCCAACAGCTTGCAGCGCGTACGGATCGGCGCCAAACAAGATGGCACCCTTACCGCCATCGACGTCATAAGCTGGGGCACCGGCGGCATCGCTGGGGGCGCCGGCATAGGCTTCTGCTACAATGCGCTATACCCGTGCCCGAACATGCGCACCGAGCAGTATGACGTGTTCACGAATGCCGGCCCGTGCGCGGCTTTCCGCGCACCCGGACAGGTGCAGGGCATCTTCTCGCTCGAGCAGGCGATGGACGAACTCGCGGATCGGCTGCAACTCGACCCGCTGATCCTGCGCGATCGCATCGACACAAAGCCCACCGACGACATGCTTGCACGGGCACATGAACGCAAGGTCGCGGCCGAGCGGTTCGGCTGGAGCCGCCGGCGTCCGCCGAACGCCGACGCCGGGCCGATCAAGCGGGGGATCGGCATGGCGCAGGCGCAGTGGGTGTATGTCGTCAGCCCTCCGACGACGGTGGAGGTGCGGGTCGCCGATGACGGGTCGGTCTCCGTCTACAACAGCACGCAGGATGTCGGCACCGGCACGCGGACTGTGCTTGCCCAGGTGGTTGCAGAGGAGTTCGGCCTCAATGCCGAGGACATCGGCGTCTTTATCGGCGACACGCGGTTCCCGTGGGGACCGCCGTCCGGCGGCAGCCGGGTGACTGCGTCGGTGACCGCGCCTGCCCGCAATGCGGCCTATGCTGCGGCACGCGACCTGGCCGCGCGCCTCGCGCCGCTTTTCGACGACGCCGATCCCGATGACATTTTCTTCGCCGACGGCAAAGTGGGCGTCCGCGGTAAGGAAGGGGCCGCAAGGCCGCTCAAGGATGCAGCCAAGGAAGCCAAATTCGGCGAAATCTCGAAACTCGCCAAGCGGCACGACGACTATGAGGGATTTGCGGTGCCGGGAGAGCTCTCCATCAGCCGGCATGGGCTGGGCGGTGTCCAATTCGCCGAGGTGGCGGTCGATGTCGAGACCGGCGTGGTCAAGGTCGAGCGCATCGTCGCTGCCAGCGATTGCGGCAGGCCGATCAACCCCAAACTGGTCGAGAGCCAGGTGATCGGCGGCATCATCCAGGGTGTCAGCTACGCGATCTACGAGGACCGCATCATGGACGCGGCGAGCGGCCATCAACTCAACGCCAATGTCGATCAATATAAGATGGTCGGATCACGCGAGACTCCGGCGATCGAGGTGCTGCTCATGGAGCAGATCGGGGCGCAGTCGTCGACCGACGCGCGAGGCATCGCCGAGGCAAGCAATGTGGCGACCAGCGCCGCGATCGCCAATGCATTCTACAACGCCACCGGAAAGCGGATCCGCACTTTGCCGATGAACCCGGCAAATGTGCTGGCGACGCTCAGCGCCTGAGATCGGCCAGAAGGAGTCCATCATGGCCATGAACAGCTTCGAATGGGTGGATGCCACGACGGTCGAGCAGGCAGCAGGTATGCTTGCCGAAAGCACCGAGCAACGCCCCGTCATCGCCAAGGCGGGCGGGATCGACCTTCTGGACTTGATGAAGGAAGGGATTCTAGCGCCGATGCGACTGGTAAATCTGAAGACCATCCGCGGTCTCGACGAAATCGACACGGAAAACGGGCTGTCGCTCGGCGCGCTTGTGACGCTGGACCGCATCGACAGCGATCCACAGGTCCGCGCGCGCTACTTGGCGCTGTCGGATGCTGCCGGGCATGCGGCGACGCCGCAGGTCCGCAACGCCGCAACGATCGGGGGCAATCTGCTGCAGCGGCCGCGCTGCTGGTATTTTCGGCACGATCATTTCCATGGCGAAGGTGCAGATGAGATGGGGAGCAGGGGCGCTGACGAGAACCAGCATCACGCGATCTTCGACAACGACAAAAACGCGATGGTCCAAGCCTCGACGCCGGCGACGGCACTGGTCGCCTATGATGCAAGCGCCGAACTTGCCGGCGGCGCCAACGGCTCACGCGTCGTAAAGCTCTCGGATTTCTTCTTGCCACCCGAAATGCAGCGCGCTCACGATGCGAGGATCGAGACTGGCGAGGTTATGACGCGCGTGATCGTTCCGCCGCTGAACGCCGGGGCGAAGGCCGCCTACCGCAAGCAGACCGAGCGCGACAGCTACGACTGGCCGATCTGCGATGTGGCGGTGGTGCTGACGATGGAGGGCCAGACAGTGCAAAATGCTTCGATCGTCATGGGATGGGTCGCACCAACGCCTCGCCGCGCCGCCGAAAGCGAACGTCTCCTCATCGGCAACAGGCTTACCGACGACTTGGCGCGACAGGCGGCCCGTGCCGCGGTGGCCGGCGCTACCCCGCTGGCGAAGAACAGCTACAAGGTGCCTGTGCTGGAGACGGTCGTTCGCCGCACAATCCTGGCCGCTGCCGCGGGCTAGCGTCCTGGGGGCGTCCAAAATGGGTTCGGCAACTTCGCAGCCACCCGCGGCGCCGGCAGTCTGCCGACGGTTGCGCTCCAAGGGCGCACCCGGGACAGGTTACGGGAGCGGCGTCGACTTCAACGCAGGCTACAGTTCGACCGCAACATTCTGGTGTACCGCCACGGCCGGCGTCGTCGGGCCTGATGACTCCTACGTCCATCCGCACGTATGCATAAGCGCTCGGATATGCTTCCTGAGTCCTTCAGAGCAGGATCAAGTTTCATGATATTTGTGGAGAAGGCGACAGCCAACTGTTGTGGGTTTGATTGACTCAACTCTGGGTAGCAAGTCGTTTCTCTCTCTGTGAGCGCCGTGACGACGGTTGGCACGCGGCTCACGGCAACCGCCACCGAGATCCAGGAACCCGCCGGTCCGGCTTCAGCCTGAACCCGGCGCCTCATCGGCTCGGCGTCTACTCGGCTGCTCCGCTCTCGGAAGCCAGGGTTGGGCCGGCTTCAGGCCGCCTGCGCCGGAAAGTCCTGCGAAGAGCAACGTAGAAGACCGGCGTCAGGAAGAGGCCGAACAACGTCACGCCCAGCATGCCGGAGAACACGGCCGTGCCGAGCGATTGGCGCATTTCCGCGCCAGGCCCGCTGGCGATCACTAGTGGCACCACGCCCAGGATGAAGGCGAACGCCGTCATCAGGATCGGCCGCAGCCGCAGCCGGCAGGCCTCGACGGCCGCCTCGACGGCGTCAAGGCCGCGCTCCTCACCTTGGCGCGCGAATTCGACGATCAGGATCGCGTTCTTCGCCGCCAGGCCGATGAGCACGATCAGCCCGATCTGCACGAGGATGTTGTTGTCGAGACCGCGGAAGGCGACGCCCAAGAGGGCGGCCAGTACGCTGAGCGGGACGATCAGCACGATGGCGAAGGGCGTAATCCAGCTTTCGTATAGCGCGGCGAGCACCAGAAAGACGAACAGAACCGACAGGCCGAAGATGAAGACCGCCGTGTTGCCGGTCTGCCGCTCCTGGAAGGCGAGTTCAGTCCATTCGAAGGAAGTGCCCTGCGGCAGCGATTCGGCTGCGATCCCCTCCATCAGGTCGAGCGCCGTGCCCGTGGCGACACCCGGCGCTGCATTGCCCTGAAGCGGCACGGAGACATACATGTTGTAGCGCTGCACGAGCGAGGGACCGGTGACGTCGCGGATCTCGATCAGTGTGCCGAGCGGCACCAGGTCGCCGGCCGCCGAGCGCACCTTCAGCTTCAATATGTCGTCGCGATCGATGCGGAAAGCCTGGTCGGCTTGCGCCCGCACCTGGTAGACACGACCGAAGGCATTGAAATCGTTGACGTAGGCGGCGCCTAGATTGATCGACAGCGTCTCGAAGATGTTGGGGATCGGCACGTTCAGCATGCGCGCCTTGTCGCGGTCGATCGCCAGGAAGAATTGCGGGCTGGAGGCCGAGAAGGTGGTGAAGACGCCCATCAACCCGGGCGTCTGGTTGGCCTTGCCGGCGATTTCGTTGGCCAGCGCCAGAATCGGCCGCATGTCGGCGCTGTTGCGCTCCTGGAGCATCATCTTGAAGCCGCCGGAGTTGCCGATGCCCCGGACTGGCGGCGGCGGCAGCGCGATGATGAAGGCCTCCTGGATGCTTTGCAGGCTGCCAAACAGCGTGCCGATGATCTTGTCGGAAGTATCGCCGCTCTCGAGCCGTTCCTCGAAGCTCTTGAATGGCGCGAAGATCACGCCGGAATTGCTGGCGTTGGTGAATGTCGCGCCGTTGAATCCTGCGAAGGCGACGGCGTTGGCGACACCCGGGGTCCCGCGGATGATATCCGACGCCTTCTGGATGATTGCGTCCGTTCGGGCGAGCGAAGAGCCCTCCGGCAATTGCACGACGACGATCGCATAACCCTGGTCCATGTTCGGGATGAAGCCGCGCGGCACCGTCTGCAGCATGTGATAGGTCGCGTAGAGCAGGCCTGCGAAAACGAGCAGCATGGCGGCAAGCGCCAGGGTCGTGCCGACCAGTCTGTGCACCAGCCAGGCATACCCGTCCGCCATCCTGTCGAACCCGTTGTTGAACCCGTTCGCCAGAGCGCGGCCGAACCTTGCCAGGAAGAAGTTCGAATGTTCCTCGCTGTGCGGCTTGAAAAGCACGCCGGCGAGAGCCGGCGAAAGCGTCAGCGAGTTGAATGCGGAGATTGCGGTCGAGACCGCGATGGTGATGGCGAACTGCAGGTAGAACTGGCCGGAAATCCCGGGAATGAAAGCCGCCGGAACGAAGACGGAGATCAGCACCAGCGAGATCGCAAGGACCGCGTTTCCCACTTCATCCATGGTCTTATGCGCAGCGGCGCGCGGAGCGAGCCCCAGCCGGATGTTCCGCTCGATATTTTCCACAACCACGATGGCGTCGTCGACAACGATGCCGACCGCCAGCACCAGCCCGAACAGAGTGAGCATGTTGAGCGAGAAGCCGAAGGCGAGCAGCACGGCAAGCGTGCCGATCAGCGAGACCGGTATCGCCACGATCGGCACGATCGCCATGCGCCACGACTGCAGGAACACGATGATGACGATCACCACCAGCAGGATCGCCTCGGCGATGGTGACATAGACCTCGTTGATGGATTCGGCGATGAACTCGGTCGGATTGTAGATGATCTCGTAGGCCAGCCCCTTCGGGAAATCCTTCGAAAGCTCCGCGATGGTCGCCTGGATTTCTTCCGCCGAGGCCAAGGCATTGGTGCCCGGCCGCTGGAAGATGCCGAGCGCCACCGCGGCCTTGTTGTTGAGATAGGAATTGGTGACGTAGTCCCTGGCGCCGAGCTCTATGCGCGCCACGTCCTGCAGGGAGATCAAGCGGCCGTCCTCGGCCGACTTGACTATGACGTAGCGGAAGTCGCGCGCGTCTTCAAAGCGCCCTTGCGTGGTGACCGTATACTGGAAGGCCGAGCCGTCGCCAATCGGCGGCGCGCCGATCGAGCCGCCCGATACCTGGACGTTCTGGTCGCGCAGCGCCTCGACTACGTCGCCTGCGGTCATACCGTAGGCGGACAGCTTTTCCGGGTCGAGCCAGACGCGCAGCGAATATTCGCGCTCGCCGAAGATCTGCACGTCGCCGACGCCGTCCAGTCTCAGCAGGACGTCGCGCACGCGCGAACGCGCATAATTCGAGACGTAAAGCTGATCATATGTGTCGTCGGGCGACAGCATATGGACGACCATCATCAGGTCGGGCGAACTTTTCGCCGTGGTGATGCCGAGCCGGCGCACCTCTTCCGGCAGGCGCGCTTCGGCGATCGAGACGCGGTTCTGGACCAGCACCTGCGCCGCGTCGAGATCAGTGCCGGGGCGGAAGGTGATGGTGAGCGACATCGAGCCGTCGCCGGAGGAATAGGACGACATGTAGAGCATGTGCTCGACGCCGTTGATTTCCTGTTCGATCGGCGTCGCCACGGTCGCGGCGACCGTCTCGGCGTCGGCGCCCGGATAGGAGGCGCGCACCACGATGGTCGGTGGCGCGATTTCGGGATATTGCGCGACTGGAAGCTGCGTATAGGCGATGCCGCCGACGAGCACGAGCACGATCGACAGCACCGCCGCGAAGATCGGGCGGTTGACGAAGAAATGGGCGAAGTTCATTGCGTCTGCCCTTCGGCTTCAACCTTGGGCGGCAATTTGGTCATCTCGGGCTTGACGGTGACGCCCGGCCGCACTCGCACCAGCCCGTTGACTACCACGGTCTCTTCGCCGGTGAGGCCCTCGCGGATAACGCGATAGCCGTCGATGCGCGGGCCGGTGCGGACCGGCTTGGCCGAGATCAGGCCTGCCTGGTCGACAACGAAGACGATGCGGCGGTTCTGGTCGGCGCCGATCGCCTCGTCAGGCAGAAGCACGCCCGGATGCGGCAGCGAGCCGGGCACGTTGATGCGGCCGAACATGCCCGGCTGCAGCACGCCGTCCTTGTTGTCGAAGCGCGCCCTGGCCCGCATCGTGCCGGTAGCTTGGTCCAGACGGTTCTCGGCGAAGTCGAGCTTGCCCTTGAACGTCGCTTCATCACGGTCGGCGACACGGACGACAACGTCGACGCCGCCGGCGCCTTCCTGCATGACGCCGCCGCGCTCGCGGGCGTCGCGCGCATAAGAGAAGTAGGTCCGCTCATCGATGTCGAAATAGAAGTTGATCGGGTCGATCGAGACGATGGTGGTCAGCACGGTCTGGTCGGCCTGCACCAGATTGCCCGGCGAGATGAGCCGGCGGTCGACCCGGCCGGAAAACGGCGCCTTGATCTCGGTGAATTCGAGATCGAGACTTGCGTTTTCAAGTGCCGCCTCCGCGCCGTCCAGTTGCGCTTGGGCGGCGAGATATTCGCGGCGGCGGTCGTCCAGTGTCGAAACCGGTATGTTGCCTTCGCGCGACAGGGTCTCGGCGCGTTCGAACTGCATCTTGCTGAATTCGACCAGGGTCTTGGCCGAGTCGACCTGCGCCTGCGCCTGGTTCAGCGCCGCCTTGAACGGCCGCTGGTCGATGGTGAACAGGAGGTCGCCCTGCTTGACCAGCGTACCGTCCTGGAAATGGACCTGGTCGAGATAGCCGCCGACGCGGGAGCGTAGCGAAACCTGGTCGACGGCTTCGAAACGGCCGACGAACTCATCGTCCTCGACGATATCGCGCACCAGCGGCTTGGCTACCGTGACGACGGGCGCGGGAGGTGCTTCCTGCGCCTGTGCGGCCGGGGCCGCGAGCAAGCCGAGCGCCGCGAAGGCCGCGGCGGCGAGCCATTTTGCAGGGACGTTTCTGCTGGAGGGGGCGGCCAGAGAATCGTGGCGGAGGCGTGCAGTGTGAACCATGGTTACCCCTCGTAATCGGTCCTTCATGCGAAGTCCGTAACATCTAGGCAGCTTGTGTGCCGCACAAATCAATTTTTTGTACTGACCACCACAACCGACAGCTTGCTATTGAACAAACATCGAACATCGTCAATCTTGACAAGGAAGCGGCTAACCGGGGAGCGCGAACGCACATCTCGCGTTTATCCGTTGCGTAGCCATCGCCATGCGCTCGAGCCAAAGCGGATCTGACAAGCCATTGCGCATCCCGACGTGCGGCGGTTCTGTCGGGAGGAACAGGGCCGCTCCCGCGCGTTGAGGTTCGACCTGCTTCTCATTCTGCGGTTATAGGCGGCGATATAGGCTTCGATGAAATCGGCAGATTGGACATTTGCTACACTCCGAAAACGCTATTGCACCATTGCGCCACTTGCATAGCACTGGGACGTGACAACCGCACGTCCGCACGTCTCTCCTGCAGTTTGGAAAAAAGATCGTCGATAAGCGGCGCATGTATGGCGCGAACGAGGGTGAGGTCGAACAGTTCAAGCACCTTATCGGAAGCGTGCCCGGAGCGGCGGCTGCGCCGCGGAAATTCTCTATCGTGGCCCTCCATAGGGCGCTCCACAGCGCTGCTGGGCCGATTTTCGGGTTTTGATGAACGAGAAGGGCCATCTCTCAGAAAAGGCAACGACAAGTATCGGGTGTCTTGCTGTGCAAAATTTCTTGAGAGGCCGACGGGCCGGGTCTAGGTAAGGTTTTCCATAGTGTTCATTTCCAGACTGTCGGGATGCCCGTGTCGTCGATCGCCGCCGCCCTGCCTGATTGCCTGCGCTCGGTCGAGCGCCCCGGCGACTTCTGCGTCGGTGGCCTGCGGGAAATCTTCATGCCGACGATCGACGTGGAGAGCGTGGGCAGGATCGCCTTCCCGCTTCCGGAGGCGCAGGCCGAACGGCTGGTCGCCGTAGCCGATGCGGCACCCCATGGACGCGGCGAGGAGACGGTGCTCGATCGCGACGTGCCCAGAACCTGCCAGATCGACCCGCGCAGGATCCAGATCGGCGGGCGTAGTTGGGAGACGACGCTGGCCGAGCTCGTAACCGACGCTGCCCGCGGCCTTGGCGTCGAAGAGCTGGTCGAGGCGGAGTCCTACAAGCTTCTCGTCTATGACGCCGGCAGCTTCTTCCTTAATCACCGGGACACCGAAAAGACGCCCGGCATGTTCGCGACCCTGGTGATCGTACTTCCCTCTGCTCATCGTGGCGGCGAGCTGGTCGTGCGGCACCTGGGTCGAGAGGTGATGTTCGATCTGCACCCCGAAGATCCGTCGGAAATCGGATACGCCGCCTTCTATGCAGACTGCTTGCATGAAGTGCGCCCGGTCATCATCGGACATCGCCTGATCCTCGTCTATAATTTGCGCTTCCTCGGCAAGAGACGCACACTGCGGGCCCCCGACTATCGCGCGGTCGAGGCGCACGTCGCGGACCTGCTGCGCGGCTGGGCCGGCTCGGAGGACGAGCCCGACAAGTTGATCGTGCCGCTCGAGCATGCCTACACGCCGGCGGAGCTGTCGTTCGACACCCTCAAGGGGGCCGATGCGGGCGTGGCGTCGGTGTTGATCGAGGCGGCAGCGGCGGCGGAGTGCGATCTCCATCTTGTCCTGGTATCGATCGAGGAGAGCGGCAGCGCCGTGCACACCGGCAATTATCGCCGCAGGCGCTGGGATCGAGACGACGAGGGCGATGAAGAATTCGAAGTCGCGGAGGTTTTCGACAGCTCGCTGACCCTGTCGGCGTGGCGGCGTCCGGACGGCGGCGGGGTCGGGTTTCACGACTTTCCATTCAATGAGGAGGAGCTCTGTCCGCCCGATGCGTTCGAAGATCTGAGGCCCGACGAGCAGCATTTCCACGAGGCGACGGGCAACGAGGGCGCCTCTTTCGACCGTACCTATCGCCGTGCCGGTCTGGTGCTGTGGCCGCGCGCGCGGCGGCTCGCGGTGCTTAACCAGGCCGGCCTCGGGGCGACGCTGCCGTATCTCGAAGACCTGGCGAAGCGCTGGGAGACGAGCGACACCGCCGCCAAGCGACAGTTGTGGGGGGAGGGCGATGAGCTTTCGGGACACATGCTGCGCTCCTGGTCCCGTGAGACATGGCGCAGGGAGGACGATACCGATGCCGGTCGGATGCTCGACTTGCAGGTTCGGCTGAGCAATGCCGCGCGCATCGACGAATTTGTCGTGGAGTTGTCGGCCAACGGCCACTACGCCGCGTCCGATAACGACGCCCTCGTGCGCGCCGCCGCGCTCCTTCCACGACCGCGGGCCACGGACTTGCTGGTCGAGATCGTCAGACGCAATGCCGCGGCCCACCTCGGCGCCTGCGCCGATTTGCTGATGCGTTGCGTAGCGGCGCCGACCGAGTCCGCTGGCGACGCCGCGAAGATCGGCGCAGCTTTGATCGACGTCTTGCCGGGTGACCCGGCCAAGCGTGCCAAGCTCGACCCCTGGACGCGACCTGCGTCCGTACTGCCTGGCTTCGTCGTCGATCTCCTGACGGCGACGAGCAAGATCGACGCCGGGCTTGCAGCGCGCGCGATCGAGCACCTGCTGGCCTGGCCCCGGACCTACACGCCGGACGCGGTGCTCGTCCCGGCGGCACTGGCCTTCGCCAAGCGGGCGGAGAGCAGGGCATGGCCGGCCATCGGCCGGCTGCGTGAGGCGGCTCTCGACCATCTGCGCGGTCGCATCGCGCTGCCGCTGGAGGCCCCGCGGGACTGGTCGCGAACCAATCCGCTCAAATGCACATGCGAGGACTGTCGCGCACTCGGCGCATTTCTGATTGATCCTCATCAACAGCAATGGCGCCTGAGGGCGGCCCAGAACCGGCGGACCCACGTCGAGGAGAGCGTCCGAAACGCCGTGTGCGACCTTGACCTCGCCACCGAAAGGCGCGGCAGCCCGCACACGTTGATCGCGACCAAGAACCAGGCCAGTTACGAGCGACGCGCCAAACAGCGCCGGCAGGATCTGGAACATGTATCGGCGCTTGGTGGATGAAGGACGATCTCGAGCACCTGGCGGCGGGAGAGTCCGAAGGACAGCCGCAAGGGTGAAGGGCCGCTCCGGATCAGTGTTCAGGGGAAGGTTTCAGACCGGTCCGAACTGCTGCGGGCGCGGCGGTGAGCGCGGATCAACAGTCCGCATCCGCATCTTGAATCTGTTGGCCAGAATCGCTATTTTGTCTAACAAGGAGATCCTTGATGCCGTCCCATGAAACTCAGCCGCCACCGATTCAGGCAAGTCTGCGGCGGCGGACGGTCATTGATACGGCGCGGCAGCTCGGGCTGCTTGAAGGCGAGAATGGCCGGATCGGCGGTCGGATTCGACGCGACCTCATAGCGGCTGCCAAGGAAAAGTCCGGCATTACCACCGATACAGAACTACTGGAATACGCCTTGGCGAAGGTCGCGCTTGAGGACGACTTTGGGGTGAAGGTGGTCCGCCGGAAGGGCCGGGTCGCGAAAGAAATCGACCTTGAGTTTTGATCTGTCCCGTGCGCTGCGGCGGATCAAGCCGCAACGCAGCACAGATACTATCCAACGCCGCTCGGCCGCCGATCTGCCTATTCTTCGGAAGCCGATTTCAGCTGGCCTTGAGCTGTTGCTCGATAGCTGTGTCTATATCGACGTACTCCAAGGGCGTTCTCCCGTAAGCGTGGACGAACTGCTTGAGACCCGGAACGTCAATCACTCCACCGTTTGCCTGGCTGAGCTGACGCACCTGTTCGGCCGCCTCGATCCGTCGCACCCGGCCACGAAGACCGTGTTACGCGAAATCCGGCGTACCCTCGAAGACATACCAGGCCACCGGCTCTTTTCCCCATCGGAGACCGCCATGGGCGAGGCCGGAATGCTGGCCGGCTTGGTGACGCGTCTGTCAGGCGCTGCCCGCGGCGAGAGCCTGCTGAACGATGCGAGCTTATATCTCCAGGCGCTGGAACGCGGCTGGATTGTTCTCACACGCAATGTGCGCGACTTCGACTATTTCGATCAGCTTCTGCCAGCGGGTCGTGTTCTTTTCTATGAGCAGGGGTAGCCGGCTTGGGCCCATTGGGTGGCGATATGTGTCGCCGACCGACAAGTACCCGAGAATTTGCGGTTTCATGGCAAGCCGCGGAACCGGGCAGTACAATACGGGAAGATTTCCAATTCTGGCCCAGGAAAAAGACAATGAAATCAGTGCCGTGAACACGTCCTCCGTCCTCCGGGCCACCAAAGTCCATGAATCAACCACTTATGGTCAGTTTCGCTTTGAAGTGGGGCCAATTCAGATTCGCTATGTCCCACGACTCAGGTGCATTCACCTTGAGCAGGCGGTCACCCGGACTAAGCCTTGGGTGGGGCCTCCACGCCGGACATTGCGAGAACCGCAGGAGGAAGCCGAGCGCCTTCGATCTTGACCGCAGCCACGTCAGCATTGAGCTGATGCAGCTCGTCCTCCGTAAAGGTGATGGCAGCGGCCGCAATGTTCTCGTCGAGGTGGGCGGCCTTCGTTGTACCGGGGATCGGCACGATGAACGGCTTCTGTGCCAGCAGCCAGGCCAGCGCCAGCTGGGCGGGTTTGACCTCCTTGCGTTGCGCCCACGTCCGCACGACATCGACGAGCGCCATGTTGGCCGCCAAGGCATCCTCAGCCATGCGGGGAACCCAGGCGCGAAAGTCTCGCTCGGGGTCGTCGCCAAAGCGGGTTTCTGCCGTAATCGTGCCGGTCAGGAAACCATAGCCCAGCGGAGCCCAGCTCACGAAGCCGATACCCAGTTCCTCGCACAGAGGCAGCACGTCGGCCTCGGGACCACGCCAGACCATCGAATATTCGTTCTGGATGGCGGCGAGCGGCAGAATCGCGTGTGCGCGTCGGATGGTCTCAAGTCCCGGCTCCGAGAGCCCGAAATGCAAAACCTTGCCCTCGGCGACGAGATCCTTGACCGCGCCGGCGACGTCTTCGATCGGCACAAGCGGGTCGACGCGGTGCTGGTAAAGCACGTCGATGCGGTCGGTGCGCAGGCGGCGCAAGCTGCCTTCGACGGCGCGCTTGATGTGCTCGGGCCGGCTGGTCAGGCCCTCTCCGATCTTGCCGGTCTCAAGATCAACGTTGAACCCGAACTTACTCTCCAGAACGACGGTCTCGCGCAGCCCCTGCAGCGCATCGCCAACGATCTCCTCCGAAATGAAGGGTCCATAGACTTCCGCCGTATCGATGAGGGTGACGCCTTGGTCTACCGCGCGCCTGATAAGCGCAACGGCGGCGGAGCGATCTATGCGGCTGCCGAAATAATCCTGGGCGGTGCGCTCGTCAGGGCCAGGTTTCCACTGGCATCCGAGCCCCACGGGAAACACTTCGAGGGCGCCCAGCTTGCGGCGCTGGCTCGCGGGTTGCGGGCTGGCCGTTTGCGCCGCCGCTTCGCCAAGCGAAGACAGCAGCCAGGGCGCAACGCCGAGACAAGCTGCCGACGCCAGAAATTGCCGGCGCTGCGGGTTGTCAATGTTCGAGGGAGACTGGTTGTTTGAGGGAGACTGGTTGACTCGGTGAGATTTCGTCATGTCACGATCCTTGGCTCGCCATGAGGCCGGCGCGGATGTTCGGTCGCCGGCCTCAAAGGGTGGTTTGCTGAAAATAGGCACGGCCGGCGCCGCGGACAGGGTCGATTCTTGCTCACTTCGTGGATCGCCGGGTTCAGGCGAAGCTGTCGCCCGAAGCCCTATCGGTGCCGGATGGACTGAGCCCGCGCCTGCCTGCCTATGTCCGATGGCGGCACGCCGTACTGCCGCCGGAACAGTTGACGAAAATGATGCAGGTTCGAGAACCCCGCAGCCGCAGCCGCCTGCGGCACGGTTGCCTGGGTCGACCGCAGAGCGTGAAACGCTCGATCCAGCCGACTTGCAGTTACAAAGCGATGCGGCGGCATGCCGAAGGTGTTGGCAAAACTGCGCGCGAAGTGAAACGGGCTGAGTGCGGCCGCCTCGGCAAGATCTCCCAAGGTCAGCGGTTTGTCGGCGGTGTCCAGCACCAGTTCCACCACACGCTGACGCCGCCGCGCGTCAAGCGTTCGCCGGATAAGATCGTGTCCACCGAAGTGCCGCCGCAGCACCTGGGCATAGGCGGCGCGAACCAGTGTCTCGGCCTCCATGTCCGACATCGGTATCCACCCGCGCAGGGCGGCGCGCAGTCTGGTCGCCACCGCCTGGATGATCGGGTCCTGCCAGCCATGCACGTCATCGAGATCGGCGTGGCCTTCGACACGCATGTCCCGCGCCATCTCGCGGCGCAGCCCGGTCGCCCCGGTGATTTCCAGAACGTCGGAGGGAGAGTCCGTCTCCAACCAGGCGATCGGCGTGTCGCCGCCAAGCCCGATTGTCATAGGCGGCACGGGCCGTGGCCTTGCAGTGCCATCGGCTACGCGCACAACGGCAGCCGCCTGGCCGGTGAAAGCCATGCCGATCGACCCGGGCGCCGACGTCGACTCGATCTCGCCGTCGCGCCATGCCGGCAAAAGGCAATGCGCCAAACGGAAGGTCTTGCTTTCCCGGCGGATGATCTCGGGTTGCGCGCGGCTGGTCATCCTTCGGCTTTTCCCGCTGATGTGGTGGGCGAAAACGGCCGCCTGAGCGGCTTCGCGGCTAAAGTACGCCGCTGATTTGCGGCATTTTTCCGTCCGCGGCCGATCGCCCTCGCGATGTCGACTGCCATCGGTTTTCCGTTGGCCTCGCGCATGTAGTCGTCAGTCATCTCATCGAGGACAGTGATGGCCGAATTGCGAGGCAGGCGTCGCAATTCCATGGATCGTTCGGGCACCTCTGACGTTATGCTGTCACCGAGGCGGGTGATTTTCATCAGGGAAGGAGCAAGGCGATGAAAAAAATGCTTCTCGCAGGGATCGTTGCCCTGTCGGCGTCAACATCGCTGGCGCAGACGAGCACTGCCCCCGAGCCTACGGCTCCAGCGGCTGCGCCGCCTGCTGCCCAGCAGCCAGGCGGGCCTGCCAATCTCTGCCAGGAGCTCCTCGCCTTCCTGAAGGCGCCTGCCGAAGCGGCTACCCCGACCGCGGCTGCCTCGGCTCAGCAGTCTGGCACATCTTCTACCAGCGCAGCCGCGCCCGCCAAGCCCGAGACCGGGACGGGCTCGGCGCAGAAAATTACCGGGCAGGCTGGGGTTGCCAGCGATGCTCCACAACCGAACAAAGAGAAGGTGGCCAGCGGATCGGCGACGAACGCGCCCCAGAAGGAAAGCAGGGCCGCGCCGGTGCCCCCCTCCGATACGTCAAGCACTCCCAAGGATTCCGTGATCAATGCCGCGAAAGCGGAGGAACTGGCCGCCGCCAATGACATTGCACAATGCCAGAAGACCGCGCGACAAATGCGAGTGGCCGGCATCGCCATGCCGCCGCCGTTGCTTGCGCTGGCGGCACTCGACCTGCAGCATCAGCAAAAGTCCGGTGCCCTTCAGCCGCCCGGATCTGGCACTCCATCCGTGACGGGGCAGGATCCGGCGCCGCAGGCGCCGCCGCCGCAATGAGAGCATGACTGGGACTTTGAGCAGGTAAAAGGAGAAGGCGGGATGGGTATGATCTTGACCGGAATTGTCGTTTCGATCGCAATTGCGTTCGGGGCCGGCTATTTTCTTCTGAGCGCGCAGCAGCAACAGCCAGCATGGCAGGTCTACAGCAGCGAGAGCACTCGCGTCGGCGATCCGGGGCACAATCTGGTCGGTCAAAACTGGACGGGCGAGCCGGGCGACAACTCTACCGCAGCCGCGGAGGGCGAGGAGACACCTTCCTAAGACCTATGGTCGCTGACGTGGATTTCGAGGCCCGCGCAATGAAAGCCTGCGAGCACGCCAAAAAATGTCCGGACCTGGCCCGGGCATTTCGATTCCGCGCAGAAGCCGCTATTCAGCGGGTTCGGCCGCCGAGCGCGGCGGTATCGCACCTTTCGCCTCCTGGCTTTCGACCCAAAGCCTATGGTGCTCCTTCGCCCAGTTGATATCGACGGTGCCCGAACCCATTGCTTCATAAGCGCCTTCCATGCCGAGCGTGCCGATATAGATGTGAGCGATAATCACGGCGATCAGGATGACGCCGACAGTCGCGTGAACATATTGGGCCGTCTGCATGCCGTTTATGTCGGTGAATGCGAACGGGAACAGCATGAATATGCCGGATACCGAAAGCGCAATTCCGCCGAGCACGACGGCCCAGAAGATGAGCTTCTGGCCGGTGTTGAAACGTCCGGCCGGCGGATGCGTCCTGTTGGTCTTGTCGAAAAAGCCGCCACCGACCTTGAGCCAATGCGCGTCATGGCGATCGGGAAGGTTATCCCAGACCCATGTCACCAGCATGATCAATATGCCGAGCATGAATGCCCAGGAGACAAAGTCGTGGGCGTATTTCGCCCAGATCGACCAGGTTGAAAAAGCATCGGCCCCGATCAGCGGCATCAGCAGACGCTTGCCGAAGATAAAGTTCAAGCCGGTGATGGCTAGGATGATGAACGCCGTGGCAGTCATCCAGTGGGTCAGCCGCTCCAGAGCACCGAAGCGCAAAATCCTTACGCTCGATTCGGGCGCCAGTGTACGGATGCGGCCCCTGTAGAGATAGAACAGCGCCAGCAGCAGCAAAATTCCTGTTATCGCGATGCCGCCGATCCACGGCAGCCAGCCCTCGTGGAAGCCGCGGTAATCGCGGCCTTGCGGTTGCTCGAGCAAGCCGGCGGCCGTATTGGGCAGGGTGACGCGCCCCTCGATCTTCCGCAGCTCATCAAGAAGCTGCTGTTCGTTCACCGCCTGAGCGGTCGGGTTGCTCCCGGATGGGGCTTGCGCGTACACGGGCGCCGCGACCAGCAGCGTGAGCGTCATGAACGCCGCGATAGCCTGCGGAATCAGTCGACCAAGCCTGTTGTCCGGCATTTCTCCGTCCTCTCTGCTAGCTCCGTTGCGCGCGAGACGAGCCCGACTGCCTCCTACACGTCGATTGTTTCCCGATAGGCCGTCTGCCAGCCCCAGGCTCCCGAACCATAGCCACGCTGCGTCACACGCTCCTTGTAGATCGCCGCGATGATCTCCCCGTCGCCGGCCAGGAGCGACTTGGTTGAACACATTTCGGCGCAAAGCGGCAGCTTGCCTTCAGCCAGCCGGTTGGCCCCGTATTTGGCATATTCGATTTCGGTGGAATCACCTTCCGGGCCCGCGGCGCAGAAGGTGCATTTGTCCATCTTGCCGCGCGAACCGAAGTTGCCCACACGGGGATATTGCGGGGCGCCGAACGGGCAGGCGTAGAAGCAATAGCCGCACCCGATGCACAGGTCCTTGGAGTGGAGCACCACGGCGTCGGCCGTGGTGTAGAAGCAGTCGACCGGACAGACCGCCGCGCAAGGCGCGTCGGTGCAATGCATGCACGCCATCGAGACGGAGCGTTCGCCGGGCTTGCCGTCATTGATGGTGACGACGCGGCGCCGGTTGATGCCCCATGGCACATCGTGCTCGTTCTTGCAGGCGGTGACGCAGGCATTGCACTCGATGCAACGATCAGCGTCGCAAAGGAATTTCATCCTGGCCATTTCTGTTCCTCCCGTTCACGCCGCAACGATTTGGCAAAGCGTGCACTTCGGCTCCTGCATGCCCGTCACCGGGTCGTAGCCGTAGGTGGTGATGCTGTTGACGCTCTCTCCCAGAACATATGGATCGGAGCCCTGCGGATAGTGGGCCCGCAGATCCTTGCCCTGGAACCAGCCGCCGAAGTGGAAGGGCATGAACGCGACGCCGCGGCCGACGCGCTCCGTGACCAGCGCCTTCACCCGCGCCTTCGCGTTGTTCTCCGCACCATTGACCCAAACCCAGGTCCCATCGCCGATGCCGCGTTCGGACGCGTCGGCCGGGTTGATCTCGACGAACATCTCCTGCTGCAACTCGGCCAGCCATCTGTTCGACCGCGTTTCCTCGCCGCCGCCCTCATATTCGACGAGCCGGCCGCTGGTCAGGATCAGCGGGAACGTCTTGGCGATGCCCTTTTCCACCGCCGCCTGCTGCACGCTGAAGCCTATGTTCGGCAACCGGAACTGCGTGGCGTCGGGATAGGTCGGATATTTTGCGACCAGATCCACCCTCGGCGAATAGATCGGCTCGCGATGGGTGGGCACCGGGTCGGGCAGGTTCCACGCTACTGCGCGCGCCTTGCCGTTGCCGTAGGGATGGCAGCCATGGCTGAGCACGACGCGCTGGATCCCGCCTGACAGATCCGTCGACCACGAGACCTTGTTGATGTCGTCGCCGATCTTTTCGATCACGGCGCGTTCTTGCGCCGTCAGATCCTTGTCCCAGCCGAGTTTCTTGAGCACGGCCATGGTGAACTCCGGATAGCCGTCGGTGAGTTCCGAGCCTTGCGTGTAGGAGCCTTCCGCCAATAGGGTCTGGCCGTTTCGTTCGACGCCGAAGCGGGCGCGGAACGGGCTGCCGCCGTCCATAACATGCAGGCCGGTGCTGTAAAGATTGGCCGTACCCGGGTGGCGGATCTCAGGCTTGCCCCAACATGGCCAAGGCAGGCCGTAATAGTCGCCGCCGACCTCGGGATCGTCCTTGGGAGCCCGCATCGTCACCAGGTCGAACTTGTGCTGGTTCTTCATATGCGCCTTGAGCCGCTCCGGCGACTGACCGCAATAGCCCGTCGACCAGCTGCCGCGGTTCATCTCGCGCAGCACGTCCTCCGGCACCGGACGGTCGCCCTCGACGGCTATCTTCTTGAACATCTTGTCGGCAAGCCCGAGCTTCTTCGACAACAGATAGATGACCTGGTAGTCGTCCTTCTGCTCGAAGCTCGGCTTCACGATCTGCTCACCCCACTGGATGGCCCGATTTGAGGCGACGCGCGAGCCTGACGTCTCGAATTGCGTGCAGACCGGCAACAGATAAGTGTTGTCCTTTCGCCCCGCCTCCACCGCCAGCGATGCCCAGGTGGTGGGATGGGGATCGGCGACGACAAGCAGCTCCAGGCCTGTCAGGCCTTTCATCGAATCCGGGATACGGGTGATACTGTTGCTGGCGTGGCCCTGAATGAACATGGCGCGCATGCTGTCGCGCTGCGCTATCTTGTCCTTGGGCAGCGAGACGGAATCGAACCACCTTGTCAGCGGTATGCCCGGGGTTTCCATGGCATCCTTCGAGTCGAACTGGCTCAGCAGGTCCTCGTAGGGGATCTCCCAAACGCGCGACCAGTGCTTCCAGGCGCTTTCCGTCAGCCCGTAATAGAAGGGCAGGGTGACCACATCGAGCCCGATGTCCGTCGCGCCCTGGACGTTGTCATGGCCGCGGAAGATGTTCGCGCCCGTGCCCGGCTTGCCGACATTGCCGGTGGCGAGACACAGTATGCAACTTGCGCGTGTATTAGCGGTACCAACCGTGTGGTGTGTCTGGCCCATGCACCAGATCATCGTCGACGGCTTCTGCGTGGCGAACATCTCGGCGACACGCTTCACCTGATCGCCAGGCACGCCGGTGATCTGCTCAACCTCCTCCGGCGTGTATTTCGCGACTTCCTTGCGGACCTCATCCATCCCGTAGACGCGCTGCGCGATGAATTCCTTGTCCTCCCAGCCGTTCTCGAAGATGTGCCATAGCATGCCCCACAACAGCGCTATGTCAGTGCCGGACCGGAATCGGACGTACTCCGTCGCATGGGCGGCGGTGCGCGTGAAACGGGGATCGATGACGATCAGATTGGCCTGGTTGAGTTCCTTGCCTTCCAGCAGATGCTGCATCGCTATCGGATGCGCTTCAGCTGGGTTGCCGCCCATGATGATCATGGTCTTCGAATTGCGGATATCGTTGAAGGAGTTCGTCATCGCGCCGTAGCCCCAGGTGTTGGCTACGCCGGCGACGGTCGTCGAATGACAGATGCGGGCCTGGTGGTCCTGATTGTTTGTTCCCCACAGCGCCGCGAGCTTGCGGAAGAGATAGGTTCCTTCGTTGGAAAACTTGGCCGACCCCATCCAGTAGACGGATTCCGGGCCGGACTTTTCACGGATCTCAAGCAGTTTGTCGCCAATCCCATTGATTGCGTCGTCCCAGGAGACACGCTCCCACTGCCCTGCGGTGAGCTTCATCGGGTATTTCAGCCGGCGGTCGCTGTGCACGAGTTCGCGCACGCTTGCGCCCTTGGCGCAATGGGAGCCGCGGTTGATCGGGCTGTCCCACGAAGGCTCCTGACCGGTCCAAACTCCGTTCTGGACTTCGGCGGTAACGGTGCAGCCGACCGCGCAATGGGTGCAGACGCTTTTCTTCAGTTCTATAGGCACGCCTGGCTGCGGCGGACTTATGGCCGCCGCCTTCTGAACGGTGCCGAGATGGAACGACCCGAGTGCAGCCATTCCGCCGGCCGCGAGACCGGAGCGGCGAAGGAAGGTTCGCCGGTCGATGGGAGCGGAGGCGACCGTGCCCATCAATGTGTGCAATCTTGTGCGGCTCGCCTGACCGCTCTTGCGCTTGGTCAGCATGGCGCCCTCATTTCTTCAACGTCTCATAACCGTTCACACGGTAAAATGCCTTGACGTGCTCGGTCTCGCGGTAGCGAGCCCTCGTCTCCTCCTCACCGGGATCGTAAGCTTGCGCTTCTCCTGGAGTGAGCGTCACGGCGGCGGCGGCCACGGCGGTAGTGGATGCGCCGCCGAAGGCGCGAAGGAAATTGCGGCGGTTCATTGCCGTCTGTTGCTTTTCCTGCATCTGCCTTCCTCCCTATGCGTCGACGCGATCAGGTCACGAGCTTGGTCGCGCCTCCATGGCAAAGCCTTCGGCTTCAATGTCGATGAAAATCCGCCCCAACGCGCCGACTGCCCGGTAAAACCTGGCCGGGGCCGCGTTTTCCAGATCGGCCAAGAAACGGCTCGCCCACGGCGCGATGTGACGTTCAAAGAAGTCCCGCTCCTCGCCGGCGGGAACCACGAAATGGGTGGCGGCAAAGCCGCTCATGATCTCGAACAGCGTGCCGAGATGATCTTCCGGGTCAAAATGACCGTCCGCGCGTTCAAGGCCGAGGCGCCTCATGTCCCCGCGCAGGCGGGCAAGCGGCCGTTCGTTGAGAAAGCCGGTCAGGTAGTAGGAGGCGTAGGGAACGAGTTCGCCGCGCCCGACCCCGATGAAGAGCTCGAAATACTCGCGACTGACGGCAACCGGAGAGGCCGAAGAAGCGGCCTGGCCGAGTGCGGCATGAGCCTTGCCGAGCGGGGTCTCGGCGTCGCCTCGCAACCCGGAAAGCCGCGCCATGAGGTTTGCATCCGGAGCGGCCAGGAGAAGCGTGGCGAGCAGCGCGTACTCATCCGCGCGTGCGCTGTTCACGTCGTTGACGTCAGCATCTTCTACGCCGGGAACCAGAGCGTCAGCTCCGCACGACGTGCCGATTGCCTCCTCCAGGCGCAAGTCTGGGTTCATCTACTGACCTCGACCGTGCCCCTCAACGAGTGGGTAAGTGAATACTAGTGCCCCGCCCGGCAATTGCAACAGCGACTGTGCCAAAATGGCAACAAATCCAGATCAGCGCGGCATGGCGCCGCCATGGCGTCGCTGGTGATCGATCGGCGATGATTCCGCGGCGCCGGCGCCTTCGTCGCGATCGATAGCGGTCCCGGCGCCGTCGGCCGAAGGAGATTCGGGGTTTGCCGGTTCGATCGAACTGTCCGGCGTGACAGAATCCGACCCATCGGCTGAGGCGTTCACGCCCTCGTCCGCCAAAACGGCGCTGGTCGCTGGCGCCGTCTCCGGCGCCTGCGAAGCCATGGCGGCGGGTGCCGGATCGGTCGGGTTGCCGCCGTTCGACAGGAAATCCACGACAGCTTCGCTGGATGCTTTCAAGGGGCCGAATCCCGCCATGGATCCAGGGCTGTTGAAGTCCCAGGCATATTCGGAAGGCCCGATATGATCACGAATTGCCGGATCGAGCGACCACATCTTGCGCAATGCGGCGCGCTTCAACATTTTGGGCACGCCTTTGCGCAGGAAGGCTGAGAGATCGCTTTGAGCGGTCAGATCCTCGAGGCGAGGGAGGGGCTCGGCGGGCTCGGCGGCCTCCGGCTCGACAATTGCTGGTGCAAGCTGCTCACCAGTATCGGCTGGCGCCGCAACTTCGTCAGGCGAAAGCTGATCGTTCTGCGGCCCCGCAGTCGAACTGTAACGCGCCGCCTGTTTCAGGCGCGACCAGCGGGCGAAGACATTGTCGCGTCCCGCGCTCATTCGGCATCATCCGTCGTTCCGGAACGAGGACCGCGCCTCGCCAGGGCATCAGGGTCCGCCCGATCGCGCTGGCGCTTGATGAAAGGACGCTCGACGTGATGCGTCTCGACAAAGGCGGCCAGCCATTGCTGAAGCTCGATCGGCATCGGCACGGCCTCGATGATGTCGGGGCCAGCCTCGGTCAGCGACTCGCCCTCGAAAGGGTCAGCGGTCACCAGGTGCAGCACAACTCCGGGTGGAGCATCGCTCGACCGGAGCGCGATCCACAGGCTAGGCCGCCCCGAACGGAGGTTGTCCCGGTACATGCCCGTGTCGCACCCGAAGAGCTCAAGCTTGAAAGTTCCGGCATAGAAGCGCGTCACGCCGTCTGATTTGTGCAGCACCGACCATGGCGCCGCGCTCGGCGCGCCCGCCAGCACGGCCACGGGAACCCAGACATGGTCGATCCACGGGTTGTCCAGAGCCCGTCGCTCGACGATCACCCCGACTTCCGCCGTCTCCCGCACCATGGCACCAATCCTCCTAGTTCACCGTCCCTGGGGCGCGAAACGGCAGGCCTGCGACAAGGTTCTGCGGCTTCATGCGGATCGTTCGGTCAGGGGTCATGGCAATTATGAGCCAGACGGGCCTGGCGCCCACCTGCGGCAGTACTTCGCCTGTGTCGGAGAAGGTGAGCCGGAACAGTGCAATCACGCGCTGTGCAGCCTCCGGGTCAAGTTCATCGCCGGCCCAGAGCGTGTTGCCGATGCGGGTCGCTTCGGCGTCGAGGCCGACGAACCAGGCCCAGTCCTCATCCTCGATCCGCTCCACCGGCTCGATCTCCACGTCCACCGCAACAAGATGGCGAATCCAGATCTCCATTGCGGTGGCAAGGCCGCGCCGGGCCGGACTGCGTGCGCTGCCGAGTTTAAGCACCATATCGAAAGCGTCGCTCCTGGCGAAGTAACTCTCGGAATTGTGCTCGTCGAGTATCTCCAGCTCCGTGACAGCTGGGCCACCAAGCATGCCGAGGAGCGGCGAGGCATGGCGGTTCTGTTCATGCAGCTCTATGGTTTCGGCATCGGCGAGAAGCACGGCGCCCTCGTTAGACGTCACCCGTTGTGGCCGATAAAACAGCTCAGCGGCTCGCACGACGCAGGCGTCGTGCTGACCATCCAGCGCATTGCGCAGGACGACCTGCGCAAGCTGGTTCATGAACAGCGGCGGGATATTTTCGGCCGAGCCGCGCGCCAGCGCGAGATATGCGGCCTCGAGCGAGGGAGCGGCCAGCACATGGTCGCGAAAGGCAATCATGAACTCCCAGTTCTCGCGCGCATCCGGGTCCTCCAAGGCGGCGATCTCCTGCTTTGCGACCGGCCGGCGCGGATGATGCATCAAAAGTTCGTGATGCAGGCGCAACTCCGCCGGGCAGGCCGTTTCGGGAGGGAGAAGCTCTGGCCGCGCAAAATATGCCTTCAGAAAGGAGTCGGTCACGAGCAGGCGCCCGGCCTCATCCCTGTCGAGAAGGTGATGACCTGAGGAAACCCAGAAATCCTTCACTTCTGCCTCCCGGCCAACGCAAGGAGATCGAACTTTTCCGTCGACGCGTCCTCGCCCTCGATTTCGACAAAGCGGAATGCCGTTGCCGGCTCCAGCCGGCTCGCCTTGCGATGCAGGGTGCGGAAACACTCGCGGGTGCCGGCCTGTTCGCTGGTGCGGTTGACCCCAATCAGCGTGTTTAGCGGGTGGTCGCACAGCGATTGCGCGAATTCTATCTCCTCTTCGGCGGCGGCGCGCGCCGTTTCGATGTCCGGCGCACCGCATCGCACCACAAGCTGCTCGGCCAGCCGATCGACGGCCGCCGCGCGATCATTCGCGGACGCGTCCGTGACCACGACGAGGGTGGACCAGCCGAAACTGTCAATGCCGAGGAACCCGGCGCGGAACGCCTGCCGTTCCTTGCCGGAAAGCCTGGCCACATCGGCGCCGAAGAACAGGAAGGTGCCGGTCACCGCCCATTCGCCCGGTTCTGCAGCGCGCGAATAGACAAACGTATCCGATGGATCGAGGCGGATCGTTCGCGGCAGCTTCAAAGCCATGGCGTGCCCGTCATCGGATCGAGCCAGGAGGGCCTGGCAAGCGCCTCGGGCAGGCTTCTTCGCTCGCGAAGCCCGTGAGAGGTCGTGTCGGAAATCAGCAGATCGCCGTTGCCGGCAAGCTCTGCATGCTCGTCGCCCTTTCGGGGCAGCCGGTCAAGCCAGCGGCTGGCGATCGAACCGAAGCCGCTGTCGCTCCATTCGTGGAATGCGGCCATCAGATGGCGGGAGAAGCTCGCAACGATCTCACCGGCATCGAGCGCAACGAAGCCGAGTTCGTCAAGCGCGCCAAGCAGCGGCCGCAGACCGGGCTCGCCGGCGCGGATGACGGCGGTGCGGATCATGCCGGAGAAGACGATCCAGTCGGGGATTTCGTTCTCCCGTGCCCCTTCCGGCCAGCCCAGGCGGGCGCCGCCGACGAGAACCCCGTCGACACGAACAGTGTCGGGCCAGTCGAAGGTGATGGGCCGCGACGGCGGAGCATGGACCGCAAGCGCATCGGCAAGTGCGTTCATGCCGGCATAGATCGCGCGACGCGCATCCTCCAGCGGCTCTTCAGGCTCAAGCACCACTGCGAATTCGGCCAGATCGTAGCGGCGCACCCAGGCAAGCGTGCCTGCGCCTTCGTCTGCCGCAATCGCGCAGGCGTGCGCAAAGGCGTCACCGGCCTCTCTCAGCGGCACGAGGCTGTAAGGCGGTGGCAGTTGGAGGTCGCTGACAGAGGGCCGCATAGGCCGATCCATATTTTGATGACGGCGACTGTAATGTCTTTATAATACTTCCAGACAAGAGGCGCTACCGCGTGGGCAAGGAAGATGCCACGGGAGTCGGAATGAGCCTGGACAAACCACGCACGGTCCTGGTCTGCTCGTGCGAGCGGAGCATGCCACGCTTCGGCGCCAGCGTCGCCCGCGGATGCAAGGGCGCACGGGTCGAGGCGGGGGACCAGTTCTGCGGCGCGGAACTCGACCGGGTGCGCAGCGCCCTGAGCGGCGGCGAAGCAGTCACCATCAGCTGCACGCAACAGGCGCCGCTTTTCGGCGACCTCGCCGAGGAACTCGGTTTCGCAGGCGATCTGGTTTTCGCAAACATTCGCGAGACGGGCGGCTGGTCGCAGGATGCTGCTGCTGCCGGCCCGAAAGCGGCGGCTCTGCTCGCCATGGCGGCCGAACCCGCTTCGCCACCCGCGCTCGTTACGCTTTCGAGCAATGGTGTCGTCCTGGTCTATGGCTGCGACGCGACGGCGATCGACGCGGGCCGGCAACTCGCCGAAAAGCTGGATGTCACTGTGTTGCTTAGCCGTCCGCGCGATATCGCGCCGCACCGGGTCTGGGATTTTCCCGTCATGCAGGGAACGATCCGGCAAGCGCGCGGCCATCTTGGCGCCTTCGAATTGACAGTCGACGATTTCGCGGCGCCCAATCCATCTTCGCGCGATCGGCTTGGCTTTGGGATATCGCGGGATGGAGCGGTCTCGAACGCCGACATCATCCTTGATCTCTCCGGCGGGGCTCCGCTTTTCCCTGCTCATGAATTGCGCGACGGCTACGTGAAGGCCGATCCCGGCGATCGCGCCTCCGTCGCCGTTGCGATCGCAACGGCAGCCGATTTGGTTGGCGAGTTCGACAAGCCGCGCTTCATCGATTTCTCCTCCGATCTGTGCGCCCATTCGAGATCGCGCATCACCGGCTGCACACGGTGCCTCGACCTGTGCCCGACTGGGGCGATAACGCCCGCCGGGAACCACGTCGCGATCGATGCGGAAGTATGCGCCGGCTGCGGCAGCTGCGCGGCGGCATGTCCCACGGGCGCTGCCGCCTACGCCGTGCCGGATGCCGCAACGCTGCTTCGGCGGCTGCGGACGCTTCTTGTCACCTATCGTGAGGCGGGCGGCCTGGATGCGATTGTGCTATTCCATGATCTCGGCCATGGCGAGCCGCTGATCGACGCACTTGCCCGCTTCGGCGCGGGTCTGCCCGCAAATGTCCTGCCGGTCGCGGTGAACGAGATTACCCAGTTAGGGGTCGAGGCATGGACCGCGCCGGTCGCCTGGGGCGCTTGCGCCGTAAGGGCGCTGTCGTCGGCCAAGCCAAGGCATGAGCTTACCGGAATTGCCGCAAACATCGCAATCGCCAATCTTTTGAGCCGGTCTCTCGGTTATGGCGCGGAGGTCTGCGGATTGATCGAAGTGGACGATCCCGACATACTCGCCTCGGCGCTCGACCTGATTACTCCAGATGTTGCGTCGCGGCGCCCGGCGGCATTCCTGCCGCTCGGCAAGAAGCGCAGCCTGCTGACGAGCACCATGCTCGAGCTCCATCGAGCCGCGCCGACGCCGGTCGACCGGGTGGCGTTGCCTGCTGCAGCTCCGTTCGGCGGCCTGGACGTCAATGTCGACGGCTGTACGCTCTGCCTCTCTTGTGTCTCGGCCTGTCCAACCGGGGCGCTTTCCGACAGCGAGCAGCAGCCGGCCCTGTATTTTTCCGAGAGCGCCTGCGTGCAGTGCGGCCTTTGCGCCGCGACCTGCCCGGAGAAGGTCATCACCTTGACGCCGCAGGTGGATTTCCAGGCATGGGGTGCTCGCAGCCGGGTCGTGAAGCAAGAGGAGCCGTACAACTGCATCCGCTGCGCAAAGCCGTTCGGCACAAGGAGCACCGTCGAGCGGATCGTCGCCAAGCTCGAAGGCAAACACTGGATGTTTGCAGGCGAGAACGCACGGCGGCTCGACCTTGTACGGATGTGCGACAATTGCCGCGTCGATGCGGCCATGAATGAGGGCTTCGATCCTTATGCCGGCCCTGGTCGTTCGCCGCCGCGAACCACTGAAGACTATCTGCGGGAGCGCAAGGCCTCGAGCGACAAGGCGGTCTGAGCCCTCGGTCTGATCGCCCTCAAAAATGCGTTTCCCGGCGATCGGGGCGGTGAGCCGGCTACGACGGTGACCAAAAGGGGTTACACGATCAACACGCAAATAAACGGTTTCAGCAATCAAATCTTAGGCATAGCGTGACATGCTTGCCGCTCGGCTGACCACCGGGTGGCTCGAATGGACGTATGGCAAAGGGGGGCCTCAGGGCTCGTCGATTGGTAGATCGAACGCACCTTGACATGCAGGACGATCCTGCCGTCACGGCGGAAGTTGAGCGACTTCTGGCGCAGCGCACGCGCGACATCCGGCTCAAAGGCGAGATCAAGCGCCTGTTTCAGGCACGTGTCTGGTCGCAAACGGCCAAGATCATCCGCGCCTGGATGACATGGGTGGCGTTCCTGGATGTGCTGACGCTGGCGCTCAACCTGGTGATGCTTCCAAGGTCGATCGCGCTATCCATGCTCTTGCCTGGCGCCATCATCCCTCCCGTCGCTGCAGCCGTGGTCCTTGTCTGGCGAAAACGGCGCCCGTCCTGGGTCCAGGGGGTTCCCTGATCACAGGCATGTTCCTCATCCTGTTGTCGATCGTATTGGTCGGCGCAAGCGCCGGCGGCGAGTTCTACGAACGGCACTTGAACATCATGCTGTTCGTAGCGATTACCGCCATCATCATCTTCGGCGTCCCTCAGGCATGGACCGTGACGGTCGCGGCTTTGGCTCTCGGTCTCTATCTCGTCTTCCAGGTGCAGAACCCGGGCCTTGAGATTGGCAATGCGGTGGCTGCCACGTTGTTTTTCGCCAGCGGCATTCTCGCTACGGTCGCCGCGCGGCGTACGATGACAATTCTGGCTCAGAAGACTTTTCTGTTCGAGCTTCGAGACCGACACAGGGTTGCCGAACTGGCAGAAGCGAACGATCGGCTGGAGCTTCTGGCGAGAACCGATCCGCTGACCGGCGTCGACAATCGGCGCCGGATGACGGAAACGCTCGACCACGTCTGGGGCGGTGGCGGCAAATGCCCCGGCGGCGCCGCCATGCTGATGTGCGACATCGACGACTTCAAGAAGCTCAACGATCGTCTCGGTCATGCCGAGGGCGATCGTTGCCTCATCGAGGTCGCCCGCTTGATCCGGGAGAACGTGAGGCGCGATCGCGATCATGTTGCGCGCTATGGCGGTGAGGAATTTCTCGTGCTGCTTCCAAGTGTGAACGAGCAGGAGGCCGCCATTGTAGCCGAGCGAATTCGCGAGTGTGTGGAAGCTGCTCGTCTTCCTAATCCTGGATCCCGCGTGTCCCGCTATATCACCCTCAGCATCGGCGTGGCGGTCCAGGCGCCGGACCAGGCCATTTCGCCGGAGCAGCTCCAGCGCCAGGCCGATGAAGCACTCTATGTTGCCAAGCAGACTGGCCGCAATCGGGCGGTGTTCCACAGGCTGAAGTCATCGAGCCTTTTGGGCGCTCGGTCGATGCGGTGATGTCGAAGTTCAGTCGGTGCGTGTCTCGGCCTGAAGAAAGCGGATCAGGGCTGCCCGATCCTCGGCATTGCTGATCGTCTGTTCAGGCATCTTGGTGCCGGGGGTGTAGGCGTTCGGACCCAGCTCGAACAGCTCTGACACGGTTTCCGGTGTCCAGACGATGTCCATTTTCCGGAAAGCGGGCGAATAATGGTAACCCGGCACGGACGCTATCTTGCGCCCGAAAATGCCATGCAGCGTCGGCCCGGCTCGATGGCCATCGTTCGGGTCGAGCGTATGGCAGGCAACGCAGGCGCGAAATACTTCTGCGTCCGGATTGCCTGCGTATCTGGCCATCGGATCGGTCCTGCCTGCTGTAGCGGCTCCAAGGCGCTCGCCGGTCTCGACGTTCCATTCCCGCACCAGATGGTCGGCGCCGCCAGCCAGAAGCGTCTTGCCGCCAGCCGCGAACGCAAGCGACCATACCGCCACGCCGGAGGTGTCGAGCGTGCGGATGGTGGAGAGGCTGATGGCGTCCAGCAACAGGATTCCATCACCGATGCCGGCGACGGCGAGATAGTTCGCGTCTGCGGTGGCGGCGAGAGCAATCACCGGTTTGCCCAAGACCGGAACTTCCAGCTGCACTTTGCCGCGCCGGTCGAGCAGCCGCAGCTGCCCGTCAGCACCTGCGACGAACAGGCGGTCGCCGGACGCTCTTGCTAGGGCGTTGAGCGGCGTCGGCATGATGGCCCGAAGCGGAGCCGCCCCAGCCTGGCTCGGCCAAAAGATGACTGTCGCGTCATAGCCGGCGCTGACGAGGGTTGCGTCCGCCAGGAAGGCGAGCGCATTGACGTTTGCACGATGGCCTTCGAGGACGCGCGCTGGCCCACCGGCAAGCGGCCAGAGCCGGACGGTGGTGTCCCAGGACGCCGAAGCCAGCATCGATCCGTCGGGTGACAGTTCGAGGTCGGCGACAGGCCCGGTGTGGCCCTCCAGGATGCGGGCCGGCTCGCCTCGACCGATTTGCCAGATCGCGATGCGACCATCCGTACCGGCGCTGGCAAAGCGCCCGTTCGGCAATGCAGCGACGGCAGTTACCTCACCTTCATGAAAGAGCAGCACGTCGCGTGCTTCGCCGGTCTCAAGCGACCAGATGATTGCCTTGGTATCAAAACTGCCGGTTGCCACCGTCTTTCCGTCCAGCGCCACGGAAATCGCCCGCACCGGACCGCCATGCCCGCGCAGTTCCGCACCATGTGCCGTCGCGCCGGCGAGGAAAACAGCAGCGAGCAAAGCTGTTGCGAGCGTCTTATGCATTGCGCATCATACGTTTCCGTGTTCCGCTGGCGGGCAGCGTCTTTGCCGGGGAACAGCATGCGATCGCGACCCGACCAGCCGCACAGTCCAAGCTATTAGAGGCAATCCTATGACTCAAAACATGGAAACCGATGCCTTCAACGTGTCGATGCGCAAGTTCCTGAAGCAGGTCGGCGTCACCTCGCAGCAGGCGATCGAAAAGGCCGTGGCGGATGCGGGACTGCAAGGGCAGGGGCGCCTGACCGTGAGGGCCGTGATCACGGCCGAACGCGCGGGTCTGCACCACGTCGTCGAAGGCGACATCGACCTTGGCTGAACAGGTTCGGCGGTGCGCCCGGCGCTCCATCGACACCCCACATCAATGGAAGAATCGGACCTGCCCGGCCGGGTCGGTGTCATAGCCCGTAAGTTCTGCGGCGCGCTGGGTGAAGCTGTCCTCGGCCATGAGGCGGATCAGCGCCTGGATCGAAGGCTGGAAATAGGTTCGCTGCCGCATCAGCAGATCGAAATTCTCCCACGCCAATGACACGAATTTGAGGCCGGCGGCGCGCGCGGCGGCGCGTGTGGCAATGCCGCAATCGGCCCTGCCGGTCCGGATCGCGGCAGCGAGTTCCGGCCCTGTCAGGCATGGCGGCTCGAGCCGGTTCAACCGCCTCTGGCTGGCGCCGGCGCGGGCGACCAGGACATCCAGCAGCATTTGGGCTCCGGCCCCGACCTGGCGCATCGCGATCTTGGCGCCGCTTTCTAGGACATCGGCCAGGCTGTTGAGCGATCGGGGGTTGCCCGGCGGCAGCAGCAGCCCTTGTTCGCGCCGCGTGAAACCGATCAGCACCGCATCGTGCAGCCGCGGCATGGCGCGCGCGGCCTCCACATTGGGGTCGGCGGCATCACCGTGGAAATGGATCGCCGCAGCGGCAATCTCGCCACGCAAAAGACGCGCAACGCCGCCTGCCGTCCCCTCGGTAAGCGAGGCAAGGCCGGAGCCCGCCTGACGAAGGCTCCATTCCAGCAGGTCGTCCTGGCTGCCGCCGACTATGGGCGGCGGCTCGGGCGCAATCATCCCGTCGGGACGCGCCAATCCCGACAGAACCCACCGGTCGAGCTCGTTACGCGGAAACAGCCATTTGCCCGTCACTTTGCTGCACGGGATGCTGTTTTTGGCGACCAATTCGTAAAGCTTGCGTTCGCCAAGGCGCAAATAGTCTGCGGCTTCCACAGTCGTCAGCAAATCCATCCTGCAACCTTATGCATATTCCTGCGCAAGTTCAATTGTTTGACGAATACGGAGTAAATGCAGCAGAAATAGCAGGGAAGGACGCAGCGCAGGCGAATGGGAATGTCAGAAGGCCTAGATGCATGGCAGCTTATAGCGAGCGGCGACGCGACGCTGATCTCGATAGTGCGGCTTTCGCTGACCATTACCCTGGCCGCCGTTGCAGTTGCGGCCGTCGTGGGACTGCCGCTCGGGGCGTTGCTGGCACTGACCCGTTTTCCGGGACGTTCCGCGCTCGTCGTGCTTGTCAACGGCTTCATGGGCCTGCCGCCCGTAGTCGTCGGCCTGACCGTTTACCTGCTGTTGTCGCGATCAGGGCCGCTCGGCGCGTTCGGCCTGCTGTTCACACCGGCCGCCATGGTCATCGCGCAGGCGCTTCTCGTCCTGCCGATTATCGCGGCTCTGACGCGCCAGACCATCGAGGATTTGTGGCGCGAATATCGCGACGAACTGACGGCGATGGGCGTCGGCCCGACAGGCCGGGTGGCGACGCTCTTGTGGGACAGCCGTTTCAGCCTGATCACCGCAATGCTCGCCGGCTTCGGCCGGGCGGCCGCCGAAGTCGGCACGGTCATGATCGTCGGCGGCAATATCGAGGGCTTTACCCGAACCATGACCACCACGATCGCGCTCGAAACATCAAAGGGAGACCTGCCGCTCGCGATCGGGCTCGGCGTCATCCTGATCGGCCTCATTCTTGCCATCAATGCCGCTGCCTGGGGCCTGCGATTGTGGTCGGAGCAACGGGTGGCTTGATGATGCGGGCCGCGCTGACCGACCTTCCTCTCGTTCTGGACCGGGTCTCGCTCAGCGCCGGCGCCACGACCATGCTCGACCGCCTGAACCTGGCGATTGCTCCCGGTGCGCCGACACTGGTGCTCGGTCCCAATGGCGCGGGCAAGACGTCACTGCTTCGGGTTTGCATGGGACTTGCCGCGCCTTCCGCAGGAACTGTGAGCTGGGGTGGGCGCACCGATCGCGGCCTCGGCCGCCGGGCAATGCTGCTCCAGAAACCGGTGATGCTGCGCCGCTCCGTCGCCGCCAACGTGGCTTACGGACTGGCGCAAGCTGGCTGTCCGCGCCATCGTCGCGCGACACGCACCGAGGAACTTCTCGATTGTGTGGGCCTTCTGGGCCTGGCGGCGCGACCTGCGCGGCGCTTGTCCGGCGGCGAGCAACAGCGCGTGGCGCTTGCCCGCGCACTGGCGCGCGAACCCGAGGTCTTGCTGCTCGATGAGCCCACCGCCAGCCTTGATCCCGCTGCAACCCGCCATGTCGAGGAGATCATCCTCATGGCCGCCCAATCGGGCACCAAGATCGTCATGGCTTCGCACGATCTCGGTCAGGTGCGACGGCTCGCGGGAGATGTCGTCTTCCTCGTTCGCGGCCGACTGTGCGAGCACGCCAGCGCCGGTGATTTTTTCGATCGCCCCGCATCCGCAGAAGCTGCAGCCTTTATCCATGGGGAACTCGTTCTTTGACTGCGGAAATGGAGCTTCCAGTGCTGAACCGTCGGCAGTTTACCGCAATTGCGGTCATTTTGACCTTCCTCGCCTCCAGCGGCGCATCGGCCAGCGCACAGGAACAGTCGATCGTGGTGGCCTCGACGACGTCGACGCGGGATGCCGGCCTTTTCGACCACATACTGCCGTTGTTCACCACGAGGACCGGTATCGAGGTGAGGGTGGTCGCGCAGGGAACCGGCCAGGCGCTCGACGCCGGCCGCCGGGGAGACGCAGACGTGGTCTTCGTCCATGCCAGGGCGCAGGAGGAGAAATTCGTCCAGCAAGGTTTTGGCGTGAGACGCTTCGATGCGATGTACAATGATTTCGTCCTGATTGGGCCCAGAAGCGACCCGGCCGGCATCAAGGGTTCGCCGGATATCGCAGTCGCCTTGACATCGATCCAGAGCAAAAAAGCTGTTTTTGTTTCCCGCGGCGACAAATCCGGAACCCACTTTGCTGAACTCGGACTCTGGAAGGCGGCAGGTGTCGATATCGCGGCGGTGGGGGACCCCTGGTACAAGGAGATAGGGCAGGGCATGGGCGCTGCGCTCAACACAGCCAGCGCCATGGATGCCTATGTGCTTTCCGATCGCGCCACATGGCTGGCGTTCAAGAACCGCGGCGAACTGGAGATCGTGGTCGAAGGCGACAAAAGGCTGTTCAACCAGTATGGCGTCATCCTGGTGAACCCCGCGAGGCATCCGAACGTCAAGGCCGAACCCGGCCAACGCTTCATAGATTGGCTGATCTCGCCGGAAGGACAGCAGGCGATCGGCGAGTACACCATTGACGGCCAGCAACTCTTCTTCCCGAACGCTGAGCAGCAGCGCTCCTGAAGTCGGTTGCAAAGCGGTTCGCATCTGCCCCATCATCGGACATGATGAGAATGCAGCCTTCCATCGGCGCGCTGACCGGTCTCGAAGCGGCTCTCGCCGCACTCCTCGACGGAGTGGAGCCGGTCGCGCCCACTCTTTTGCCGCTTGACCAGACGCTTGGGAAGATCGGCGCCGCCATGCCGCCCCTGGCACGCGCGCAGCCGGTCCGCGACATGGCAAAGACAGATGGCTGGGCGTGCCGCGCGCTCGATCTTGCCGGTGCGTCGGCCTATTCGCCGCTGCCGCTGATGGCATTTCCGGTCTGGATAGAAGCAGGCGGCGCCATGCCGGAGGGATGCGATTGCGTTCTCGAGGCCGATCTCATCGATTGCAGCGGCCCGATGCCCCAGGCGCTCGATGAAGCGGCTCCGGGCCAGGGCGTGCGACGCGCTGGCGAGGACATGGCGGCGGGCCGACCGCTGATCATTGCTGGGCACAGGCTGTCGGCCGCGGACCTCCTGACCGTGCGAAGTGCAGGGATTGGTGAAATTGCGGTGCGGATGCCGCAGGTGCGCCTGATCGATGTCGCCGCCCCAACGAGCGATACTTTCACGGGCCATCTTGTCGCCGACCTCGCAAGAGCTTCTGGCGCGACGGTGTTCGATATCGAAACGGTTTCGCGCGACGCCAGATCCGTCGCCCAGGCGCTTGGCAATGCAGCCGGCGATCTGATCATCCTGATTGGAGGCACTGGTGCGGGGCGCGCCGACGCTACAGCCGACGCGCTTGCCGCGCGTGGGGCGCTCATCGCCCACAACATAGCGCTACAGCCCGGCCGAACCGCGGCGATCGGACGGCTCGATGCGGTCCCGATCATTGCTCTGCCCGGCGCGCCCGATCAGGCTCTTGCCGCCTTTCTGGCGCTGGTTCAGCCGGCTATCGATCGCCTGACGGACAGGAGCGCCCGGCGACAGACGGTCCTGGCGCTGGAGCGGAAAATCTCGTCCACGGTCGGACTGGCCGAGATCGTCCTGCTGAACCAGCAACAAGACAGATGGCGGCCGCTTGCGATAGGAGATTTTTCGCTGGAGGCGATCCGCCTGGCGGATGCATGGCTTGCCATTCCAGGGGGCAGTGAGGGTTGGGCCGCGGGAACACCTGTCGGCGCCTTTGTGTTCGACGATCCCAGATGAGTCGGTGATGACCAGATCCACCCGCCCAGATACCGGCCAGGAGCATACCGGCCAGGAGCAGTTCCTGACGGTCCTGTCGCGCGACGAGGCGCTCGCCCGTTTCGAGGCGGTGCTATTTCCCAGGACGACCCCGACCGAAGAACTGATGCTGGCGGATGCGCTTGGGCTGCCGCTTGCCGATGATGTCACGGCTCCGATCGACGTGCCGCCCTTCGACCGTTCGAACGTCGATGGTTTTGCCGTGCGCGCCGCCGACATCGCCACCGCGTCGGAGGCGCTTCCTGCCAGGCTCCTGCTCAACCGCGAAACCATCGCCTGCGGTGTCGCCCCGCAAATCCCTGTGCTCGCAGGCACCGCCACCTCGATCGCGACGGGCGGGCCGGTGCCGCGCGGCGCCGATGCCATCGTCATGGTGGAGCACACACACCCAGCCGAAGGCGATGCCATCGAGGTCAGGCGCGGAGCCTCGCCCGGCCAGTTCATCTCGCATGCCGGATCCGACATTGCCCGCGGTGAGGTTCTGCTGCGCGCCGGAACGGTGATCGGCTCGCGTGAAATCGGCATGCTTGCCGCCTGTGGAATTGCGCTGGTGACGGTGGCGCGCAAGCTGCGGGTGGCGGTTGTGTCGACCGGCGACGAACTTGTCCAACCAGGCGACACCCTGCGACCCGCCGGCATTTACGACGCCAATGGCGCAATCGTCAGCGCCGCGATAACCGAAAATGGCGGCCAGGCGAGCTTTCTCGGCGCCTATCCGGATGACGAAGCCACACTCGAAGCCGCCATGCGCGAGGCGCTGGCGGCGCATGACGTGCTGATACTGTCGGGTGGGACGTCCAAGGGCGCGGGTGATGTCAGCCACCGCATCGTGAACCGTCTCGGCGCGCCCGGCATCGTTGCCCATGGCGTGGCGCTGAAGCCGGGAAAGCCGCTTTGCCTCGCCGTCTGCGACGGCAAGCCGGTCGTCGTGCTGCCGGGATTCCCGACTTCGGCCATGTTCACCTTCCACGACATGATCGTACCCGTGCTGCGCCGCATGGCGGGCCTGCCGCCTCGGACCGAAGCGAAGGTCGCGGCAAAGGTCCCACTGCGCATTCAGTCCGAACTCGGCCGCACGGAGTTCGTGATGGTATCGCTGGTCGAGGGTGAGCAGGGGCTGGTCGCCTATCCCACCGGCAAGGGCTCGGGGGCGATAACGTCCTTTGCCCAGGCCGACGGCTTCATCAGCATCGAAGCTCTAGCCGACAATATGCCTGCCGGAAGCGAGGCGTCGGTGACGCTGTTCACCCCGCACGTCCGTGTTCCCGATCTCGTGGTGATCGGCAGCAACTGCACCGGCCTCGATCTTGTCGTGGGCATTCTGTTTCGCGCCGGCCTGACGGTGCGGTCCATCGCGGTCGGCAGCCTGGGCGGCCTGGCCGCGGCGAGGCGAGGCGAGTGCGATATCGCGCCCATCCACCTCTTCGATGCCAAGACGCAAAGCTACAATGCGCCGTTCCTGAGCGAAGGCCTCGAACTCGTGCAGGGATGGCGACGCATGCAGGGCATCGTCTACCGCCCGGGCGACGTGCGCTTCCAGGGGACCGACCCGGAGGAGGCGGTGCGAGCCGCAGTCGCCGATCCCAATTGCATGATGGTCAACCGCAACCAGGGCTCGGGTACGCGCATCCTGATCGACCAACTGCTTGGCCCGGCGCGTCCCGACGGATATTGGAACCAGCCCCGCTCGCACAATGCCGTCGCGGCGGCAGTCGCACAGAACCGAGCAGACTGGGGCGTCACCATTGCGCCGGTGGCGCGCTCAGCCGGGCTCGGTTTCATTGCGCTGAAGGAAGAGCATTATGATTTCGCGCTGGTCTCTGCCCGCAAACAGCGACCCGCGGTGCAGGCCTTCCTTGCCGCGCTCGCTTCGCCTGAATTCAACGAGGCGGTCGAGCGCATGGGTTTTACCCGACCTGGCCAAGTGTGAGATATCCGGGTTAAGGGTCGGCAAGGTGCCCAACCAGCCGTTCGGCCTCGGCAAAATCTTCGACCGTGTTGACATTGAAGAAGGGATCCACCGGCTTGTCCGGCCAGGACTGGGTTGCAACCTTGTAGCGAGCCGTCCACAGGTCGATCTTGCGAACGCCCTCTTGGACCAGTGCATGGCGTAGCGCATCTCGCATCGCCACTTGCCACAGCCCGATGACAGGATGCGTCCGACCCGCTGACATCGCCACCGCCAGATCCGCAGCTTTCGCCATGCGCGCCCGATGCAGCCGTTCGACGAGGTCGCGCGGCAAGAAAGGACAGTCCGCTGCGACGCTGACGATCCATTCGACATCGGGCCTGTTCGCCGCGGTCCAGTCGAGGCCCGCAAGCACGCCGGCAAGCGGGCCCGGATAATTCTCGACCGGGTCGGCGACGACTGGTAGGCGAAAGCGGTCGAAGCGGGCAGGGTCGCCATTGGCGTTCAGCAACAGCCCGTCGCATTGCGGGCTGAGGCGCTCGAGGACATGCTCGAGGATGGTGAGTCCGTCGATCCGACGCATCGATTTGTCGCCACCGCCCATGCGCCGGGCGAGCCCGCCGGCGAGAACGACGCCCAGGGTCGGCACCTTCTCATTCGCCATCGTCGGCTCCCTTGCGTCTGTGACGCGGTGCTTCCTCGTCGACGGAAGCGAGGTCCTGGTCGAAGACGATGCGGTCCGCGCCCGATAGCACGGCGAACCGCTTGCCGCGCGCCCGACCGACCAGCGGGGGGGCGGCCGGCCGCGCCCGCGCGACTCCCCCCGCGGGGGGACCCCCCCGCCCGACGAGGAGCGGGGGGGCCCCAAGAACCCGCGTGAGGGGCGATTGACGCCGCAGCCCGC
>NZ_JBVVQB010000024.1:0-101646 GCF_055811775.1 Mesorhizobium sp. WSM4844 | reverse complement strand
CCGTTCGGGCATACTTCACCAATTGTCGATGTCGGCGCTGCCCCTCATCGCCCTGCCGGGCACTTCTCCCCGTATAGTGACGGGGAGAAGGACGCCGTCACCGAGGATTTCGCCAATCGGCAGCGGTGCAGGAAATCCCCTTCTCCCCGTCTCTATACGGGGAGAAGGTGCCGGCAGGCGGATGAGGGGCAGCGCAAACCTGAAACGATTGCGCTCGGAGCGCCTCCGCCTACTCGCCGTAGACGTCGAAGGCAAAGTACTTGTCGTTGATTTCCTTGTATTTGCCGTTGGCGCGCAGCGCGTCGATCGCCGCGTCGAGTTTTTCGGCCAGCTCCTTGTTGCCCTTCTGCAGCGCGATGCCGACGCCTGGGCCGTGGATGGCCGGGTCGGGGGCCAGGGTGCCGAGCAGCTTGCAGCAGGCGCCCTCGGGTTTTTTCAGCCATTCGGTCAGCAGGATGGAGCCGTCCATCACCGCGTCGAGGCGGCCGTTGACCATGTCGGTGCGGGCGTCGTCGCCGGTCGGATACGGTCTGATGGTCGAGCCTGCGTATTTCTGTTCGGCGAAATTCTGGTGGATCGTGGCGCTCTGCACGCCAAGCGCCTTGCCTTTCAGGTCCTCGGGCGAGGTGCCGGTGACGGTCGAATCCTTGGGCACCGCGATGGCCGGCGGCGTCTGATAGTATTTGTGGGTGAAGTCGACCTTCTCGGCGCGTTCCGGCGTGATGGTGATGTTGATGATGGCATCGAACTTGCCGGCCTGCAGCGCCGGGATCGAGCCGTCGAAATCCTGCACGACGAACTCGCACTCGGTCTTCATCTCGGCGCACAGCGCCTTGCCGAGGTCGATGTCGAAGCCGCCCAGCGTGCCGTCGGCATTGGCATAGTTGAACGGCGGATAGGCGCCCTCGGTGCCAAGCCTGAGTTTCTTGTCCTGGGCGGAGGCAGCGCCGGTGGCGAGCGCCAGGGCGACGGCAGCGGCAGCCAAGAAACGACCGAAAAGGCGCATGATCCAGATCTCCGTTGTGGAGCAAAGTCTACGGGGTTTTGTGTGCGCGGCGAAGACGGAAACGACATTCCCTACGGCGATCACGGCGCGGCAGGGCCGATTGCAGGTCAGCCGGCTGCTCGTCTCCGCCCGGTGGCGGCCAGGTCGATCGCCGACCCGTCCGCGGAAAGGGCGACGCCAAATTTCTCGCTGGCCTGTTCGGGCGTGTAATAGCCCAAGGCGACATCCCGCAGCACCAGTTGCGGATCGCGCTGCAGGGGATCGCCATAGCCGCCGCCGCCCGGCGTGCCGACGCGCACGCGGTCGCCGGCCTTCAGCGCGATGTCCTGCTCCTTGGAGAGATGCGGCGGCACATGTTCTCTGCCGTCGCGAAAAACGGTCACCGTGTTGACCGCGCCGTCCCTGCCGCTGAGCGCGCCTTGCGGGCCGAAGCGGCCGTGGTCCATGACGAAGGAGGCGCGGGCGTCGCCGCGCAGGATCTCGACCTCATAGGCGAGCCCAAAACCGCCGCGATGCCTGCCGGCGCCGCCCGAGCCCTCGCGCAGGGCATAATGGCGGTAGAGCACCGGAAACGCCTGCTCCATGATCTCGACCGGCGGCGATTTGGAAATGCCGATGGTCGAGCAGCCATTGCTCAGGCCGTCATGACCGGCATTGCCGCCATAACCGCCGCCGGAGATCTGGTACATGACGTAATCGCGGCCGCGCGCCGGATCGTTGCCGCCGAGCGCGAAATTGCCGCTGGAGCCGGCCGGAGCCGCCGTCACCTTGTCGGGCAGCGCCTGCACCATCGCCGCGAACACCGCTTCGGCGATGCGCTGCGAAACCTCGGCGGCGCAACCGGACACCGGGCGCGGATATTTGGCGTCGAGGAAAGTCCCTTCCGGCCGATTGACGACCAGCGGCTCGAAGGCGCCGGCGCTGATCGGCACGTCGGGGAAAATGTGGCGCATGGCGAGATAGACCGAGGACAAGGTCGTCGCCAGCACGCTGTTCATCGGCCCGGCGCACGGCTTTGACGAGCCGGAAAAATCGAAGCTGAGCGTGTCGCCTTGTTTCTCGACCGCCAGCGCAATGGTCAGTGGCTGGTTGACCACTCCGTCGGAATCGACAAAGGCTTTGGAGCGATAGATGCCATCGGGAATGGCCGCTATGTTGGCGCGCATCTGCTCGGCGGCGCGGCGACGCAGTTCGGCAATTGCCTCGACAACCGTTTCATCTCCGTAACGATCCAGGATTCCGTTGAGCCGGTCCTGGCCGATCAGCAGCGCAGCCGCCTGCGCGCGGATGTCGCCGATGCGCTGGTCGGCGACCCTGATATTCGAGCAGATGATGGCGTAGATCTCGCGGTCGAGCACGCCCCGCTTGAACAGCTTTACCGGCGGCAGCCGCAAGCCTTCCTGCTCGACCGCGGTTGCCGAGGCGGAAAAGCCGCCCGGCACCGAGCCGCCGATATCGGGCCAGTGGCCGGTGTTCGACAGCCAGCAGAAGATTTTTCCGTCGCGGTAGACCGGCATGGCGAAGCGCACATCCATCAGATGGGTGCCGCCGAGATAGGGGTCGTTGACGATGTAGATATCGCCAGGCTCGGGCGGCAGGCAGCGTCCGTCGGCGATCATTTCGATCACCGTCCTGGTCGAATACTGCATCACGCCGACGAACACCGGCAGGCCTTGGCTGCCCTGTGCGATCAGCGATCCGTCGACCGCCGAATAGATGCCGTCGGAGCGGTCGTTGGCCTCGGCAATGACCGGCGAGAAGGCGGCGCGCGAAAACGTCAGGTCCATCTCGTCGCAGACCTGCTGCAGCGCCGCCTGGATGACCGAAAGCGTGATGGCGTCGAGAGTGATCATCCGCGCGGACCCCCACCCCTAACCCCTCCCCACAAGGGGGAGGGGGATTCTCGTTGGCGCTCAAAGCAGCAAATCGCTGCTTGTCGATGCCAGGAACTGGTGGCTCGACCAAATCCTCCTCCCCCTTGTGGGGAGGGGTTAGGGGTCCTCTTCGATGAAAGCCTTATCATAACTGCCCCACCTCGATGATGATGTTGCCGTCGGCGTCCGAGCGCGCCCGGTCGCCGGGCTCGAGCACGGTGGTGGCGTCCATCTGTTCGAGGATCGCCGGCCCTTCGATGACGGCGTCGAGCGGCAGCTTTTCCCTGACATAGACAGGCGTGTCGTGCCAGCGCCCGCCATACCAGACCGTGCGGATTTCGCGGCGCGCCTCATCAAGCGTTCTGGCGCGGCCAGCCGGGTCGATCAGCCGCGACAGGTCGATCGCCGGCCGCACGCCGGTGACGGAAGTGTTGAGGTTGACCAGATTGGCGCGGATTTCCGGCAGCTCGACCTTGAAGCGGGCGAAATAGGCCTTTTCGAACAGCTGCTGCAGGACGGCGCGCGTCACCGAAGACGACGGCAGCGGCACGTTGATGATGTGGGTCTGGCCGACGAACTGCATGTCGGCGGAATGGGTGACGCGGATCGTCTCCGGCTTCACCGCTTCCTTGCCGATCAGCTCTTCGCCTTCGTTTCGGTGCCGTTCCAATATCTCGTGAAGCTGGATTTCATCAAGACCGGCCACCGGTTGGTTGACGGTGTTGACGAAATCGTGCCTGAGATCGGCGACGACGCAGCCAAGCGCATTGGTGATGCCCGGCCGCGCCGGCACCAAGACTTTTGGCAGGCCGAGTTCCCGCGCCAGCGCTGTCGCATGCAGCGGCCCGGCGCCACCAAAGGCGAACAGCGCGAAATCGCGCGGGTCGTGGCCGCGCGATACCGAGACCATGCGGATGGCGCCGGCCATCTTGATGTTGCCGAGCCGCAGCACCGCACCTGCCGCCTCGACGCCGGACAGGCCGGTGGGGCGGCCGATCCTGTCTTCGAAGATGCCGGCGACGTGTTCTGATGTGACCGGGTTCTCGACCGAGAGCAGCTTTTTCGGCGCCAGCCGGCCAAGCACCAGATTGGCGTCGGTGATGGTCGGTTCAACGCCGCCGCGGCCGTAGCAGATCGGGCCGGGATTGGCGCCGGCGCTTTCCGGGCCGATCTGGATCAGGCCGGCCGCATCGACGCGGGCGATCGAGCCGCCGCCGGCGCCGACGGTGTGCACCGCCACCATCGGCACATGGATCGGCATCGCATATTCCATCTCGATCTCGTTCGACACCGCCGGCTCGGCATTGCGGATCAGCGCCACGTCGGTCGAGGTGCCGCCCATGTCGTAGGTGACCAGGTTTTCGAAGCCGGCGCGTTTTCCGGTATAGGCGGCGGCGATGACGCCGGAGGCCGGGCCGGACATCACGGTCTTGGCCGATTCACGGGTGACAAAGCGGGCCGAGATCATGCCGCCATTGCCGTTCATGATCAGGAAGTCGCGGGCGTAGCCTTTTGACGCCAATTCCTTGCGCAGCCGCTCGACATAGCGCTCGAGGATCGGCTGCACCGAGGCGTTGACCGCAGCGGTGACGCCGCGCTCGAATTCGCGCGCTTCCGACAGCAGCGCATGGCCTGTCGTGATGTAGCTGTTCGGCCAAAGCGCGGCGGCGATCTCGGCGGCGCGCCGCTCATGCGCCGGATTGGCGTAGGAATGCAGGAAATGGATGACGAGGGATTCGCAGCCGGCCGCGAGCAATTGTGAAACCGCGTCGCGCATCTCGGCTTCGTCGAGCGGAATGCGCACCGCGCCCGAGGCTTCGACGCGCTCCGACACTTCAAGCCGCAGATTGCGCGGAATGATCGGGACGAAGCTGCCGGTCATGCCATAGGCCTGCGGCCGCGTCCGCCGGCCAAGCTCGATGACGTCGCGAAAACCGCGCGTGGTGATCATGCCGGTCCTGGCCAGCCGGCGTTCGAGCACTGCGTTGGTGGTGGTGGTCGTGCCGTGCACGATGAGGTCGATGCCGCGGATGGGGAAGCCGGTGGCGTCGAGGGCCGAAACGACCCCAAAAGCCTGGTTGTCGATGGTGGTCGGGGTCTTGGCGATATGCACCTTGCCACCGTGACGGCCGTCGATCAGCAGCAGGTCGGTAAAGGTTCCGCCGACATCGATGCCGGCGACGACGCTGCCCGAGGAATCCAGCGTCTGCGCCGAAAAATTCTCTTCCATTGTCGAAACCCGAAATGTCAGGACTACAGATATGTCTCAGTTTGGAAAGGTGTTTCAGCCTGGCGTCTTGACGCAAATATCATTTGTATACTAATAAATTCCGGACACAAGAGCTTACCGCTTGGCAGTGTGCAAACGGCACGCCTGAACCTGATCGGTTCGGGCGCGCAGGAGAAAGTTTGGCGTCAGCGCCCTCGGGTTGGGCCAGAAGGTTAGGCCAGAAGGTTAGGTTTGATGAACACCACATCCGCGCTCAACACCGCCGGCGCCCGGCCGCTGCAGTTTCCGATTCCGGCCAATGTCTATGCCGAGACCGTCGTCTCGGTGAAGCACTATACCGACCGGCTGTTTTCGTTCCGCATCACCCGGCCGCAATCGCTGCGCTTCCGCTCCGGCGAGTTCGTCATGATCGGCCTGCCCAATGCCGAAAAGCCGGTGTTCCGCGCCTATTCGATCGCCAGCCCCGCATGGGACGACGAGCTCGAATTCTTCTCGATCAAGGTGCCGGACGGCCCGCTGACGTCTGAGCTGCAAAAAATCGAGATCGGCGACACCGTCATCATGCGGCAAAAATCGACCGGCACGCTGGTGGTCGACGCGCTGACCCCGGCCAAGCGCCTGTTCATGATCTCGACCGGCACCGGCATCGCGCCCTTCGCCAGCCTGCTGCGCGACCCCGATACTTTTGAGAAATTCGAGCAGGTCGTGCTGACCCACACCTGCCGCGACAATGCCGAACTGACCTACGGCCAGGAGCTGGTTGCAGAGCTGGAGAACGACCCGCTGATCGGCGAGCTGACCGGCGGCCGCGTCACGCTCTACAATTCGACGACGCGCGAAACCTCCGAGCGCATGGGCCGCATCACCGCGCTGATCGGCTCGGGAAAATTTTTTACCGATCTCGGCATCGACAAGCTCGACCCGGAGACCGACCGCATCATGATCTGCGGCTCGATGCACATGCTCAGGGATGTCAAGGAACTGGCCGAAAGCCTCGGCTTCGAGGAAGGCTCGCTGCATCATCCGGCGAGCTTCGTCGTTGAACGGGCGTTTGTCGGCTGAGACGCTCCGCTTGCTTCTGTGACGTCGGGATTGGCGAAAGCCGGATCACGGCCGATCTCCCCCCTTGCGGGGGAGATGTCCGGCAGGACAGAGGGGGGTGCTGTCCCTCCGGCGTCAAAGACGCCTGCACTGCCGCGAGAAAGTCAGGGATCCCAAGGCCCATTCTCGGATGACGAAGCGTAGAATGAAAGCAGTAGCGATCCTTCCCACCCCCCTCTGTCCTGCCGGACATCTCCCCCGCAAGGGGGGAGATTGGCAGCTTCTACGCCGCAGCGCTGTTCGGCTGATGTCACAGCTGGCTTTTTCAACTATGACCGCCTGAAGGACTCGTGAAGCGCTGCTTCACGGTCTATCTTCGACCGCAAGTCGTCGAACAAAGGGGCAGGAGATGAGCAGCACCAGCCGCGAAGCAGAGCGCGGACCTTCGAAGATCACGCCGCTGCCGGCGCGCACCGCCGCCAATGCGCCGGCGCCGCAAGCGCACGGCATTGCCCGCAATCCCGGCATGAAGCTCGATCTCGGCTTCATGGAATCGATGCGCAGCGTCAACCGCTCGGCGCTGGAACGGCGTGTCGCCAGCCTGACCAAGCGGCGCTCGATCAAGGCGGACAACCAGGCCGCCTGGCTGCTGCGCGCCGTCGCCTGCATGGACCTGACGACGCTGAACTCGAACGACACCGACGAGCGCGTGCGCCGGCTGTGCGCCAAGGCGGTCAATCCGTTCCGCCGCGACATCGTCGAAGGCCTCGGCATTACTGACGAGGAGATCCGCCCGGCGGCGGTCTGCGTCTATCACCCCTTCGTCGCCACTGCCGTCGATGCGCTGCGCGGCAGCGGCATCCATGTCGCCGCCGTTTCCACCGCCTTCCCGCACGGCCTCACGCCACTTTCGACGCGCCTGCAGGAGATCGAAGCCTCGGTGAGCGACGGTGCCGACGAGATCGACGTCGTCATACCGCGCGGCCTGGTCTTCGCAGCGAAATGGCAGGAACTCTATAACGAGATCGTTGCGATGCGCGCCGCCTGCGGCGAGGCGCATCTGAAGGTGATTCTCGGCACCGGCGACCTTGCGACGCTGCGCAACGTCATGCTGGCGTCGATGGTGGCGATGATGGCGGGCGCCGATTTCATCAAGACGTCGACCGGCAAGGAAAGCGTCAACGCGACGCTGCCGGTCGGCCTTGCCATGGTGCGCGCCATCCGCGCCTATTTCGAGGAGACCGGCTACCTCATCGGCTTCAAGCCGGCCGGCGGCATTTCGACGGCAAAGGCGTCGCTCGACTGGCTGGTGCTGATGAAGGAAGAACTCGGCCGGCGGTGGCTGGAGCCAGACCTGTTCCGCTTCGGCGCGTCCAGCCTTCTGACCGACATCGAGCGCCAGCTCGAACACCATCTGACCGGTCACTATTCGGCCAATCATCGCCACGCGATGGCGTGACTATCGGGAGCGCCCCATGAACATTCTCGAACGCTATCACGCCATGGATTATGGTCCGGCGCCGGAGGCCCGCAATGAGGCCGATGCCTGGCTTGCCGCGCGTGATTTTTCCAAGGCGCTGTTCATCGGCGGCGACTGGAAAGCGGCCGCAGGCGGCAAGACCTTCGACACCAGCGATCCGTCTTCGGGAAAATTGCTGGCCAAGGTGTCGGATGCCGGAGCTGCCGATATCGACGCGGCGGTTTCGGCCGCGGCCAAGGCGCTGCCGAAATGGAGCGCCAGCTCCGGCTACAGCCGTGCAAAGGTGCTCTATGCCATCGGCCGCGCCATGCAGCGTAATCAGCGGCTGTTTGCGGTGCTGGAATCGATCGACAACGGCAAGCCGATCCGCGAAAGCCGCGACATCGACGTGCCGTTGGCCATCCGCCATTTCATCCATCATGCCGGCTGGGCGCAGGCGCTGGACAGGGATTTTCCGGATCAGAAGGGCGTCGGCGTCGTCGGCCAGATCATCCCGTGGAACTTTCCGCTGTTGATGCTGGCCTGGAAGATCGCGCCGGCACTGGCCGCCGGCTGCACGGTGGTGCTGAAGCCGGCCGAGTTCACGCCGCTCACCGCCATCCTGTTCGCCGAGATCTGTGAGCGCGCCGGCGTGCCGAAGGGCGTCGTCAACATCGTCCAGGGCGGGCCGGAGGCAGGCGCGGCAATCGTCAACCATCCCGGCGTCCAAAAAATTGCCTTCACCGGCTCGTCCGAGGTCGGCAAGATCATCCGCAAGGCCACTGCCGGGTCGGGCAAAAAAATATCGCTGGAGCTTGGCGGCAAGTCGGCCTTCGTCGTCTTCGAGGATGCCGACCTAGACAGCGCCGTCGAGGGACTGGTCGACGGCATCTGGTTCAACCAGGGCCAGGTCTGCTGCGCCGGCTCGCGCCTTTTGGTGCAGGAAGGCATCACCGAGGCCTTCATCGCCAAGGTCAAGACACGGATGAGCCGGCTGCGCGTCGGCAGCCCGCTCGACAAGAACACCGATATCGGCCCGCTGGTCGACCTGACCCAGCTCGATCGCGTCAAGGGGCTGGTCGCCGAAGGCGCCAGGCAGGGCGCCATCTGCTGGCAACCGGACGTGGCGCTGCCGTCTTCCGGTTATTATCACCTGCCGACACTCGCCACCGGTGTTTCTCCGGCCAACATCCTGGCCCAAGAAGAAGTATTCGGCCCGGTGCTGGCGACCATGACCTTCCGCAACACCGAGGAAGCGATCGAGCTCGCCAACAACACGCGTTACGGCCTGGCCGCCTCGGTGTGGAGCGAGAACGTCAACCTTGCGCTGCACGTCGCGCCGCAATTGAAGGCCGGCGTCGTCTGGGTCAACGGCACCAACATGTTCGATGCCGCCTGCGGCTTCGGCGGTTATCGCGAGAGCGGCTTTGGCCGCGAAGGCGGGCGCGAGGGCATGCTCGAATATCTCTCGGCAAAGCTGCCGCTCGGCCCGGCCATCAAGCCGGCACCGGCTACGACAAAACCTGTCGAGCGGGCGGAAGGCGACGCCATCGACCGCACGGCAAAGCTGTTCATCGGCGGCAAGCAGGTCAGGCCGGACGGCAATTATTCGCTTGCCGTCGCCACCGCCAAGGGCAGGCTTGCCGGCGAGGTCGGTCTCGGCAGCCGCAAGGATATCCGCGATGCCGTCGCGGCTGCACGCGCCTGCAGGGCCTGGCCGGAGGCGACCGCCTATAACCGCAGCCAGGTGCTGTATTATCTGGCCGAGAACCTGTCCGGCCGTGCCGATGAATTTGCCGCGCGTCTAATGCAGCTTACCGGCGCTACCGCCAAAGCCGCGCGCGACGAGGTCGAGCTGTCGATCGAGCGGCTGTTCCTCTATGCCGGCCTGGCCGACAAGTTCGAGGGCAGCATTCACCAGCCGCCGGCCCGCGCCGTCACTTTGGCGCTGCATGAGCCGGTCGGCGTCGTCGGCATCGTGGCGTCCGACAATGCGCCTTTGCTCGGCCTGATCTCGCTGGTGGCGCCGGCGCTGGCGATGGGCAACACGGTGGTCGCGGTGCCGTCGGAAAAATATCCGCTGCTTGCCACCGATCTCTACCAGGTCATTGAATATTCCGACGTTCCGGCCGGCGCCATCAACATCGTCACCGGCCGCACCGCCGAGCTCGCCGGCGTGCTGGCCAGGCATGACGATGTCGACGGGCTGTGGCTGTTCGCCGATGCCGAGACCTGCGCCAGGGCCGAAGCCGACTCGGTCGGCAATCTCAAGCGCGTCTGGACCGGCAACGGCCGCAGCCTCGACTGGGCGTCGAGCGAGGCCGCCGGCGATGCGTTGCTGCGCCGCGCCGTCGAGGTCAAGAACGTCTGGGTGCCCTACGGCGACTGAGCGTGCGTCGAAGTCGGCGCCGCCCCTCATTGCCCTGCCGGGCATTTCTCCCCGTATAGTGACGGGGAGAAGGACGCTGCCTCGGCGCCGGGCTTGACGGGCTAAAACATGTTCTTTACCGAGAAAAAACATTTGCCGCCCCTAGGCGAATAACACCCGGGCGGCGACAGAGGGAGGAAAAAGCATGGCGGATCTGGCAGGCAAGATCGTTGTCGTCACGGCGGCGGCGCAAGGCATCGGCCGGGCGAGTGCGCTGGCTTTTGCCAGGGCAGGCGCTGTCGTCCACGCCACCGACATCAACGAAGTGCTGCTCGCCGAACTCGGCAAGACGGCAGATATCAAGACCCGCAAGCTCGACGTGCTGAACGACGAGGCGGTCGAGAACGCCTTCGCCAAGATCGGCGCCGTCGATGTGCTGTTCAACTGCGCCGGCTTCGTCCACTCCGGCTCGATCCTCGAGATGAAGGACGCCGATCTCGATTTTGCCTATGATCTCAACGTCCGCTCGATGATCCGCACCATCCGCGCCGTGCTGCCCGGCATGCTGGAGCGCGGCGACGGCTCGATCATCAACATGGCGTCGCTGGCCGGCTCGACCAAGGGCGTGCCCAACCGCTTCGTCTATGGGCTGACCAAGGCGGCCGTCATCGGCCTGACCAAATCGGTCGCCGCCGACTATGTCGGCAAGGGCATACGCTGCAACGCCATTTGCCCGGGCACGGTCGAAAGCCCGTCGCTGGAGGACCGCATGCATGCGCAGGGCGACTACGAGGCGGCCCGCGCCGCCTTCATCGCCCGCCAGCCGATGGGCCGCCTCGGCACAGCAGAGGAAATCGCCGATCTCGCCGTCTATCTGGCCGGCGCTACCTATACGTCGGGACAAGCTTATAATATCGACGGTGGCTGGTCGATCTAAGAGGCCTCCGGCCGCAACCAGGAGAAAAAGAATGAAACTGCTGCGCTATGGCGAAGCGGGGAGCGAACGCCCCGGCCTGCTCGATGCGGATGGAACGATCCGCGACCTCTCCGCCCATGTCACCGACATTGCCGGCAAGGCGCTCGACCCGGCATCGCTCGAGACATTGTCGAAGCTCGATCCGAAATCGCTGCCGGCGGTCTCCGGCAATCCCCGCATCGGCGCCTGCGTCGCCGGCACCGGCAAATTCATCTGCATCGGCCTCAACTATTCCGACCACGCCGCCGAGACCGGCGCCACCGTGCCGCCGGAGCCGATCATCTTCATGAAGGCAAGCTCGGCCATCGTCGGGCCTGACGACGACGTGCTGATCCCGCGCGGCTCGGTCAAGACCGACTGGGAAGTCGAGCTTGGCGTGGTCATCGGCAGAAAAGCCAAATATGTCACCGAGGCCGAGGCGCTGGATTATGTCGCCGGCTACTGCGTCGCGCACGACGTGTCCGAGCGCGCCTTCCAGGCCGAGCGCCAGGGCCAGTGGACCAAGGGCAAGTCCTGCGACACGTTTGGGCCGATCGGCCCGTGGCTGGTGACCAAGGACGAGGTCCAGGACCCGCAGAACATCCCGATGTGGCTGAAGGTCAACGGCAAGACGATGCAGAACGGCTCGACCAAGACCATGGTCTATGGCGTCGCCTATCTGGTGTCCTATCTCAGCCAGTTCATGTCGCTGCATCCCGGCGACATCATCTCGACCGGCACGCCGCCGGGCGTCGGGCTGGGCATGAAGCCGCCGGTGTTCCTAAAACCCGGCGACGTCGTCGAGCTCGGCATCGAAGGGCTGGGCATGCAGAAGCAGACGTTCAAGGCGGACGAGTAGGATTCTTCCTTCTCCCCTTGTGGGAGAAGGTGGATCGGCGCGGAGCGCCGAGACGGAAGAGGGGTGTTGGACGGAGTGCTGTCGGAGCCAAGCTGGAGCACCCCTCATCCGACCGAGCTTCGCTCGGCCACCTTCTCCCACAGGGGGAGAAGGAAAAAGGGGCGCGCTATTTCAGCACCTTGCCATCGTTCCCGAACCGATAAGTCTTCGCCGGATCCGGCGTCGCGTAGAGCGTTGCGCCCGGCTCGGCGTTGTAGACGCCAAAAATGCGCACGGTGATCAGCCCGGCCTTTTCGCAGTCGAGATAGAGGTTGGTGTCGGCGCCGAGGTGCTCGGCATGGACGACCGTGCCTTTCCAGGCGCCGGATTTCGCATCGACGGTCAGGTGCTCTGGGCGGACGCCGATGGTCTTGGCCGTCTCGCCAAGCCTGGCGCCGTCGACGAAATTCATCTTCGGCGAGCCGATGAATCCGGCGACAAACTCATTTGCCGGCGCATTGTAGAGCTCCATCGGTCCGCCGATCTGCTCGATCTTGCCCGCATTGAGCACGACGATCTTATCGGCCAGCGTCATCGCCTCGACCTGGTCATGGGTGACGTAGATCATCGTCGCCTTCAGCCGGCGATGCAGTTGCGCGATCTCCAGCCTGGTGTTGACGCGCAGTGCGGCATCGAGGTTGGACAAAGGCTCGTCGAACAGGAAAAGCTTGGGCTCACGCACCACGGCGCGGCCGATGGCGACGCGCTGGCGCTGGCCGCCGGACAGCTCGGCCGGGCGCCTGGCGAGATAAGGCTCCAGCGACAGCATAGAGGAGGCGATGCCGATGCGGCGGTCGATCTCGGCCGCCGGCGTGCCTGCCTGCTTGAGGCCGAGGCCCATATTGTTCTTCACCGTCAGATGCGGGTAGAGCGCGTAGGTCTGGAACACCATGGCGATGCCGCGCTTGGCCGGCGGGGTCGCGGAGACGTCCGCGCCGTCGATGACAACACGGCCCGAGGTCGAATCCTCCAGCCCGGCGATGACCCTGAGCAGCGTCGACTTTCCGCAGCCGGAGGGGCCGACGAAGACGACGAATTCGCCATCGGTCACTTCGAGGTTGATGCCCTTCAGCACCTCGACCGGCCCAAACGCCTTTTTCACATTCTCGATGTTCAACGAGCCCACGGCGTTCCTCCGGATTGGAATGTGGGCGCCAAGGCACCCCCCTCTGGCCTGCCCTCTTTGCCAAAACTTGGCATCTCCCCCGCAAGGGGGGAGATCGGCAGCGTTTGCGTCGATGCCTGTTCTGCCGCGTCAAAAGTTGGCGAAACCGGTCGTGACATCCAGTCTCCCCCCTTGCGGGGGAGATGGCCGGCAGGCCAGAGGGGGGTAGCGCCAAGCGCGTTCCCTGACAGCGATCCGTATATCAAAGTCGCACCGCCTTCCCGCTGCGGACGCTCTCGTCGGCGGCAAGGCAGACGGCGAGCGACTTCACCGCGTCGTCCATGTGGCGGGTGAGATCAATATCCTCGCGGATCGCCTTGAGCAGAAAAGCCTGTTCGCGGTCGCAGAGACCCTGATGGCCGGGTTCGCCTTCCATCGACAGCATCTCATCCGGCTTGGCGAATTTTCCGTCCGCGCCGGTCGCCGCACTGTGCAGGCGGATGGTCGAGGTCCTGGTGTGGGTGTCGATGTCGTCGGATCTGACGCCCTCCTTCATGACGATCGACACGCAGCCATTGGGCGAGATCACGTCCTTCACGAAGAAGGCGGTTTCCGAGATCATCGGCCCCCAACCGGCCTCGTACCAGCCGACCGAACCATCGTCGAACAGCACCTGCAGGTGCCCGTAATTGTACATTTTTGGCGCAATCTCGTCGGTCAGCCTCAGCCCCATGCCGCGCACCTCGACCGGCCTGGCGTCGGTGATCTGCAGCATCACGTCGAGATAATGCACGCCGCAATCGACGATCGGCGACGTCGTCTGCATCAATTGCTTGTGCGTCTGCCAGCTATGGCCGGAGGATTGCTGGTTGAGGTTCATGCGGAACACGTAAGGGCCGCCGAGCTTGCGCGCCTCGGCGATCAGCCTGATCCAGGACGGGTGATGGCGCAGGATGTAGCCGATCACCAGTTTTCTGCCGTTGGCCTTGGCTGCGGCGACGACGCGTTTGGCATCCGCCACCGTCGTCGCCAGCGGCTTTTCGACAAAGACATGGCAGCCGGCCTCGAACGCCTTGACCGCATAGTCTGCGTGGCTGTCGGAATAGGTGGCGATGCAGGCGATTTCGGGCCTTTCGTCGCGCAGCGCCTCGTCGAAGGAGCGCCTGATGCCATAGAAGGAAAGCCCGGCCGGCAGCGGCACGTCCGAGCGGTTGACAAGTGCGGCGATCTGGAAGCCGGGGTTGGTATGATAGGCCAGCGCATGGCTGCGGCCCATGTTGCCGAGGCCGGCGACGACGACGCGAAGAGGTTTTTCCGAGCTCACTTGACCGCTCCCGAGGTGATGCCGCGGATCAGCTGCCGCGAGAAGATGACGTAGAGGATCAGCACCGGCATGATCGCCAGCGACAGTGCGGCCAGGATGGCGTTCCAGTTGGTGACGAACTGGCCGAGGAACAGCTGCGCGCCGAGCGTCACCGTCTTGGTCTCCTCCGACGGCGCCAGGATCAGCGGAAACCACAGATCGTTCCAGATCGGGATCATGGTGAAGACGGCGACAGTCGCCATCGACGGCCGCACCAGCGGCAGCACCAGCCGGAAGAAGATGGTGTATTCGGACAGGCCGTCGATGCGTCCGGCATTCTTCAGATCGTCGGAGACCTGCTTCATGAATTCCGACAGGATGAAGACGGCGAGCGGCAGGCCTTGCGCCGTATAAACCAGGATCAGCGCCGTCAGCGTGTTGACCAGCCCGCTCGCCACCATCAATTGCAGGATGGCGACGGTGCCGAGGCGGATCGGGATCATGATGCCGAGGGCGAGATAAAGCCCCATCAGCGAATTGCCGCGAAAACGGTATTCCGACAGCGCAAAGGCGGCCATCGCGCCGAACAGCAGCACGAAGAACAGCGAGGCGACGGTGACGACAAGGCTGTTCTGGAAATAGTGGATGAAATCGCCCTGGCCGATGACGGTGGTGTAGCCGATCAGGTCGAAGGTTTTCGGGGTCGGCGGCGTCAACGGCGCACCGAAGATGCCGGCGCGGGATTTAAACGAATTCATGATGACGATGATCACCGGAAACAACGCGATCACCGTGTAGGTCGACAGCACCGCATGGGCGCCGATGGTGCGGGGCAGGGAGTGGGTCGCCGTGCTCATCTTACGCCTCAGAACTGATAGCGACGCAGGCGCGTCTGGACGAGGAACAGGTAGACGCAGACGCCGCCAAGGATGATCAGGAACATCATCGTGGCGATCGCCGCGCCCATGTTGGGATCGCCGACCTGCAGCTGGAAACCGAAGAAGGCGCGGTAGAGGAAAGTGCCGAGAATATCGGTCGAATAGTTCGGCCCGGCCAGCGCGCCTTGCGCGGTGTAGATCAGGTCGAAGGCGTTGAAATTGCCGACGAAGGTGAGGATCGAGATGATGCCGATCGACGGCAGGATCAGCGGCAGCTTGATCTTCCAGAATTGCGCCATGCCGGTAATGCCGTCGCATTCGGCCGCTTCGATCACCTCCTCTGGGATCGACAGCAATGCCGCATAGATCAGCATCATCGGGATGCCGACGAACTGCCACACCGAGATCAGGCTGAGCGTGGTCAGCGCATATTGTTCTTTGCCGAGCCACGGCGTGAACAGGCTTTTGAGGCCGACAAGATCCATCAGGTTCGGCGCCACGCCCCACAGCGGCGACAGGATCAGCTTCCAGGCGAAGCCGACGATGACGAAGGACAGGATCGTCGGGACGAAGATCGCCGTGCGGTAGAAGGCGGAGAATCTCAGCCGCGGGCTGGACAGCAGTGCGGCCAAAAGCACCCCGATCGGATTTTGCACGATCATGTGGATGATGAAGAACCAGACGTTGTTGCGCAGCGCGTTCCAGAAATTGACCGACCAGTTGGGATCGCCGAACAGCCTGCGGAAGTTTTCCAACCCGACGAAGACCTGGGCCTGGTCGATGTTGCGGAACAGCGAGAGCTGCAGCGTGCCGGCCAGCGGCAGGATCATGATCGCCGTATAGACCAGCACCGCCGGCGCCAGGAAGACGACGATATGCCAGCGGAACGGTCGTTTCGGTGCTGCGGCCATGCGTTCGGTCCCCGCCGATCAGGTTCTTGCATTTGCCGCCAAAGGGTGCGGCGCCTCCCTCCCCCTCGAGGGGAGGGTGCCTCGCGAAGCGAGGCGGGTGGGGTCGGCCAAGGCAGTGCGCCATCGCGACTTCGACCGTGCCTTTCAGCAAAGATGAAGCCGCAGCCTGCCTCGACCGACCCCCTCTGTCGCCTTCGGCGACATCTCCCCCTCGAGGGGGAGATTAGCGCGCGCTCTTATTTCGCCGGCTTGTACCAGCTGTCGAGGCCGTCCTGCAGCTTCTTGGCGGCAGCTTCCGGCGTGACGGTGCCGTTGATGACGTTGGCCGATTCAACCCACGTCTCGTTCTCGAGGTTCGGCGTGCCGCGCGACAGGATCTGGTAGGTCGAGCGGATCGTCGACTTGCACTTGTCGCGCCAGGAGACGAATTCCTGGGCCAGCGGGTCTTCCATCTTCACCGGGGTGTTGTTCAGGCTGAAGAAGCCCGGCAACGCGTTGGCGTAGATGGTGGCGAAATCCGGCGACGCCACCCAGGTCAGGAAGGTTTTCGCCGCATCCGCATTCTTCGACGCCGCATTGAGGCCCATGCCGATGTCGGTGTGGTCGGAGATGTAGCAGGTGTCGCCGGCCTTCTGCACCGGCGGTGGGAACGCGCCCATCTTGAACTGCGCCTGGGTGTTGAACAGGCCGATCTCCCACGAGCCGGCCGGGTAGATGGCGGCGCGGCCGAGGGTGAACAGGTTCTGGCTGTCCGGATAAGTCTGCGCCTCGAAGCCGTCGCCGAGATACGGCTTCCACTTGGCCAATTCCTTGAAAGGCTCGACCCACTGCGGATCGGTCAGCTTCTGCTCACCCTTGATCAGCGCCAGACGGCCTTCTTCGCCCTTCCAGTAGTTGGGGCCGATGTTCTGGTAGCCCATGGTCGCGGCTTCCCAGAGATCCTTGGTGCCCATCGCCATCGGGATGTAGGTGCCGTCGGCCTTGATCTTGTCGAGAGCGGCATAAAACTCCTCATTGGTCGTCGGCACCTTGATGCCGAGCTGGTCGAAGGCGTCCTTGTTATAGATGAAGCCATGGATGACGGAAGCCATCGGCACGCAGAAGCTCGACTTGCCGTCGTCGGTCTGCCAGGCGGCCTTGGCGACGTCGGAAAAATTCTCCATGCCGGGCAGCGTCGAGATATCGGCGAGATTGCCCTTCTTGAACAGCTCCAGCGACTTGTCGAACGGGCGGCAGGTGATCAGGTCGCCCGCCGAGCCGGCGGCGAGCTTGGCGCCCATCGCGGCGTCATATTCGGTCGGCGCCGACGGCGCGAACACCACCTTGATGCCCGGGTTCTTGGCCTCAAAAGCCGGGATCAGCTTGTCCTTCCAGATGGCAAGGTCGTCGCCGCGCCAGCTTTCGATGTTGAGCGTTACGTCCTGGGCACAGGCCATTCCGGCCGAGCCGAGAATGCTGGTGCCGAGAAGCAGTGCCGTCAGTAGTTTGGTTGTCATGCTCAGTCTCCCTGTTGACCTTTTTCAGGTTCGGTTTTGAGAACAGAGGCTTTCTGCCTCATGCTCCCCTCGATCGCGGAAAGCGCCGGGCGCAGCTTCTGGCCGGTCCCTTCCAGCATCTTCTGCGCCGCATCGGCGCTGGCGGCGCCGGCGGCGAGCAGAATGGCGGTCTTGACGGCGCCGCCGCTGATCTCGAGCAGGCGCGCCGCATCGTCCCTGTCGCGTCCGCTGATGGCGGCGACGATGCGGGCAGCGCGGTCGCGCAGCTTGATGTTGTCGGCCATGAGATTGACCATATAGCCGTCATGGACATGGCCAAGATGGATGGCGGCCAGCGTCGACAGCATGTTGAGCGCGATCTTCTGGGCGGTGCCGGCGCCCATGCGGGTCGAGCCGGCGATCAGCTCCGGCGGCGTTTCGAGCAGGATGGCAATGTCGGCCAGCCGAAGCAGCGGCGCATCCTTGTTGTTGGCGATGGCGATGGTCGCCGCGCCGCGGCGCCTGGCGTCCTCGAGCGCCCTGACCGCATAGGGCGTCGAGCCGCTGGCCGAGACCGCGATCAGGCAGTCGCCCTCGCCGATGCCGGCAGCAGCAACCGCTGCCGAGGCTTCGTCGGTGTCGTCCTCCGGCCCGCCGGCCAGTGTCTTGAAGGCATCGTCGCCGCCGGCGATCAGGATGGCGATACGGTCGCGCTGAATGCCGAAGGTGCCCGGCAGCTCCAGCGCATCGGCCAGCGCCATCAGGCCCGAGCTGCCGGCTGCCGCGTAAGCGAGCTTGCCGCCGCTGTTCAGCCGGCTGGCGATGATCTCGGCGGCTTTGGCGATGGCCGGAATGGCGCCGCGCACCGCCTTGGCGGCCTCGATCTGCGCGTTGGCCAACGAGGAAAGGATGGCGTCCGGAGCCTGGATGTCCAGCCCCTCGGTATTCTGGTGAAGCGCTTCGGTGCGCGTTTCGGCCATCCGCTTTCCCTCCAATCCGCAAAACAATACCAAAAAAATACCACTTGTCCACACGCATTAGCGATTTCCCTGCCTCGGAACTGGCCTTTCGTCAAAATGCCTAGGTTTTTCAATACAATACGCCTTAATCTTTTTGAAACGGAAATTAATCCTTGGCTATTGGTATTTTATTGGTATTATCCGCGAAGAGGAGAAATCGTGTGAAATTCGTGCTTGGCATCGATGGCGGCGGCACCAGCTGCAGGGCGGCTCTTGCAACGGTGGACGGGACTGTCGTCGGCCGCGCCAAGAGCGGTGCGGCCAACATCCGCACCGATCTCACCGGCGCCAGGGCCAACATCGTCGAGGCGGCAAGGCAGGCCTTTGTCGCCGCCGGGCAGGACCCCGAACTGATCCCACAGACCCCGGCCATCCTCGGCCTCGCCGGCGCCAATGTCGGCACCTACAGGCAGCAGCTCGAAGCGATCCTGCCGTTCAGCCAAAACCGTGTCGAGACCGACGCCGAGATCGCGCTGGAAGGCGCGGTCGGCTCCGGTGACGGCGCCATGGCTATCCTCGGCACCGGCACCGCCTATATGGCGCGCAAAAACGGCAAGTCGCGCGCCATCGGCGGCTGGGGATTCCAGGTCGGCGACCAGGGCAGCGGCGCCCGCATCGGCCGCGACCTGCTCGAGCAGACGCTGCTCGCCTATGACGGCATCCGCCAGGGATCGCCGCTGACGCAGGCCATGCTCGCCGTCTTCCGCGACAATCCCGAGGATTTGGTCGAGTTCACCACCAACGCAAAACCCGGCGATTTCGGCGGCTTCGCGCCCAAAGTTTTCGAGCATGCCGAAAAGGGCGACATCGTCGCCAACTGGATCCTCGACAAGGCAATCGCCGATGTCGAGGCAGCACTTGGCGTGCTCGATCTCGGCGACGACGATCCGCTCTGCCTGCTTGGCGGGCTGGCGCCGCTCTATGCGCCGCGCCTGTCGGCGCGCTACCGGGCGCTGCTGAAGCCGCCGCTCGACGATGCGCTGGGCGGCGCCGTGCAGATGGCGGTGCGCGTTTTCTCGGGTGCGACGGAGGCGGCGCGATGAGCGAGGCCGCCGACCAGATATTCGCCACGCTGAAACAGTCGGCGCAAAGCGGCGCGCCGCTCTATCTGCAGCTCAGGAAGAGCATCGAGGACGCGGTCAATCGCGGCCTGATCGGGCCGGGCGACGCGCTGCCGTCCGAGCGCGACATCGCCAGCAAGGCCGACATTTCGCGGGTCACCGTGCGCAAGGCGGTGCAGGATCTGGTCAAGGGCGGCATCCTCGTCCAACGCCACGGCTCCGGCACCTTCGTCGCGCCGCGGATGGAGCGCGTCGAGCAGTCGCTGTCGCGGCTGACGTCCTTCACCGAGGACATGGCGCGGCGCGGCATGGCGGTGCGTTCGGCCTGGCTCGACCGCGGCCTCTATGCGCCCTCGCCGGACGAGATGATGGTGCTCGGCCTGTCATCGAACGAACTGGTGGCGCGGGTGGCGCGCCTGCGCATTGCCAACGATACGCCGCTGGCGATCGAGCGCGCGGCACTGTCTGCCAGCGTGCTGCCCGACCCGGCGGCGATCGGTTCGTCGCTCTACGCGGCGCTTGAAACGACCGGCCATCGGCCGGTGCGGGCGGTGCAGCGCATCTCCGCCGCCAATCTCGGCGACGACGACGCGCGCCTGCTCGAAGTGCCGCCTGGCATTGCCGGCCTGCACATCGAGCGTATTTCCTATCTGGCGAGCGGCAAGGTGATCGAATTCACCCGCTCGATCTACAGGGGCGACGCCTATGATTTCGTCGCCGAGCTCCGGCTGAGCGGGCCGGGCGAAGAGGGCCGGCCATGAGCACAGTAAACACCCAAATGGGGATTACCCATATGCGGCGCGAGATCGAGGAGATCCCGGAGGCCACCGCGCGCCTGCTCGACGGCTCGGCAGCGGTGCTGACCGAGGCCGGGCGCGGCATTCGCGAGCGCGATCCAAACTTCGTCGTCACCGTAGCGCGCGGCTCCTCCGATCATGCCGCCACGTTCATGAAGTATGCGGTGGAACTGACCGCCGGCCTTGCCGTCGCGTCGGTCGGCCCGTCGATCGCTTCGATCTATGGCGCCAGGCTCAAGCTGGCCGGCTCGGCCTGCCTGGCGATCTCGCAGTCGGGCAAGAGCCCGGACATCGTCGCCATGGCGCAAGCCGCGAGAGCCGGCGGTTCGCTGACCGTCGCCATCACCAACACCGCCGATTCGCCGCTGGCGCGGGCCTGCGACTACGCCATCGACATCCTGGCCGGCCCGGAGCGCAGCGTCGCGGCGACGAAGACCTTCGTCAATTCAGCCGTCGCCGGCCTCGCCTTGATGGCGCATAGCACCGGTGACGACAAGTTGCTGGCAGCACTTGCCCGTTTGCCGGAACATTTCCGCAAGGCGATCGCCTGCGACTGGATGGCGCTGGCCAGCGCCCTTGAGACGCAGAAGTCTCTGTTCATCCTCGGTCGTGGTCCGTCCGCGGCGATCGCCAACGAGGCGGCGCTGAAATTCAAGGAAACCTGCGCCATGCACGCCGAGGCCTATAGTGCAGCCGAAGTCATGCATGGCCCGCTGGCGCTGGTCGGGCCTGACTTTCCGGTGCTGGCGCTCGCCGCCCGCGATGCTTCCGAGCCGTCGGTCGCAGAGGCCGCCGACAGCCTGGCGGGCAAGGGCGCGGCCGTTTTCGTGACTTCGGACAAGGCGACAAGCGCTCAGCACCTGCCGCATGTCGCCACCGGCCATCCGTTGACCGACCCGCTGGCGCTGATCGTGTCGTTCTATGGCTTCGTCGAGGCCTTTGCCCGCCATCGCGGTCTCGATCCGGACACGCCGCCCAATCTTCGCAAGGTGACGGAAACCATATGAGCGACCGTTTTGCCCTGACTGGCGCCCGGATTTTTGACGGCGACGACTGGCACGACAACGCTGCCCTTGTCGTGCGAGACGGCCTCGTTGAGGCCATCGTTGCCACCGGAGCCGTTCCGTCCGGCGTCGAGCGTATCGAAACCGGCGGCGGCATGCTTGCACCGGGCTTTGTCGACCTGCAGGTCAATGGCGGCGGCGGCATCATGCTCAACGACCATCCCGATGTTGCTTCGATCGAAACCATCTGCCGGGCGCACGCGCCGTTCGGCACGACGGCGCTGCTGCCGACGCTGATCACCGACACGCCTGAGATCACCGCGTCGGCGGTTGCCGCCGGGGCCGAGGCCGCACGGCAAAAGGTGCCGGGCTTTTTGGGCCTGCATCTCGAAGGCCCGCATCTGTCGATCGCCCGCAAGGGCGCGCATGACCCGGCGCTGATCCGGCCGATGCTGGATGCCGACCAGGCGATGCTGATTGCGGCGCGGAAAAACCTGCCGGTGCTGCTGACGACTGTAGCGCCGGAATCGGTCGACACCGTTCGCGTTTCGGCGCTGGTCGAGGCCGGCATCGTCGTCAGCCTCGGCCATTCCGACACCTTCTATGCCAAGGCGCGCGCGTTCGCCGATGCCGGCGCAACAATGGTCACCCATCTGTTCAACGCCATGAGCCAGATCGGCAACCGCGAGCCGGGGTTGGCGGGTGCCGCCATCGATACAGGCACATTGTTTGCCGGGATCATCGCCGACGGCATCCATGTCGATCCCGCCACCATGGCCATCGCGTTGCGCGCCAAGCAGGGCCCGGCAAAAATTTTCCTGGTCACCGACGCGATGGCGACGATCGGCACCGACATGACCTCATTCACGCTGAACGGCCGCGCCGTCTACCGCAGGGACGGCAGCCTGCGGCTTGCCGACGGGACGCTGGCCGGCGCCGACCTCGACATGATCTCCGCCGTGCGCTTCGTCCACCGTGTCGTCGGACTGGACCTGTCGGAAGCGCTGCGTATGGCTTCGCTCTATCCGGCGCAGGCGATCGGCCAATCACACCGGCTCGGGCGGTTCGCCAACGGCACCGCCGCCGACATCGTTGCGCTGTCGGACGAATTGGACGTCAAGGGCGTCTGGATAGAAGGCAAGAGGGTTTTCGAGGTCGGTGTAGCAAAGGGCGCCTAAGGTATCAGCCGTTCGGCCCGCAGCCTGAAGCGGGTGGTTGTTCAAGTGTCCCTCTTGTCCCCAATCACCTGGGCTGGCGCCGGAAGCCGCGACGCGGCCGGTCTCGCCGGTTTCGGCAGCAGGCGGCGCACGGCCGGCGCGGCCGCCACATCGTTCCTGGCGGCGAACAGCTCGTGGTTCTTCTCGATGTCGTCGAGCTTGTAGCGATAATTGACCATCAGGCCATGCGCCTGACGCAAGGCGCGGGGCGACAGATCGCCGAAAAGGTCGATGCGCTCCAGCCGCGCGCCATTGCCGAGATGGAACCGGGCGACCGGGTCGATCACCTTGCCGGAGGCGGTGCGGGATTCGAGGAAATACTGTGCCGCAAGAGGAAGCAGCGCCGGGCCGACGCGGTCGCGAGCGGCAGCGTCCGCATGCCAACCCTCGTCGGCGACGAGGTCCAACACTTCGGCGGCCGAGGGGATGGTTTCGGCCTGCTCGGCCAGCCAGCGGGCAAAGCCCGGCACTGGCGACAGCGTGACGAAATCGGTCAGGCCGGGAAGGTCGCGGCGCAGATCCTCGACCACCTGCTTGATCAGAAAATTGCCGAAGGAGATGCCGCGCAAGCCCTCCTGGCAGTTGGAGATGGAATAGAACACCGCTGTCGTAGCCTGCCGTGGCGGCACCGGCGGCCGCTCGTCGGCGAGCAGCTCGGCGATCGTCGTCGGCATCGCCCGGGTCAACGCGACCTCGACGAAGATCAGCGGCTCGTCGCCGAGCTGCGGATGAAAAAACGCATAGCAGAGCCGGTCGTCGGGTTCGATCCGGCGGCGCAGATCGTCCCAGGTGTGGATGGCGTGCACCGCCTCGTAGCGGATGATTTTTTCCAGGATGTTGGCCGGCGTCGACCAGTCGATCCGACGCAGCACCAGGAAGCCGCGGTTGAACCAAGACGACAGCAGGTGGGTGAAGTCGGCATCGACGATGGCGAGATCGGGCGATGTAGGCAGCCGGGCAAGCAGATCCTGGCGCATGCGCACGAGCGTCTCGATGCCGCCGGGCGCCAGGTTCAAACGGCGCAGGAGCTCCTGCCTGGCCGGCTCGGCGGCGTCGTGCAGGGCAAGTGCCGAGCGATCGTCGGGCTCGGCGCGATAGGCATCCACCGCGGCGGCAAGCCTGGCGTGATCGGTGCCGAAACGATCGCGCAGCACATGCAGGAAAGCCAGCCTGCCGTCGGCGCCGAGGGTGCGCCAGCGATCGAGTATTTCTCTTGCATAGGCGACGCCCGATGCCTCGCCCTGGCTGGAAAGCAGACGGACGCACAGACGTGCCAGGCTGTCGGCCGAAACCGGCTCGTCACCGCGCACGAGGTTCAGCATCATCCGGCCGCGGTCGGCGATGGTGTTCAGCAGGTCAGCGAAGAAAGGGCTGCGGTTCATCGATCCGACCGTCGAAGAGGAGCCTGCGGGAGGGTCCGGAGAGACATGAGGGTGAGACAGAGAATATGGTTGGTAGTTTTGGATATGCCAATAAGATCGCCAAAAATGGACAAGGCCATTTTGGCTGGGGATCGCATGTCACGAGCACAAGCGCACCGGCGTCGGCCAACGAATTCCTGACTGGCTGGGAGAACAGCGCGTGCCGGTGACGGCGCGCCGGCAGCGGCAGCGTCAGCCGGCCACCTGGTCGGCCGCTGTCCTGATCGCCTCGATGTTCGCCCGATAGGCTTCGACGCTGCCGCCCTTGAAGATGGCTGCACCAGCGACCAGCACGCTGGCGCCGGCGGCGGTGACCAAAGGTGCTGTTTGCGGCGAGATACCGCCGTCGATCTCGATCCGGATCGGCCGATTGCCGATCAGCGCCTTCACCCGCTTCACCTTGTCGACGACCTCCGGAATGAAAGCCTGGCCGCCAAAACCCGGATTGACGGTCATGATCAGGATCAGATCGAGCCGGTCGAGCACATATTCGATCGCCGTTTCCGGCGTCGCCGGGTTGAGCGACACGCCGGCCTGCTTGCCGAGATCCCTGATCGTCTGCAGCGAACGGTCGAGATGCGGCCCGGCCTCGGCATGCACCGTCATGCCGTCGCAGCCGGCTTCGGCAAACGCCTGCAGATAGGGATCGGCCGGCGCGATCATCAGATGGCAGTCGAAGAAGGTTTTGGTGCGGTTGCGGATCGCCTTGATCACCGGCGGGCCGAAGCTGATGTTGGGCACGAAATGCCCGTCCATGACGTCGAGATGGATCCAGTCGGCGCCGGCCGCCACCACCGCCTCGACCTCGTCGCCCAGCTTCGAAAAATCCGACGCCAGCACAGATGGCGCGATCAGGGTCTTGTGAGCCATGTTCGCTTCCCGTTCTTGAGTCCGCCTTCGCCGTAATCGTCTCAGCGCTGCTTGTCGACAGGAATCCGGTGCCTGCGCAAAGGAGCGAGGCAGCGTCGGCCTCTCTCCCTGTTCAAGCGTCGCGATTTCAGTTCACCGGATGCAGCGGCCTGGCCGGTCGTGGCAGTAAGACCTTGCCGCTGCCTTGCCTCACTTTTTGCAGATTGGGCTTTTTCACAGGTTGCTTGGGCACGCAGTGTCCACGCACCAGTTTTTCGGTTGCCCGGCAGGCGGTGATGATCAGCGGGTTCTTGACGCATGCCTTGCCGACCAGATGATAGCCGCGCTTGCAGTCGATAACGATCGAGGGCTTGCGCACGCATCTCCCGTCGATGTGCTGTTCGTCGCGCTTGCACCTGTCGGCGATCACCGCATTGCGCACGCATTTCAGCCCCACCCGATGGTAACCGGGCAGGCAGTGGATGCTGACCCCGATGCACTTGCCGTTGACACGCTTTTCGGTGCTGCGGCAGGCAGCCACGAGCGGCTTGTCGACGCATTTGCCGCGGATCGGCCTCTGGCTCGGCAGGCATGTGCGGCCGGCATCGATGACGACCGGCGGAAGTTGCGGTTTGCCGGGATTGGGTGGCGTATCGACCGCCAGACCATCGGCATTCGGATCAAAATTGCGCTTGATGCAGGTAAAATCCTCGCTGCTGTTGTCGACGGTGGCGATCGAACCGTTCTGCTTGATCTCCTGCAGGGTGCACTGGATCGAGCGGGTTCTGACGATGCTGAACTCGTGTGCGGCGCTCGCCTTGAACACACCGCCATCATTGAAGGCGGCCGTCGTGTCGGTGAAGAATGCGCCGTTCGAGCAGCTGATGCGGTAGTGAAACGCACCCGGCGCCTCCCGCTCGACGTCGAACGCCACCTGGCCCTTGCGCGGGCAGAGTTTTTTGAAGCCAGCGCTGTCCGAGACAGTGACCTCGCCCTGCCAGTCCGAATGCGCCGGCGGGTTGTCGGGGTTGTCCTGAGGTGCGTCGGTGAAGCCGCCCCCACCCGCGCCGGTGCAATGGACGGTGATGTCCTTCCAGCCGTCGAATGGCTCGAACGGTCCGTTGCCGATGATCTCGGTCTTGTACTGGAAATAGGCGGTGGCGCCGACATCCTCCCATTTCTCATAGGTGGCGAAATAGCCATTCTTGGTCGCGTCGTATGACGCCCACGCCTGCTGCACCTCGGAGGTGATCGGCCCGTCGTTCTTCTGGCGCCAGATGCGCATCGACACGGGCCCGGCCTGGTTGGCCTGCGCCCGGCTCGTGACCTTCAACGACGGGCAGACCGTACCGGGCGTCGAGCCGGTCTGGTTCGACTGGTAGGTGGTCAGGAACAGCTTGACGTTGTCCACGTCGAATTCGCCGAAATCATTGGCGACGTCCTGAACCGGCGGCTTGATGACGGGGTCGCAGACAATTTGGACGTCGAACGTTCCATGCTCGGCATAGTGCGAGTCGTACAGCGGATGAGGCCAGCTGCCGCCCTGGGCCTCGCTGACCGCATTGTCCATGTCGAGCGCCGTGTCGGTCAGTGCCGAGAAGCTTGCATGGAAGCTGTGCGTGAACGAGTAAGACTTTGTCGGCCCATCGGGCTGGAGGTGCTGATTGCACCGGGCAATGATCTGGTCGCCGTAAGGCACGACGGCGATACCGGTGTCCGACGACAGCGGTATTATGGAGGGATCGAAGGAGAAATTTTCCTGATGATCGTAGTCGCGGCCGACAGGTGACGCGCTCCAGATCGGCGGAAACGCGCCGCACTGGCCCGGTCCACAAACGCCGAGCGCGACGCCGACATCCTGCACATAACCTGGCCACCGTGTGTTGAGCTTCATGTGGCCCCAGAACTGGACGTTGCCGCTTTTCAGCGTGTCCCACTTTTGCTTGTCGCTCGAGCCGACATGGATCGTCGTGTTGGCGCTTTCGGTGTTGAACGACATTGACTTGATGTTCGCCTGCTTGGCGAAGGCCGGTGTGGTGGCGAGCGCGGCTGCGATCAGGGCAGCGGTCGCCGCCGTGTTGCGGAAAGCATGCTTGGCTGAAGACATTTTCTCTCTCCCTGAAATGTTGCTTCACGGAGTTTGTCGCCGACTGCAGCGATTAGGTTCACGCGGCGGCTGAAACGCGTCCGACCAACACCAGAACCCCGCCGGATTGCTCAGGCGAGGTCTTGGTGTTGCGGTCCAAGGTGACGGACTGTTGCGCGCCGGGTCCCCTACTGGAGAGTCCGCGGCCTGCGCCTCGGCTGCTGCAGGATGTTCGGGTTCAGCAGCAGATTCGGATTGATCTGCAGCGTCGGCGCCCTGCGGATCGGAGTGCAGTCCGGATACTGTCCGACTGTCCCGACCGGGCAGCGCCGCCTGATGATCGGCTGGCATCGGCCGTTGATCAGCCGTGAACCAGGCGCGCACTCCAGCTGCGCCCGGCGGCATGCGCCTCTGATCACCTCGGTCCCGCGCGGGCAGAGACAGGCGCCGCGTTTGTTGTGAACCTGGCCGCGGATGGTGCACAGTTCAACCGTCGGTTGCTTGACGATCGGCAAGCAGGCCCTGCCCCTCAGTTCCGTCCGTCTCGGACAGACGCAATCGCCGCTCTTGGTGCGGATCTGGCCAGGCAACAGCTTGCACATGCGTGCCGGCGGCTCGTCGGTCGACACGCACCTGCGGTTCTCCATCTCGGTTCCGCGCGGGCAGACGCAACGCCCGTCGGAGGTACGGATCTGGCCCTTGAGCAGCACGCAGCGCTCCTTCGGTTTCGGTATGATGACCGTGCCGCCAGCCGACGAGCACTGGCCGTTGCGGAAAGTGGTGCCTTGCGGGCAGACGCAGCGGCCGGCGTCGTTCATGACGAGGCCCTGCGAGCACGCCTTCTTCCCCTCATTATTCTTGATGGTGAAGGGATGGCAGGCATAGGCCTTGCCGCGATCGCCCTGCACGCTGGTCAGGTCGCCGGAGAGCATTTTGCCCGCACCTCGCACCGGCGTGTCGGGCGACAGCACGCCGACGCAGTTCTGGCCGCTGACGGCGCCCTGCAGATCGGCCAGGCCGCCGTCGTCGGGAATGATCGCGGTCACACGGTGAACGTGGCTTTCCCCGGTGCCGAGCGTCAGATTGGCGATGCAGGACGCAGGCAAGGTCGCCGGTTCCGGCGCACAGCCGAAGGGCGGGTCGATCGAGGTGATCGCCACGCCTTCCAGCCGGCCGAGGCCTTCGACACCGATCGCATCACCAATGCGAACCGGACCGGAGAAGGCGTTTTTCCCATCATTCGCGATGGTGATCTCGAACGAGCAGGGCTGGCCGACCCGGCACTCGGCATCGCCGGTTTTCTCGACACGGATGCTCGAGGCGCCGCCGCCCTTGGCGCAGGCCCTGCCGATCGGATGGACGACGTCGTCTCCTGGCGCCGGGCCGTAGGAGCCGCGTGCGCAGTTCTCGAATACGCCATTCGCTGCAAGCGCCACGTCGAAGTGACGGCTGGTTCCGGGCGTCATGACGGCGCCGGGAATCTGGCACGACAACGCATTGGCCGGAACCGGTCCGCACGTCCATTCCGCGCCGTCGGGAGTGACGGTCTGGATCTGAACGGGCCTGCCGCCGGGCACCAGCGTCGCGGCATCGTTGACCCGAACCGGACCGGTGGGGGCACTGGTGCCGGTGCTGATGATGGTGATGCGGCAGGTGACGACCGCAGCACCGGCCAGCGCTCCCCTGCACATCTTGGTGATGCGCATGGCCGGCTTGCCGCTGTCGGGATGACGGATGCGTTGCCTGGCGCAGGCCCTGTTGTTGGTGAGGTTGTTCTCGCCGGGGATGGCTTTCACCTCGGCGCAGTTCTCGACCGTGTTTGGCCGGTAACCGGCCGGCATCATCGCCTTGACGAAGATCGGCGTCGAGGCGCCCGGCGAGAGCACGATGCCGGCATTGTCGCAACGGAACTGGCCGGGGCCGTTCGGTCCGCATGTCCATGGCGGGATCGGGCCGAAGCTCGACGATGCCGGCACGCCACCCGGATAGGTGTCGGTAACCGTCAGCGGCCCGTCGTAGCGGACGTTGCCGTTGTTGATGATATCGATCACGAAGGTGCAGACACCATCTGCCGTGCAGACCGGGGTGCGGGCACGCTTCTTCAGGATCAAATCGACCTTCTTTTCCACCGGCGGCCGGCAGTCGCGGCCCCGGTCGCCACGCCGGCAGATCGGGATCGAGGCGCAGTCGCGGTCGTTGTCGAGGCAAGGAGGCACGCCGCCGGGCCGCGGAAAATCAGGCGGATAGAAAGGCGGCAGGTAACCGCCGCCCGGTATCTGCTCATTGTAGCCGGCACGGCCTTCGCAGGGATGCCAGACTTCGACGTCGCCGACATGCCCTTCTGCCTCAGGGCCTTCTACCTCGGGGTCTTCGAAATAGCCGTCAAAGTCGACGAACCACGCGCCGAAAGGCGGCACGTTGGCCGGCTTGACCAGCGCCGTCGGCGTGATCTGCACACCGTGCACGGCGAGCGGCCCGCCGCCGGCAAGCCGTTCGGCAAGCGCGGGGTTGTCGCGCAACTTGTCTGCGGTCTTGACCAGCGTCTCGGTGCAGATGCTCGCGTCGAGATTGCCGTCGGCGTCATAGCCATATTGCAGGTCGAGGCCGCCAGCCGACTGCCGGTTGTCTTGCGGGAAGCCGACCGCATAGTCCTGCGGCATTTCCACCCAGATTGATTCCGTCGCCGGATCGTCCGGGTTTTCGCGCCCGTAGCGGAAGACCTCACCCGTGCCGGTATCGGCGAACCGGCTGTAGTCGTAGCGGTTATCCACCGGGCCGCGCTGGGCCAAGTACATGAAGCCGCTGATGTCGAAAGCGATGTCGGTGACGGCGTGGCCGTTGTCGGCCTTGACCGTCAATTCCCAGCGCGGGTCGCCAGCAAAGCTGCCGTCGCGGGCAACGCCCACCGACCAGAGCTCGGCCTTTTCAGCGACGGAATAATAGAGGCGGCCGCCGTGATAGGCGACGGACCAGACGCGACGCTCATCCTGCGTATAACCCCAGCTGTCGGGGTCCTCGCTGTCGAAGGCAGCATCCTCGATGTCCATCACCAAGCCATCGTCGGCAAGCGGGGCCAGCCCGTGCGCCGGGCGTCCGGCAACGCCATGGTCGAACCTGTCGACCGGCGTGCCGTTGGCGTCGATGCGGTGGATGAGACCGGTGTCGAGGTCGCTGGCGAAGAACTGGCGGCGGATAGTGTCGAAGGTGACGTCGCCGATGCCAGGGCCGCTGTTGGTTTCGAGGTCGGCGAATTTGCTGGCCTGGCCGGTGATGCCGTCGATCTTCCAGATCGTGCCCGGTCCGCCACCGTTCTCGGTGCCGAACTGGCCGTCCATGAAGGTGGCGCCGGCAGCACCGCGACGCTGCCGCTCGGGACGACCGTCCGCATCTTCGTCTGACGTGACGATGCGGACGCCATGCAGCGAGGTGGCGCCGGCATAGAGGTTCGCAATGCCCGAGGGAGCACCGTCGCGTACCCCGTCGTCATAGGTGATGCCGAACACCTGGCCGATCTGCCCGGCCGTCACTTCGAAGGGCGGCGGCGTGAAGACGAGTTGGCCGGAGGCCCGCCCGCCCAGCCTTGAAACGTCAAAGACGCGCAAGGTTGCGCGCGTCGTGTCGATAAAGGTCTCGTCGACCGGGTCGACGCTGGGCGGCAGGCCCTCCTCAGGATCACGAATGACGGTACCGGAAAATCCGGTCACCGCCATCGAGCCTGGATAGATGATCTGCGTTTCCTGCGCCTGCACGGCACCGCCAAGCCACAGGATGGTGGCGAGCGCCAACGCCGGAAAGCCGCTGGCTGTTTGCATCGCACGGCGCAAACCGCCAGCACGAGAGCGTACGAACGCGCCGTGGTCGCAAGACATGGAATTCCCCCCGCGGGCGACGGGAGAAACATCCGGTGTTTCCGCGCAAACCAGGGCAAGGCGCGACGTTCCGGCACGTTTTCCCTGATCGAATTTGTCTGCTTTCCTCGAAATCACGATATGCCGGCTCTTACGCATGGTCAACGGAACCAGCGGAACGCCTGGCATAGCGACCCCACCCCGAAAGCGGTGGTCGCGCTGAGACTGGATTTCCAGTCATGGCCTTTCCTTTCCAGGGCCGCACCACGCAGCGCATCTGGGTGTCAGTCGCGAACCGACGCGGAAAGGTTCATGGGCCGGAGAACCCTGGCCGGGCCGAGAAAAGGATGTGTTGGATGCCTTGCGCAGAATGCTTGCGCGCCGCGCAGCCTGTTCTTATATACGCGCCAAGCCGTTCGGCGCCGGAATGCCGGTTGCCGAAGCGGAATTTCTTGTGAACAGGGGCTTTCGTCGGAACGCCTGTACGGGTCCTGAGAGCCTGCTTAGCGGAGAGATTAGAAAAATGGCAAAAGTAATCGGTATCGATCTGGGGACCACCAACTCCTGCGTCGCCATCATGGACGGCAAGGAATCGAAGGTCATCGAGAATGCGGAAGGCGCGCGCACGACCCCATCCATCGTCGCCATCAACAGCGACGGCGAGCGCCTCGTCGGCCAGCCGGCCAAGCGCCAGGCGGTCACCAATCCTGAAAACACCATCTTCGCGGTCAAGCGCCTGATCGGCCGCCGCTATGACGATCCGGTTACGGAAAAGGACAAGAAGCTTGTCCCCTACCAGATCGTCAAGGGCGACAATGGCGACGCCTGGGTCGAGGCCGGCGGCAAGAAGCAGTCGCCCAGCCAGATCTCGGCAATGATCCTGCAGAAGATGAAGGAAACGGCGGAAGCCTATCTCGGCGAGAAGGTCGAGAAGGCGGTCATCACCGTTCCGGCCTATTTCAACGACGCCCAGCGCCAGGCAACCAAGGATGCCGGCAAGATCGCCGGCCTTGAAGTGCTGCGCATCATCAACGAGCCGACCGCGGCCGCACTTGCCTACGGCCTCGACAAGAAGGAAGGCAAGACCATTGCCGTCTATGACCTTGGCGGCGGCACGTTCGACATTTCGGTGCTCGAAATCGGCGACGGCGTGTTCGAGGTGAAGTCGACCAATGGCGACACCTTCCTCGGCGGCGAGGATTTCGACATGCGTCTGGTCGAATATCTGGCGGCCGAGTTCAAGAAGGAACAGGGCATCGACCTGCGCAGCGACAAGCTCGCGCTTCAGCGCCTCAAGGAAGCGGCCGAAAAGGCCAAGATCGAGCTGTCGTCGACGACGCAGACCGAGATCAACCTGCCCTTCATCACCGCCGATGCCACCGGCCCCAAGCACCTGACGCTGAAGCTGACGCGGGCGAAGTTCGAGAGCCTGGTCGAGGATCTCGTCCAGCGCACGATCGAACCCTGCAAGGCGGCGCTCAAGGATGCCGGCCTGAAGGCCGGCGAAATCGACGAGGTCGTCCTGGTCGGCGGCATGACCCGCATGCCCAAGATCCAGGAGATCGTGAAGCAGTTCTTCGGCAAGGAGCCGCACAAGGGCGTCAATCCGGATGAGGTCGTCGCATTGGGCGCCGCCATCCAGGCCGGCGTGCTGCAGGGCGACGTCAAGGACGTGCTGTTGCTTGACGTGACGCCGCTGTCGCTCGGCATCGAGACGCTGGGTGGTGTGTTCACGCGGCTGATCGAGCGCAACACGACGATCCCGACCAAGAAGAGCCAGGTGTTCTCGACTGCCGAGGATTCACAATCGGCCGTGACCATCCGCGTCTTCCAGGGCGAGCGTGAAATGGCCGCCGACAACAAGGCGCTCGGCCAGTTCGACCTGGTCGGCATTCCGCCGGCGCCGCGTGGCGTGCCGCAGATCGAGGTCACTTTCGACATCGACGCCAACGGCATCGTCAACGTCTCGGCCAAGGACAAGGGCACCGGCAAGGAGCACCAGATCCGCATCCAGGCGTCTGGCGGCCTTTCGGACGCCGACATCGAGAAGATGGTGAAGGACGCCGAAGCCAATGCCGAGGCCGACAAGAAGCGGCGCGCGTTGGTCGAGGCCCGCAACCAGGCCGAGGCGCTGGTGCATTCCTCGGAAAAGTCGCTGAAGGAGTATGGCGAGAAGGTTTCCGAGGCCGACCGCACGGCGATCGCCGATGCGATCGCGGCGCTTAAGACCGCTGCCGAAGGCGACGACGCGGCCGAGATCGAAGCCAAGACGCAGGCGCTCGCCGAAACCTCGATGAAGCTCGGCCAGGCCATGTACGAGGCTTCGCAGAAGGAAGCCGCGGAAGCTGACGCCAAGGCGGACGCGGCCAAGGACAGCGACGTGGTCGATGCCGACTTCGAGGAAATCAACGAGGACGACGACAAGAAGAAGTCGGCCTAAGCGGCCTGCCGGCAGGTTTAGGCGCATGACCCCGAAATCGGAATCGATTTCCGGAAAGGATCATGCGAAAAAATCAAAGTGCTATAGCGTCGTTGCGTGTCCAACAGGACGCGCAGCGACGTAGTAATGCCCGGCGCAAAGCCGGGCTTTTTTGCCACTCTGGCCGAAAAAGTGCGCGCCTGATCGAAAAAATGCGGGCAAGCCCGTGTCAACACTGGCATCTCGGCTCCATCGCACCTAAATCGGAACAGCGTGCCGGCGAACGACGCAAAGTGCTTCAAGACGTTGAATATCCGGACTGCGGGAAAAGATGAAAGCTGATTTCTACGAAACGCTGGGCGTGCAAAAGGGGGCCGACGAGAAGGAGCTCAAGAGCGCTTTTCGCAAGCTGGCCATGCAGTTCCACCCCGATCGCAATCCCGGCGATCATGCCTGCGAGCACAAATTCAAGGAAATCAACGAAGCCTACGAGACGTTGAAGGATCCGCAGAAGCGGGCGGCCTACGACCGTTTCGGCCACGCCGCCTTCGAACAGGGCGGCATGAACGGCGGCGCACACGGCTTCGGCGCCGGCGGTTTCGCCGACATCTTCGAGGATATTTTCGGCGACATGATGGGCGGGCGCCAGCGCCGCTCGTCAGGCGGACGCGAGCGCGGTGCAGACCTGCGCTACAATATGGAAATCACGCTGGAGGAGGCGTTTGCCGGCAAGACGGCGCAGATCCACGTGCCGGCCTCGATCTCCTGCATGGAATGCTCCGGCAGCGGCGCCAAGCCCGGCACCCAGCCCGTCACCTGCTCGATGTGCAACGGCCACGGCAAGGTGCGCGCCACGCAAGGCTTCTTCTCGATCGAGCGCACCTGCCCGCAATGCCAGGGACGTGGCCAGACCATCAAGGAGCCATGCGCGAAATGCGCCGGCCAGGGCCGCGTCACCGAGGAGCGCTCGCTGTCGGTCAACATCCCGGCCGGCATTGAGGACGGCACCCGCATCCGCCTCGCCAATGAGGGCGAGGCCGGCCTGCGCGGCGGCCCGTCGGGCGATCTCTATATTTTCCTGGCGGTCAAGCCGCACGAATTCTTCCAGCGCGACGGCGCCGATCTCTACTGCAAGGTGCCGATCTCAATGACGACGGCTGCCCTTGGCGGTTCCTTCGAGGTGACGACGCTGGACGGCACCCAGACGAAGGTCAAGGTGCCGGAAGGCACCCAGAACGGCCGCCAGTTCCGCCTCAAGGGCAAGGGCATGCCGGTGCTGCGCCAGCACAATGTCGGCGATCTCTACATCCAGACCGCGGTCGAGACGCCGCAGAACCTGTCCCGCCGCCAGCGCGAGCTGCTGGAGGAGTTCGAGCAGCTTTCCTCGAAGGATAATTCGCCGCAGTCGAGCGGCTTTTTCGCCCGCATGAAGGACTTTTTCGAAACCTTCGGCGAGCGCTGATGGCGACTCTCGCCGATCGGGTGTAGAATTCACCCGAGCGGAAGCTCCCCTAGCGTCATCAACACCTTATACCGGCGTCCGCCTTGCCTTGAGGCCCGTAGCTGCTAAGTAGCCACTCGGGGGACCGTTAGGAGAACTTGCATGGCACATGGTCCCGGACTGCGAAAGACGCTGGCAGAGAAGTTCGACGACGAACTGAAGTTCTTCAAGGGCTGGATCGACAAGCCGAAGGCGGTCGGTTCGATCGTGCCGACCAGTTCCATCACGGCCCGCAAGATGGCCTCCGTCATCAACCCGATGTCGGGCCTGCCGGTGCTCGAAGTCGGGCCCGGCACCGGCGTCATCACCCGAGCCATCCTCGCCCACGGCGTAAAGCCTGAAAATCTCTACGCAGTCGAATACTCCCCCGATTTCGTGCGTCATCTGCGCCAGCTCTATCCCGGCGTCAACGTCATCGAGGGCGATGCCTTCAATCTCGATGCGACGCTCGGCGACAAGAGCGGCCTGACCTTCGATTCGGTCATCTCCGGCGTGCCATTGCTCAATTTCCCGGTCGAACAGCGCGTCGCCTACGTCGAAAGCCTTCTCGACCGCATCCCGACAGGCCGCCCGGTCGTGCAGCTGACCTACGGCCCGCTGTCGCCGATCCCGCCCGGCCGCGGCGACTACACGGTCGAGCATTTCCATTTCGTCATCCGCAACATCCCGCCAACGCAGCTTTGGATCTACCGGCGCGGGGCGCATTAGCTTCTCCGCGCAAAGCCGTTCGGCGACTAGTGGAAACGCGCGTCACTTCGTCATCCACGGGAGCGTAGCGACGCAGCCCAGACCCGAGAATCCATGCCGGGACATCTGAGCACCGCAGCGGTACAGAAGTCTGCTCCGCGGCACTCCGCGGCCAAGGTCGCGGAATGGATCCCAGGGTCTCCGCGACGGAGCTTCGCTCCTGCTCCGCCCAGGGATGACGAAGTTGGCGTTGATTTGACAGATCCCTGGCTGTACCTGTCCGGGAACAAGGGGGCCGATGGCAGTGATCGCGAAAATTCTCGTCTTCGCCGGTTCGATTCGCTCTGGCGCCTACAGCGGCAGGACCGCCGATGTGGCGCAGAAGGAACTCGCCCTGCAGGGCGCCGAGGTGACCCGCATCTCGCTTGCCGACTATCCGCTGCCGATCCTCGACGAGGATCTGGAAAAGGAGAAAGGCATTCCCGAGAACGCCATCAGGCTTGCCCGGCAAATCGTCGCCCATGACGGGTTGCTGATCGCGACGCCCGAATATAACGGCTCGATCCCGCCGCTGCTCAAGAATACCATCGACTGGGTGAGCCGGGTGCGCACGGATGGCGGGCGGTCGTTCAGGCCGTTCACCGGCAAGCCCGCCGGCCTTTGTTCGTCTTCCAAAGGACATTTCGCCGGGGTACGCTGCATCAACCATCTGCGCGCCGTGCTGGTGCGCTGCCAGATGGAGGTGGTGACGCCGGAGTGCTCTGTCCCGGAGGGCGGCAACGCCTTCGACGAGGACGGGAATTTCAGGGACGAGCGACTGCACAGATCGATGGAGCACCTATGCCGCACGCTGATCGAAACCTCGCGCCTGCTGTCGACGCGGATCGAGGCGTGATCCGGGAGCGCGCCAGCACCATGCAAGACAGGCTGATCGTCGGCCTCGACGTGCCGACGCTGAAGGACGCCGAGACGGTGGTGCGCGAGCTCGACGGGGTCGTCTCCTTCTACAAGATCGGCTATCAGCTCGCCTTCGCCGGCGGCCTCGACTTCGCCCGCGAGCTCGCCAGCGGCGGCACCAGGATCTTCCTCGACATGAAGCTGCTCGACATCGACAACACGGTAGCCAAGGGCGTCGAGGCCATTGCCAGGATGGGCATGACCATGCTGACGCTGCACGCCTATCCGAAGACGATGAAGGCAGCGGTCGCGGCCGCCAGGGGCAGCGATCTCTGCCTGCTTGGCGTCACCGTGCTGACCTCGATGGACGAGCAGGACGTGATCGACGCCGGTTATGAGCATGACCCGCATACGCTGGTGCTGAGGCGCTCCGAGCAGGCGCTGCATGCCGGCATGGGCGGCATCGTCTGCTCGGCCGAGGAAGCGGAAGCGGTGCGCCGGATCGTCGGCCCCAACATGGCCGTCGTCACGCCGGGGATACGGCCCAAGGGCAGCGACCATGGCGACCAGAAACGCGTCGTCACGCCGGCGCAGGCGATCCGCAACGGCTCCAGCCATCTCGTCGTCGGCCGGCCGATCGTCAGCGCCGCCGACAGGCGAGCGGTCGCGGAAGCAATTCTTGACGAAATGCGCTCGGCCTAACAATTCGGAGAACAAGCATGCCGAAGGGATACTGGATCGCCCGCGTCGATGTGCGCGATGCGGAAGGCTACAAGGACTATGTCACTGCCGCCAAACCGGCTTTCGATCGTTTCGGCGCGGTTTTCCTGGCACGAGGCGGTGCGCATGAAAAAGCAGAAGGGCCGGGCCGCGACCGCAACGTGATCATCGAGTTTCCGTCATTGGCTGCGGCGCACGATTGCTATCACTCGCCGGAGTATCAACGCGCCGTGGCGATCCGGCAGAAAGTAGCCGACGGCGAGATCGTGCTGGTCGAAGGGGTCTAGTTCAGCGGCCACCGCCGTGGCGTGCGTGGTCTTATCCCAAGCATGAGCCCGCTCAGCACATGTGATTGCGACATTACATTCTCCCATTTGGCTGCTGAGCGCTGCCAGTAACCGGCCCAGACATTTGAAATCGGCGATTAAAGCGTGGCGGCCGGGTGAACGCTTCTGGCGACATGCGCGACCGATTGGGCTTCGGAGTTGAACACGTTGGTTGACGTGCGTTCGGCCCGCTCACGCATCGCCACAACAACCCGCCTTTTGCCAGTCTGGTGCATGGCAAGACGGCGGTCGATGCGGTCGTCCTTATGATTGGCGGGGCGAATATGCCCGCCAAAATAGGCACCATCCACTTCCACGTGGCCCGAAAGTTGGTCGCCGCGGTTCTGTTCCATGGCGATGGCTTCACGAAGCTTGTGGCTTAAAACGAAGGCCGTCTTATATTGAACGTCAAGGTCACGGCTCAATTGCAGCGCGGCATAGCCCCTTCGCGCCGTTGACGAAAATGGCGATGAGGTAATCGCGGATGGGGAGCTTGCGATTGGCGAAGATAGTGCCGGAGGTGACAGAAAACTGGGTCTGGCAAGCTTTGCACTTGAAGATGCGGCGAGCCTTGAACGTGTAGCAAATGTGGCTACCGCAGTAGGGGCAGATCGGCTTGCCGGCAGGCTCAGCCCGACGGACGCATTGAAAGGCGTTGTGTGCTTCCTCGTCGCTGGCGGCGTTTGGCTCTCGACAATGCGAGATTTTGAAAAGGGACGGCGCGTGCCTATTGGCAACAATATGAATGTCTTGCGGGGCAGCGCTGGAATCTCGCGGCGTCACTTTCACGGAAAACGGGATAACCGGGCCAGCCAAGTAGGCTAGCCCGGTTTGACGGATTCCGCAGGATTTGCTACAAACTGCGAAGCACCTTCGGTGGAGGCGGGGGGAGTCGAACCCCAGAGAGGACCCATGCAAACGAGCCTCTGGCCCGGCCTTTAGCCGCCCCCATTGAAGGCCGACCCGCGCTAATGCGGGTCGGGTTAATAGGAGCCTAGGCTGCTATTATCATGTACCACCTCCCGGACCGGCTTCACGGCCTTGCGCTTCGGGTTGATCGGACAAACCCGCTGACGGCTCCTGACCGGAACTATCGTCAGCGGGTTTTTCGTTCTCCGGCGGTACCTCGTCTCCGGAAGGTTTCAGCGTCCAGCCCATGCGCCCATGGGAGACAAAGTCGGGATGATGATACAGAAGGGCAGAAAGATTGTTCGCCGGCAAATTGCCGCCGAGCGTGACGCCTCGCCTCTCCAGCCTCTTGTAAATTTCACCTGTCTTCATGGGACCCAGCGCCGAAGACAGGATTTCACGAGCTTCATCGATTGCGGCCTGCCTCATCGGGTCGGGCGAACGCCCGCGCCGGGCAGGCCTGTCTTCGTCTTCCTTGGAGGGGCGAGATGCCGACGGGGATGCCGTGGCAGGTGCCTCGCCGTTATAAATGGCAAGGACACGGCGAAGCTCGTGCAGCTTCACAAGCCTGGGATCTGGCTGCGCCTTCAGCGAAGCCTCAAGGCCGGAAATCTCGTCTTGGAGAGCCTTCTTAAAGTCCATGGCATGGGCGCCTTTGGTTTTGATGACGCTCATATGCCAAAGTTTTGCTGAGTCCACAAGCTCCCCATCCATTAAAAAGACCCACACATGGGGAATTTTTGTGGAGGGAAGCCCCAGATTTTGCTTGACTCGCGAATCATGGGTAACGGAACGGAGCCGGAACCGAATCGAGCCCCTTCCCATCCATCAGCCAATTTTTAGGTGTAACTGCTACCTAAGACCGCATCAAACCGCATGCAGGATGTAAAGCTTGCGCGTTTTCTCATGGATGGTCCATTCGCCCTCCCAGCCAAGCGGCAGGACGAGCAATTCGCCGGGTCCGACATCTTTAGCTGCGCCACCAGGACCGTGCAGCGTCACGCGGCCGGACACGATGTGGCAAATCTCGGAATTCGTGTCACGGCGCGCGGTGAACCGGCCTTGCGAACATTCCCAGACACCGACTTCGATCTTGCCATCCTCCGAAGTCCAAAGCGTGTTGGCTGCTTCCATCTGATCGCCTTCCAGCGAGGTGGGCTTCGGCTGGGGCTCACCGAGGTCGATATGCGCCAGGTGGGCGAAGGTCTTGAAGTCGATCATTGCTAAATCCCTGAAGTGATGCGGTTCAGTGCCCGGTGATGCGATCGGCCAGGGCGGCCAGCCGCGACGTGCGCGGCAGCCCCTTTGCTTCCCGCTCGTCGGCAATTCGATAGAGCTGATACATCGAATGGACGCCAAGCCAGCGCAGCGGCTCTGGCTCCCACTTGCGCACGGTTCGATTGACCCAGGGAAGCCGCGTCAACTCGGTGTCGTTGCCCAGCAGCAGATCGCGCAGAGTGCGCCCCGAGAGGTTCGAGGTGGAAACGCCGAGGCCGACATAACCGCCGGCCCAGCCTATTCCGGTGTGCCTGTCAAAGCCCACCGTCGTGCACCAGTCGCGCGGCACGCCCAGCGTTCCACACCACGCGTGGTCGAGCTTGAGCCCCTTGGTCTGCGGCAGAAGCGTCGTCAGGATTTTATGCAGCTTGTCGATCGTCGCCTGCTGGGTGACGCCTCGAACGTCGGTCTTCGAGCCGAACCGATAGGGCACCCCGCGCCCGCCCATGGCAATGCGTCCTTCCCGGGTGCGCTGGGCGTAGCAGTAAGTGTGCGCGGCGTCGCCGAGCACCTCGTAGCCATCCCAGCCGATTTCGCTCCACAGCTTGTCGGAAAGCGGCTCGGTGACCACGATGGCGCTGTTGAGCGCCAACCACAGTCTTTCGTGGCCGGCGATTCCCGCGGTAAAACCCTCGGTCGCCCGCACGATCTTTTCGGCCCGCACCACGCCCCGGTTGGTTGCGACCTTGCCGCTCTCGATCGACAGCACGGTCGTCTGTTCGTAGATCGGGACGCCGAGCCGCTCCACTGCCCTGGCGAGCCCCTGCACCAGCTTTGCCGGCTGAATCCGCGCAACCTTCTTGATGACGAAGGCGCCGCGGGCGTTGTGTACCGCTATGCGCCGACGCATCTCGGCTGCATCGATATACCCGACGCGCTCGTCGGTCAGCGCCCAGGATCTGGCATGGGCATACATCGCCTTGGCGCGCTGCTCCTGCGCCTCGTTGGTTGCGACCAGCAGTTCGTCGGTGCGACGAATGTCGGCGTCGATGCCTTCAGCTTCCGCAACCGATATGACCTCGTTCACCGTGCCCGTCATTGCCGCCTGCATGGCGATGACTGCAGCGCGCGAGGTTGCCTCCTCATATTTTTCGCGCGACCATGAGAAGCCGCCGGACAGCCAGCCGCCATTGCGCCCCGAAGCACCGAAGCCGGCGAACTCCTTCTCGATGACGACAATATTGAGATGCGGGGCTGCCTGCTTCAGATAATAGGCGGTCCAAAGGCCGGTGTAGCCGGCCCCGACGATACAGACGTCGGCCACGATATCGCCCTGCAGCGGCGGCCGATAGCCGGGCACGCCGCCGATGTCGGCATACCAGAATGAAACGTCGCCGTTCTTCTTCACGTCCATTGTCGCGATTTTTCCCAGACAGGATTTTAGGTCAGCGTGAAATCGGCATTCTCGTCGTCGGCCAGCAGCTTCACGTCGTTGCCCGCGAATACGAGGTCGACCTCGTCGCCGATGGCGAAGGTCTCGGCCTCCAGCGTCGAGCGCACGATCGCCTTCGAGGTGTCGGCCAGCACGACCTCGTATTTGGAGCCAGATCCGAGATAGATGGCCTCGCCGATGCGCCCGGGCAGGGTGTTTCGATCTTGTCCGCCCTTTCCCCGCCTGGCGAGGCTCAGCTTCTCCGGCCGCAGCAGCATCACCGGCTTGGCGCCGTCGGCAAGGCGTTTGGCGGCGGCCACTTTCCGTCCGGCTACGTCGATGGCGGTCTCGTTGCCGGAGGTGGAGGCTGCACCACGCAGTATCGTCGAGTCGCCGACGAACTTTCCGACGAACAACGTCTCGGGCTCGTCGTAGAGTTGGCGACCGGTGCCGATCTGCTCGATGCGTCCCTGGTTGAACACGGCGATGCGGTCCGAGAGGACCAGGGCCTCCTCCTGATCGTGCGTGACGTAGACGAAGGTGGTGCCCAGTTCGCGGTGGATCCGTTTGATCTCGAGCTGCAGCCATTCACGCAGCTTCTTGTCGAGTGCGCCGAGCGGCTCGTCCATCAAGAGCAGCGGCGGGTCGAATACGATGGCACGCGCCAGCGCGACGCGCTGCTGCTGTCCGCCGGAGAGCTCGCTGGGGAAGCGGTGGCCGAAATCGGCCATCCTCACCATGTCCAGCGCCTTGCGCACCCGGGCCGCGCGATCGGGATTGGCGATGCCGCGCAGGGTCAGCGGATATGCGACGTTCCTGCTCACCGTCATATGCGGGAACAGCGCGTAGTGCTGGAAGACGACGCCGATATTGCGTTTGTGCGCCGGTACGCCGATGACGCTTTTGCCGCCGACATCAAGTGAACCCGAGCTGACCTCGGTGAAGCCGGCGATGACGTTGAGCGTGGTCGTCTTGCCCGAACCGCTGGGTCCGAGCAGCGTCATGAACTCCCCCGGCTCGATGCGCAGCGAAACCTTGTCGAGGGCGATGAAGCTGCCATAGTGCTTGCTGACGGATTTGAGGTCTATGGCTGCGCCGCGGGTCGATGGTGAGGCCATGTCAATTTTTTCCCTGTCTCGAGCCGATCAGCAGCCCGGCCCCGATCACCAGCGACGTCACGATGAAGAGCAGCGTGCCCACTGCCGCAACGGTGGGGTCGGCGTCCCGGGTGATGCTCGAGAATATCTGCACCGGCAGTGTCTTCAGATACGGGCTGGTGATGAACAGCGCGACAATGATCTCGTCGAATGAGGTCACGAACGCAAACAGCAGCCCCGACAGGATGCCCGGCGCGATCAGCGGCAAGGTCACCGTCCTGAACGCCGTCAGCCGGGTCGCGCCGAGGCTGGCCGCAGCAGTCTCCAGCCGTTTGTCGAAGACTTCCAGGCTGGCGGAGACGGCGATGATGACGAAAGGAACGGCGAGCATCGTGTGGGCCAGCACGAAGCCGGTCATGGTGCCGACCAACCGCGTATCGAGATAGACCGCGTAGATTCCGACGGCGAGCACCACCCCCGGCACGACCATTGGCGTGATCAGCAGCGCGCGCAGCACGCCGCTGACCCGACTTTTCATGCGATCGAGGCCGAATGCCGCCAGCGTGCCGATGACGGTGGCGAACAGCGCCGTGACGACGGCAACCTTGAGCGAGCCGACCAGGCTCGCCGACCATTCGGGGTTGGTGAAAAAGTTCTGGTACCACTGCCAGGAAAAGCCGGATGGCGGAAAGGCCAGCGACTTCTTGTCGTTGAACGACATCGGCACGACAACGATTGTCGGTGCGACCAGCCAGACCGCTACCAGCAGGCAGTACAGACCGAGCAGGATTCGCCCGGGCTGTTTCATCAGCGCCTCGAGCCCGTCTTGTGCGGTTGACGCGACAGCGGCGCTGCGAGCGCGAGCAGGACGAAGGTGGCGATCAACAGCACCACACCCATCGCACCGCCGCGACCCCAGTTGAGCAGGCTGAGCACCTGGTTCTGGATCAGGGTCGAGAGCATGGTCGATCGCGGACCACCGAGCAGCGCCGGGGTGATGTAGAAGCAGAGTGCAAGAATGAAGACGATGATGGCGCCCGCGTAGACGCCCGGAAGCGAGAGCGGCAGATAGACCTGGGCAAAGGCGCGCGCCGGGCTCGCGCCGAGGCTCCGTGCCGCCTGCATGAGCCGCAGGTCGATCGTCTTCATCACCGAATAGAGCGGCAGGATCATGAACGGCAACAGCACCTGCGCCATGCCGATCACCACGCCTGTCTGCGTGCGGATCAGCTTGACCGGGCTAGGGCCGACAGCCCTGATGACGGAGTTGATCACGCCGGAATCCTGCAGCAGGATGACCCATGCCAGAGTGCGCACCACGCCGCTCACCCAGAATGGCACCAGCACGCACAGAATGAGGACGAGCCGCATCCTGGGTCCGACCGCGGTCATCACATAGGCATAGGGATAGCCGGCGATGAGACATACCAATGTCACCCAGGCGGAGATCGCGAAGGTCCGCTGAAGCACCGTCAGATTGACCGGTGTGCCGAAGAACCAGGCATAGTTCTGCCATCCCCATTGCGGCTCGGAAAAGCTGCGCAAGGTCACGATGGCGAGCGGCAGGCCCAGGCAGATGACGAGCAGCAGCAGCGCCGGCGCGACGAGCCAGAAAGCCTGTCCACGAAACCTGCGCCGCCGGCCGTCTGCCGTGACAGCCGGAACAGTGTCCCGGCTGTCGATTGCTCTCGTTGCCACGGCGGCGGACCTAGTTGCCGGCCATCAACCCGTTCCACTTTTCGTTCGCCACCTCGAAGTTCTCCACCCAGAACTTGATGTTCTGCTGATAGCCAAGCTTCAGCTTGTCCGGCGTGTTGGTCATGAACGCCGCGGTGATCTCGTCCACTTCGGGCTTCGCGTCCTTGTGGATCGGGGTATACGACGTGGTTTTTGCAAGCGTCTCCTGCGCGCTCTTGCCGAGATAGGCGTTGATCAGCGCATGCGCCGCGTCGGGGTCCTTGACGCCCATCGGAATGGTCATCTGGTCCATCACCACCAGCCAGTCCTGCCACGCCGGCGTGTACTTCGCGCCGTTCTTCACCGCGGTCATGGCACGTCCGGTCCACATCGCGATCATGTCGGCTTCGCCGGATTCGGCGAGCTGCTGGGAATCGGCGCCGGTCTTCCAGAAGATCGTGTCCGGGCCGAGCGATTTCACCTTCTCGATAGCCTTGTCGATATCGGCAACCGTCATGTTTTCGACCGACCCGCCGGCGGCGAGCAGCGCCTGCTCGATCATGCCGCCGGACAGATCGCCGCTGCCGTCCAGGGCGCGCGAGCCCGGGAATTTCTCGATGTCGAAGAAATCCTTCCAGCTCTTGGGCGGGTCATCCTTGTACTTTTCGGTGTTGTACATCAGCACCACGCCATAGTTCATGGCCGGCACGCTGCATTCGCTGATCTGGCCCTCCGGAATGTTGGACGTATCGATCTTTGAGAAGTCCAGCTTCTGGAACAGCTTGCCGCAATAGACGTAGGGCGGGAAATCGCCGGTATCGACAACGTCCCAGGTGACATTGCCGGACTCGACCTGCGCCTGCAATTTCGAGATCTCGGTTGGCCCGTCGCTGAGCAGCGTCACGCCTGACTTGTCGACGAACTCTTTCAGCGCGGCGATCTGACCATCCTGATAAATGCCCCCATACGAGACGAAGGTGAGCGTCTTGCCCTTCAGCGAGCCCTCTGCCACCTCGCCCGCCACCGGCTTGCTCTGCGCAAGCGCTGCTGTGGTGATCATCAGCAGCCCGAGCGCGGCCGCCTGTCCGATCCTGGTCTTCATGTCTAATCTCCCATTTATGTGCGCCCGCATTAGTTCGGTCCGTCCGGCTGCGAGCCTTGTCCGGGCGTGTATCGATTGAGTTCCGCCGCGCCACTGGTCGGGGGCGCGATGATCCAGAGCACCTGCGCCGGCTTCTTGCCGACATTCTCTGTACGATGCGGCGTCGAGGTGGCGTATTCGATGCTGTCGCCTTCGTTCATGACGAAGCGCTCGTCTGCCAGCGTCAGCTCGACAGTGCCCTTCAGGACGACGAACATCTCGTGCTTGCCGCCATGCGTGTAAGCTTCGTCGCCGGTCGAGCCGCCGACGTCGAAGTCCCCCGAATAAACCTCGAATTCATGGATCGGCCGACGCGACAGCAGCGTCTTTCGGCAACCGTGGCTGATCGGCAGCAGGGGGCGGTGGGCTCTGGTAAGCACCTTGTGGAACCCACCTTCAGTCTGCTCGAACAGCTCGTTGATGCCGAGATCCAGGGCTGCCGCGATCCGCATCAGGGTGCTGGCACTGGCGCCGCTCAGATTGCGCTCGAGCTGGCTGATGAAGCTCGCCGTCGTGCCGACCATGTCAGCCAGCTGGCGAAGCGAAATGCGTCGGGCCATGCGAATGGCCTTGATCCGGCCGCCGACATGCTTGGCCTTGCCGGCTTCCGTCGTCGCCAACGCGGCTACCTCCGGGAATGTCGCAGGGTCGACTTTCACCGAGTGCCTCCTTCACTTAACACCCTATTAAGTGAAATGTCGGAACGCAAGCCGTTTGTCGAGGCACGGTCCTGGCCCGTCGGCGCGGCTGCGTACGCGGGCGCTGCTCATTTCGTGGGCGAGGCGAAAAAACGGCTCGCGGCGGTCGCGGCCATCGCATCGGCGAGGCCCATCTGCCATTGCGTGCGGCAATAGGCGCGGAAATCGAAGCAAGGCAGGCCCGGGCAGACCTCGAACTCGATGAGGTGGATGCTATCGTCGGTTTCGATCCGGAAATCGACGGAAAACACATCCCGCAGGCCAAGCCCGGCGATCAGGCTTTGCGCGATCCGTCGGATCCTTGCATCGGCTCGCGGCTGGCTGGCGGCAACCGGCAGCAGCACCGGCTCGGCATATGTTCCCGCCGCCCTGGCAGCCTCGCCGGTGTCGCCGTAGAGCGCCAGGCTGTCTTCCATTGTCTGGAAATCACTTCCCGACTCGACAAAGACGATGCCGAGCGCTTCGACGCCGGTGTCCGGCTTCAGACCGAGAAAACTGGCGCGCGCATTGCGCCCGGTGACGTAGGGCTGCACGACGACATCGTCGCGATAGGCAGCGAAGACGCGCCGGCTAAGCTCAAGCGCGTGGCCGAGATCTCTGCTGCGCGAATCCGGCCAGATGCCAATCTTGGCGCCGAGCCGGCTCGGCTTGACGAACCAGCCGGCTGACGAAGCCGGTGGCTCGACAAGCCAGCGTCCGTCGCGTGCCAAACCGGATTGCGGCACCGGCAGGCCGAGTGCACCGAGCACGGCGCCGGAGCGGAACTTGTCCTGGCAGAGCGCAAACAGCGCATCATCGGCGCCGAGCAGCTTCAGGCCGTTCAGCCTTGCCAGCGCCGGCGCCGCACCGCCACGGAAATAGGCGATGCCGTCGGTCAGCGTCCACACCAGCGTCGTCTTCGGATCCTCACCGGCAAGCAGATTTGCGGCATCGTCGAGCGCCACCGGCGCGAAGGACAGGCCGCGCGTCTGGCAGGCTGCGGCCAGCGCGTCGAACTCAGGGGCGATGTCGGTCGATTGCGCCAGATAGGAGGCGATTTCGGCGGCGCGCCCCGGCACGTGGCCATCAGCAACCAGCCGCTCGAAGCAGGCGTTTTCCGGCTCGTAGACTAGGATCAGCTTCGGCCTGCGGCTTGACATGGCATCAACGATTCCTGGCGATGAACGGGGCCTGGCAGCGCGACTGTCTACCATCGCATGGCGGATGTATCAGGCTTTCGCGAAATCGACGTCAGCCTAGGCAATCAGCACGCGCGGCTCGAAGCGGCCGTTGACCGGAATGTCGAGCAGAAACGTCATGCCGGCTTGCGGGTCCAGCAGGCGCTGTTTCTCATCCTTGCCCGACCAGGCGGAGGTGACCGCCAGCCGGTCGGCGTCCCTGCCGACAAAGGCCGGGCAGGACGGCTGCGTCACCGGCATCGCGACCGAACGGATGAGCTTGCCGTCAGGCCCGTAGGCTTCAACGACGCTGCCGCCCCAGCAGGCGTTCCACAGGACACCGTCGCGATCGAGCACCGAACCGTCGATATAGCCCTTGGCCTTGCGGTGATCGACGAAGATTTTTGGCTCGCCAGCCGGCAGGCCGGTCGCCGGATCGCAGCCGACGCGCATCAACAGGCCGGTGCTGGTATCGGTGTAATGGGCAACGGTTCCATCTTCGGAAAAACAGATCGAGTTCGACACCGTAATGTCTGAATAGAGCCGGCGCAATTCACCCCTGAAGAACCAGTAGATCGAGCCAGCGGCCTTTGCCTCGCCCTTGCCCATCGTGCCGACCCAAAAGGCGCCGCAGGGATGGACGCGCGAATCGTTCGAGCGCGTCGCCGGATTGTCGGCCTCGATGGCCGTATGCAGCGTCATTTTGCCGGTCGCCACGTCGCGGACATGCAGGCCGGTTTCGGTGGCGATCAACTGTCTTTTGTCGTCGACGACGGCGATCGCGCTGGCCATTTGGCCAAGCTCGTGGATTTTGACGGCACCGCCGGACAGGGGCTTTTCCAGAAGCTGGCCGTTGACGATGTCGAACCAGTAGAGCGTTTCGGTGGCGGGGTCATAGCTCGGGCCTTCGCCGAGTTGACAGACATGGTCGGAAAAAACCGAAACGATGGCTTCGCTCATGGCGCTGCTCCAAACGCTGCGTCCCAGGCCGCGACTGCGGCCTGCGCCCGCGTTGCCACCTCGTCGACGCTCATACCAGGCTTGAACAGGCTGGAGCCGAGGCCGAAGACGCTGACACCGGCCGCCTTGTAGCCGGCAAAGTCCTTCTCCGACACGCCGCCGACCGCGCCGACCAGCGTCTCAGCCGGCAAAACGGCGCGCATCGCCGCGATCCCGGCCGCGCCGAGCACGCTGGCCGGGAAGAATTTCAGCGCCGAGGCGCCGAGCCGGATGGCCTGGAAGGCTTCGGTCGGCGTGAATACGCCCGGCATCGTCACCATGCCGTAATTCATCGCGCGACCCATGACCTCGGCATCGATGTTGGGGCTGACCAGCAGCCGCCCGCCGGCCTTGCTCAGTCCGTCGACATCGGCTGCGGTCAACACAGTCCCGGCGCCGACCAATGCCGTCGCCGGCAGCGCCTCAACAATTCTCGCGATGGAGACAAACGGATCCGGCGAATTGAGCGGCACTTCGATCGCTTCGATGCCGGCCTCGAAGATCGCCCGGCCGACGGCCACCGCCTCGTCCGGCTTGAGGCCGCGCAGGATAGCGACAAGCCCGCGCTCGAGCTTCGGAAACGATGCGGTCTCGGTCATGCGGCAACTCCGCTTCCAGCAATCATGCCATTTTTGCGCGCCGCCTCGATGAGGCCGGCACGCACCGCCTCGTCGGCATCGACGGCTCTCACCGCAAGTCCGGCAAGACCGAGCGCCTCAGTGTAGAGCGCGCCGAGCCCGCCGGAAGCAATCAGCACGACTGACGCCGCGCCTTTTCGATAGCGGCGGCTGGCCGAGGCGATCTCGCCGCCGATCAGCAGGCCGGACAGGCAAGCAGCGGCATCGTCGGGTTTCAGGTTCTGCAAAAGGCCCGCAGCGCGGATCGAGAACAGCCTCGATGTGACATCGCCGCCCTCGGCCAGCGCGATCTCGCACCAGCGCTGGAAAAACGGGTTGCCTGGTGCAACCGGCTTGGGCTGCTCGCCCAGCGAATGGCGCAGGATCGAATGCGCCGCCAGCACCGAAAACAGCTCGCCGGTCGGCCAGGTGCCAAAACCGGCAACGGCGCCGTCCTCGACCAGCACCCATTTGGAGTGGGTGCCGGGCATGCAGACGAGATGGCGGCTTGTTGCCGGCAAACCGGCGCCGGCAAGCTGCGTTTCCTCGCCGCGCATGACGTCAGGCGCGTCGGCCTGGCGCTGGGCAAGGCCCGGCACGATGCGGATGTCGCGGCGCTGGCCGGGAACGCGCGCAGCACCGGCAAGGATGGCGCCGATCGGCGCCGGCACGCTGACATAGGGCGCCTCCAGCCAGCCCTGGCGCGAGCCGGCCATGCCGCAGATGATCACGGGCATCGCTTCCGGCGCGCCCATCGCCGCCAGATGTCCTTCGAGGATGGTCGAAAACCCGGCCGCCTGCGCGGTGATCAGCCCGTCGTCGCCGCGACGCTCGGCGAGGACATTTCCGGCCTCATCGACCAGCCAGACCCTGAGACGGGTGGTGCCCCAATCGACGGCGGCCACAGAAGGCACGTTGCTCGCTGAGTTCACAGGAAGCCCCCGTCGACGATCAGCATCTGCGCGGTCAGCATGCGCGAAGCGTCCGACGCCAGGAACAGCACCGTGCCGACGACGTCTTCCGGCTGCATCACCTGCTTGATGCATTGCTTGGCCACGTGGGCGGAGAGCGCCTGTTCGGTGACCCAGAGCTGCTTCTGCCGCTCGGTGATCACCCAGCCGGGTGCGATCGCATTGACGCGAATGCCGTCGGCGCCGAGCTTGCCGGCAAGCCCCTTGGTCAGGCCGACGATTCCGGCCTTGGCGGCGGTATAGGCCGGCATGTCGGGGTGATTGATCAGGAACGACGTCGACGTGAAGTTGATGATCGAGCCGCCGCCGGCGCGCTTCATGCCAGGCGCGACCGCCTGTGCGGAGAAGAAATGCGGACGCAGGTTGACCGCCTGGTTGTTGTCCCAGAACTCCACGGTGACGTCTTCCACCGCGTGGCGATCGTCAAGTGCTGCATTGTTGACCAGCACGGTGACGTCGCCATGCGCCTCTGCGGCCCTGGCGGCCGAAGCCCGCAGCGCCTCGACGTCGCGTATGTCGGTCTTGAGATAGAGGGGGCGGCGGCCGAGATCCTTTTCGATGCGGTCGGCCAGCGCCAGGCTCGGGGCGTCGGCGATGTCGATGAAGGCGACCTTTGCCCCCTGGCGGGCAAAACCCTCGGTCAGCGCCGCGCCGATGCCGGAGCCACCGCCGGTGATCAGCACCGAAGCGCCCTCAAGGTCGGCAAAGCGCGCCGATGGCATCATTTTTTTCTCCCTGCGCGTGGCCCCGAAAATCGGTTGCGATTTACGGAAAAGGATCATGCGCAAAATCAAAGTGCTACAGCGTCGTTTGCGCGTCCAAAAGGACGCGCGGCGCTGTAGGCTCGGTCGGCGCGCATCCTAGCCAGCCCGGTCGGGGGAGCAAGGGAGAAAAAACAAATTCGCGGGCTTATGTCTGACAAGTCGCTCGTCAGATCGCCTTGACGCGCAAGGTGCCACGGAGGGAATTTCTGAGATAGCCGAGCGTGGCATCGAAACCCGACCGGCCCGCCGAACGGGAATCGTTGCTGCCGGCGCAGCCGAACTGACAAGGCGCTCCGCCTGCGCCTTCATCGAGGCCCAGCAGGCGATCCTCAAAATGTCGCGATTGGCAGATGACCGGCGAGGTTGTAAGGGCAAGCAGCCCATCCGATCCGCCGGAGATCCGCCATGCCTCTGAAAGTCGCTGTCCAGATGGACCACATCTCCACCGTCTCGATTGCCGGCGACACGTCGTTTGCGCTGTCGTTGGAAGCGCAGCGGCGCGGCCACCAGCTGTTTCATTATACGCCCGACCGGCTGTCGCTGCGCGACGGCAAGGTGTTTGCCGGCGTCGAGGAAATGCAGGTCCGCGACGAGAAGGGCAATCACTATTCGCTCGGCGAGAAAGTGCGCACCGACCTGTCGGAGATGGACGTCGTCCTGCTCAGGCAGGACCCGCCGTTCGACATGAACTACATCACCACGACGCATATGCTCGAGTGCATCCATCCCAGGACGCTGGTGGTCAACGACCCGGCCTGGGTGCGCAACAGCCCGGAAAAGATCTTCGTCACCGAGTTTCCCGACCTGATGCCGGAAACGCTGATCACCAAGGACAGCCAGGAGGTTGCCGCCTTCCGCAAGGAGTTCGGCGACATCATCGTCAAGCCGCTCTACGGCAATGGCGGCGCCGGCATCTTCCACCTGCACGAGGCCGATCGCAACCTCGCCTCGCTGCTCGAAATGTTCGGCCAGATGTTCCGCGAGCCCTATATCGTTCAGCGTTATCTGAAGGAGGTGCGAGCCGGCGACAAGCGCATCATCCTGATCGACGGCGAGCCGGTCGGCGCCATCAACCGGGTGCCGGCCGAGACTGATTCACGCTCCAACATGCATGTCGGCGGCCGTGCCGAAAAAACGGAACTAACGGAGCGCGAACGCGAGATCTGCGCCCGCATCGGCCCGTCGCTGAAGGAGCGCGGTTTTATCCTCGTCGGCATCGACGTGATCGGCGACTACATGACCGAGATCAACGTGACGTCGCCGACCGGTGTGCGCGAGGTAAAACGCTTCGGCGGCGCCGACATCGCCAGCCTGTTCTGGGATGCGGTCGAGGCCAAGCGCAAGTAACGTCCCTGCATGCCGGGACGGCGGTGTTCCGGCCCGTAGCCGATGCGACGCCATAACGGCACAACGTTCGATTGTTCCCGTAATGTTCTTGCCTTTGCCCAAAATCTGTGGTTGTCTCGGATGACGCCGTTCGCGGCATGATCGCATGGGCTCGGGCGAGCCCATGTCCGGGGGCAGAAAAATGGTTGCGCGGGTCCGCACGGTCGCTTTCCAAGGCATCGAGGCCGTGCCGGTCGACGTGCAGGTGATGATCGCGCCGGGCAAGGTCAACATGCACATCGTCGGCCTCGGCGACAAGGCGGTGGCCGAAAGCCGGGAGCGGGTGCAGGCGGCGCTGCACGCATCGGGCCTGTCGATGCCGTCGAAGAAGGTCACCGTCAATCTGGCGCCTGCCGACCTGCCCAAGGAAGGCAGCCATTACGATTTGCCGATCGCGCTTGGCCTGATGGCGGCGCTTGGCGCCATTCCAGGCGACATGCTGGCCGGCTACGTCGTGCTTGGCGAACTGTCGCTCGACGGCACCATCGCCGCGGTGGCCGGCGCGCTTCCCGCGGCGATCGGCGCCAATGCCGAAGGCAAGGGCCTGATCTGCCCTTTCGCCTGCGGCCCGGAAGCGGCGTGGGCCGGCAAGGATTTCGACATTCTGGCGCCGCGCAGCCTGATCGCCATCGCCAATCATTTTCGCGGCACGCAAGTGCTGTCGCGGCCGGAGGCCGGCATCCATGCCTCGGCGCGCGACCTGCCGGATCTTGCCGACATCAAGGGCCAGGAGACCGCCAAGCGGGCACTCGAAGTGGCGGCGGCCGGCGGCCATAACATGCTGATGATCGGTCCGCCAGGATCGGGAAAATCGATGCTGGCGCAGCGGCTGCCGTCGATCCTGCCGCCGCTGGCGCCGAGGGAATTGCTCGAAGTCTCGATGATCGCCTCGGTGGCCGGCGAGCTTGGTGAAGGCAAGCTGACCGACCGGCGGCCGTTCCGCGCGCCGCACCATTCGGCCTCGATGGCGGCGCTGGTCGGCGGCGGCCTGCGCGTGCGGCCGGGCGAGGCCTCGCTAGCCCACCACGGCGTGCTGTTCCTCGACGAGTTCCCCGAATTCTCGCCGCAGGCGCTCGACGCGCTGCGCCAGCCGCTGGAGACCGGCGACTGCATGATCGCCCGCGCCAATCATCGCGTCACCTATCCGGCGCGCATCCAGCTGGTCGCGGCGATGAACCCGTGCCGCTGCGGCATGGCCGGCGAGCCGGGCTATCGCTGCCTGCGCGGCGACCGCTGCCGCACCGACTACCAGGCGCGCATATCAGGCCCGCTGCTCGACCGCATCGATCTCCGGATCGAGGTGCCGGCGGTCTCGGCCAGCGATCTGATCCGGCCGGACCGGGCGGAGAAAAGTGCCGATGTGGCGCTGCGCGTGGCCCGCGCGCGGACAACCCAGCGCGAACGTTTCGAGCGGCTCGGCGCGACCTCCGTCACCACCAACGCGCACTGCTCACCCTCTGTTATCGAGGAGATCGCGATGCCGGATCCATCAGGCCTGTCGCTGCTCAGGGATGCCAGCGAAAAGCTCGGCTTTTCAGCGCGGGCCTATCACCGGGTGCTGAAGGTGGCGCGGACGCTGGCCGATCTCGAGGCCAGCGAGACGGTCGGCCGCATCCATCTGGCCGAGGCGATTTCGTACCGCATGAGTTCGGAGCGAATGGCGCAGGCGGCGTGACGTTCCCCTCCCCCCGTGAGGGAGGGAGGGTGACCGGCCCGGCCCGCAGGAACTCGACGGTCTGAGCTACGCGGCCCGATCGTTGTGGCCAATGATTTCCGCGGCAGCTACTTAACCGGAATCATGAGATGTGCGTAGGGAGTGCCCGCCCACATCACATATGGCCTGGACGTGTCAGGTTTGGGGTCAGCCGGATAGCCCTGCATCATGTCCGTTGCGTTGACGATCATCACGTGCGGTCCGGTCTCCACCCAATTGTTGCCTTCCTCGGGCTTCGTCGCATAAGGATCGGTGTTGCTGCCATCGGTGCCGCCGGCCAGCATATACATGAAGCCGACCTTGCCCTTGGGCGGTTCCTTTTTTCCAATCCACGCCATTGCCCATTCCATCGCGTTGGCATCGCCACACATTGGATCCGGGCCAGGTGTGGCCGGGTTGTCCGGCATGCACCAGAAGCCGTTTGTGCCCTCGCGCAGTGTGCGCATTGCACCCTTCTCATCCATAGCGTGGATCGCAGCGCCGCTTGCTACAGCGGGGGGTGCGGCGGATTCAGCGCTCTTGATCATCGCAGCGTCATCGGCGGCTGCGCCTTGCATCGCAACCAAACTGCCCGCCGCCACAAGGGCAGCGACCGTCAGAAGCCGTTTCATGGCCGTTCTCCGGTTTTGAGTTGATCTTGTGCATGATGTCGGACGCACGGCCTCCCAGAGCCGTTTGTCGGTAGTTAAATCGTAGCAGATCGCGTGCACTGGGACAACGACGTTTTAGTAATTGCTAATATCTGTCGGGTTATACTAAAACTCTGTACGCGCTATCGAGGGGCCTTCCTTCGCCTTCAGCTCGAGCCGCCGCGCGTGCAGCACCGGCTCGGTGTAGCCGTTGGGCTGGACCCGGCCCTTGAAGACGAGGTCGCAGGCGGCCAGGAAGGCAATCGACTTGTCGAAGTCAGGGGCCATCGGCCGGTAGAGCGGATCGCCTGCGTTCTGGCGGTCGACGACGCCGGCCATGCGCTTCATCGTCTCCATCACCTGGTCTGAGGTGCACACGCCGTGATGCAGCCAGTTGGCGATGTGCTGCGAGGAGATGCGCAGCGTCGCGCGGTCCTCCATCAGGCCTATGTCATTGATGTCAGGCACTTTCGAGCAGCCGACGCCCTGGTCGATCCAACGAACGACATAGCCCAGAATGCCTTGCGCGTTGTTGTCGAGTTCGTTCTGGACCTCCTCCGGCGACCAGTTCGGCCGCACCTCTACCGGCACCGACAAGATGTCGTCGAGCTTTGCCTTGGGGCGGCTCTTCAGCGCCGCCTGCACAGCGTGGACGTCGACCTTGTGGTAATGGGTGGCGTGCAGTGTCGCCGCTGTCGGAGACGGCACCCAGGCGGTGTTGGCGCCGGCCCTGGGATGGGCGATCTTTTCCGCCAGCATCGCCGCCATCAGATCGGGCATCGCCCACATGCCCTTGCCGATCTGGGCGCGGCCGGCCAGCCCGCATTCCAGCCCGGTGTCGACGTTCCAGGCTTCGTAGGCGGCAATCCAGACGGCCTGCTTCATGTCGCCCTTGCGGATCATCGGGCCGGCTTCCATCGAGGTGTGGATCTCGTCGCCGGTGCGGTCGAGGAAACCGGTGTTGATGAAGACGACGCGATCTTTGGCGGCGCGGATCGCCTCCTTGAGGTTGACGGTGGTGCGCCGCTCCTCGTCCATAATGCCCATTTTGATGGTGTTTTTCACCATGCCGAGCAGCGCCTCGACGCGGTCGAATATCTCGACGGCGAAGGCAACTTCTTCCGGGCCGTGCATCTTGGGCTTTACGACATACATCGAGCCCGCGCGCGAGTTTAGCCGGCGGCCGTTCGGGCCGACATCGTGTAGCGCGATCAGCGCCGTCATCGCCGCATCCATGATGCCTTCCGGGACTTCGTTGCTGTCGCGATCTGTAATCGCCGGATTGGTCATGAGGTGGCCGACGTTGCGGATCAGCATCATCGAGCGGCCGGGCAGGGACAGTGCGCGCCCATCAGGCGCGGTGTACGACCGGTCGGGATTGAGTTTTCGTGTAAACGTGCTGCCGGCCTTGGTGATCTCCTCGGCAAGGTCACCCTTCATCAGGCCGAGCCAGTTGCGGTAGACCAAAACCTTGTCCTGCGCATCGACCGCCGCCACCGAATCCTCGCAGTCCTGAATGGTGGTCAGCGCCGATTCCAGCACGACGTCGGCAATGCCGGCCGGATCGGTCTTGCCGATCTGGTTGCTGCGGTCGATCGATATTTCGACATGCAGGCCATTGCGGGTGAGCAGGACGGCTTCGGGATTATCGGCGTCGCCGCGATAGCCGGCAAACTGTTTGGGATCGGCGAGCGTGGTGGCGCCGGCGCCCTCGCCCAGCCGCAGCATGCCGTTGGCCACGGAAAGCCCGTTCACCCCTGCCCATTTGCCGGTCGTCAGCGGGACCGATTCGTCGAGAAAACCCTTCGCCCAGGCAATGACCCTGGCGCCGCGCACGGGATTGAACCTGGCGCCCCTCTCGGCGCCGTCAATCTCGGGAATGGCATCGGTGCCGTAGAGCGCATCATAGAGCGAGCCCCAGCGCGCATTGGCGGCATTCAGCGCGTAACGCGCGTTCATCACCGGCACTACCAATTGCGGCCCTGCAACCACCGAGATCTCGGGGTCGACATTGTCCGTCGCGACGGAGAAGGCCGGCCCTTCCGGCGCGAGATAGCCGATTTCCCTCAGGAAATCCTTGTAGGCTTCCATGTCGCTGGGTGCGCCATTGTCGCGATACCAGCGGTCGATCTGGCCTTGCAGCGCGTCGCGCTTTGCGAGCAGAGCCCGGTTCTTCGGCGCCAAATCATCCACGATGGCGGAGAAGCCGGTCCACAAGGCGTCGGCTGCAATGCCGGTGCCCCGCAGCGCCTCGTTCACGACGAAATCATAAAGTTCGCGGGCAATCCGCAATCCGGCGATTTCGACGCGATCGGTCATCGGGGCTTCTCCAGACGAAAGGCTTTGGCCGGGCGTTTGACACGTCAAGGTGGCAGGGTCAATTCAGCTTAGGGTGAAGGTAGGGCAATTCGCTTCTATTTCGAATGACGCCTCACCCTTTGCGTTGACGCAGGCTGGTGCGGCTCCCCCTTCTCCCACAAGGCGCCCTATACCGCGATCCTTGGCCTGCCCGACGCCACCGCCACAACATGCGCCTCGATGAACATGCGCTGGCCCTCGACGGTCGAAACGCGGAATTCGCTGGCGATCTCGATTTCGGCGCTGTCGGTGCCGGCGTCCCTGGCCCGCCCGGCGGCAATGGCGCGGACATCGGTTTCCGCTGCCGCGATCGCCGCCGCCTCGTCATTGAAGTCGCGCACGCTTTCGCCCGAGGCGACGCGAAACAGCCCTTCCTGGGGCTGGCTGACGCGCGCCTCCGCCGAAACCCTGACCTGGCCGACGACGGCGCCGAGCGCATTGGCGACATCGGTATCTTCGGGCACCACGCAGTCATGGCCGACCAGCGGCGGCAGCCCGGCATAATGCAGCGGCGCCGAGGCGCCGAGGCCGATGACCGGGCGGTCGAGCGCGACGCTGAGCCGTGCGATGCCGGGATGGGAATCGACGGCGCGCTGGACCAGCGCGTGCGCCACGGTCGCCGCGCCATCCAGCCCGTCCTCGGCAAAGGCGGTTTCGAGGATGACTTCCGCCGACAGCCGGGTCAGCGTGGTCAGCACCCGTTCCGAGATCGCCTCCGGCGTGGCGGCGATCGCCTGTCCGCGGCCGTCGCGCTTGCGGGCGAACAGCTCGGCACCGAGCCGAGCCGTGGCGGCGTCCCAGTTGGCCTGCTTGCCCAGCACATGGGCGGCGTCCGACGGCGTGAAGCCGGCGACATGCACCAGCCCGCGCGACACCAACCGGTTCAAGGTGGCGTTCTGAGCATTTGATGTCAAAAGCCGGTCGACGGCGAGCGGCGTCGGGCCGATCATCTCGTAAAGCTTGGCCTCCGCGCCGGTCAGGCCGGCGGCCAGCCGCTCCGGCACGCCGGTCCTGACCGCCAGGCGGCCATCCATGCGGCCGGGGTTCGCCCGCAGCTGGCGTTCCAGTTCGACAGTCACGGCCGCGCCATGCATCATGCCGGCCAGCGCCAGCGGCACCAGGCGGCGCGGCCCGAGCAGGATTCTTGGGTTGAGCGCGCCATCCTCCAGCGTCACTTCGGAATCGCCGCCGAGTCCAAAGGTGCGCATGGCGACCGCCTCGACCATGGTGCGGAAGCCGCCGACGGTGGCGCCTTCCGGGTCAAGCCTGGGACGGCCCTGGTCGAGCACGGCAACGTCGGTGGTGGTGCCGCCGATGTCGGAGACGACTGCATTGTCGAGGCCGGTCATGTGGCGAGCGCCGACAAGGCTGGCGGCCGGGCCTGAAAGAATCGTCTCGATCGGCCGCTGGCGGGCGAAGGCGGCCGAGACCAGGGCGCCGTCACCGCGCACCACCATCAGCGGAGCGGCGATGCCGCGCGCAGCAAGAAAGCCCTCGGTCGCCGCCACCAGCCGGTCGATCATCGAGATCAGCCTGGCGTTGAGCAGCGTTGTCAGCGCCCGGCGCGGGCCGCCGAGCTTGGCCGAAAGCTCGTGGCTGGCGGTGACCGGCAGGCCGGTCTTTTCGCGAATGAGGTCGCGAGCGGCAAGCTCGTGCGCCGGGTTGCGGGTGGCGAAATAGGCGCAGACGGCAAAGCCCGACACCGAGGCGCCCAGGTCCGGCAGCGCTGCCTCCAGCCCGGACAGATCGAGTTTTGCCGCATTGCCGTGGACATCGTGGCCGCCGGGGCAGAACACGACAGGGTCGGTGCCGAGCGCGGTCTTCAGCCCGTCGCGGGCAAGGTCGCCCTCGGCAAAGCCGATCATCACCAGCGCGACGCGGCCGCCCTGGCCCTCGACCAGCGCGTTGGTGGCAAGCGTCGTCGACATCGACACCAGTTTTATATCTGCCGGATCGGTGGCGGCTTTTTGCAGCACCGCATCGACCGCGCCCGAAATGCCGACCGCCAGATCATGGCGGGTGGTCAGCGCCTTGGCCTTGGCCAGCACTTTGCCGCTTGGTCCGCCGGCTTCCGACCACAGCACGGCATCGGTATAGGTGCCGCCGGTGTCGATGCCGAGGAACAGCGGGGAGGATTTGGTCTTGGCGGTCATATTCTGGCAGCGATCCGGCGAATTTCGTCACCGCCCCTTAGCCGATACGGAACGGCGGATAAAGCCGCGAGCGCTGGGCCACGGCGCCTAATCTCCCCCCTTGAGGGGGAGATGTCGCCGAAGGCGACAGAGGGGGTCGGTACGTCCTGACGCGACCTCCATCGTGGACAGAGGATGCAGGCGCTCTACGCGAGACGACCCCCTCTGGCCTGCCGGCCATCTCCCCCTCGAGGGGCCCTCGAGGGGGAGATTCCAGCGCCAGCTACCCTACAAACCCCACGCGCTTGTGGCTGCCATCACAGAACGGCTTGTTGGCGGAATGGCCGCAGCGGCAGAGGAAGGTGCGTTGCGTGCGGTCGACCGTGTGGCCGGTGCCGGTGACGATCTCGACATTGCCTTCGAGCTTGAGCGGGCCGTTGGTCGTCGGCGTCACGGTGAGCGGGCCATTCCTCGCGTCCAGGGCCGGCGTGTCCTTCAGCGCCGGCTCGCCGGTGGCGGCAAAACCTGATTTGGTGTGGCTGCCGTCGCAGATCGGCTTGTTTTCCGAAGCACCGCAGCGGCAGAGCGTGGCGCGAAAAGACGTCTCATCGCCAAGCACGATCTCGGCATGCAGCGCCAGCGGACCGTTTTCCCTAATGCGCACGGTGTTGACCACCGGCGGCTGTTCCTGCGGCCCGCCATCCTTTCTGATATAGGTGATGGCGCCGGACGGGCAGCTTTCGGCGATCGCCACGATCTTCTCGACACTGGCCGCCTCGGGATGGATCCACTCACCCGGTGCGTTGGGCACGAAGACATGCGGATCGCCCAGCACGCAATTGCGCGAATGGATGCAGCGCCGGCCGGAAAAGCCGACATCGATTTTCTCGCCTTCGACCGTGCCTGCCATGGGTGTGGTCTCCTCGGTTGCTGGCAGGCTAAGGCTGCCGCGCGAAGGGCGTCAAGTAGCGATCTCCCCCCTCGTGGGGGATGTCCGGTCCACCCTCCGCAGCTGCAGCACAGCTGCTGCGGAGGACGGGCAGGACGGAGGGGGCGGGCGTGAAGGACCGCCAACGTGTCAGGCTCGATCAACCGATAGTCACCGAAGGTCGCAGCTCGATTTGATCGACATGCCGGCGGGAAAGCGCCCCCTCTGCCCTGCCGGCCTTATGAGCAAAGCGTCAAACTCCACCGGATAAGATCGTCAAACTGTGGCTATGGCTATCTAATCAAACACAATTCTGCTTTGCTTCAACAATGGCGACTATCAACCTTCCAATACAAATCACTTACGACACAAGAGGCTCAACACCTTTGGTGGACGTAATAGCGGCGCTGCAAGCAGCAGACATAGCAATCCAGGATGCCGTTTCCTTACTTCCCAGCCTAATCGATGGTGTTCATATCGAGCGGAGTCAGATAAACGTTCGCTCTTTGTCCCAAGAAAGCCCCCTTCGGGAGCTATTCATAGTGTCGCTGATCGTCGCCTTTCAGGACGATTTGAAAACCGAGATTCCGCCGATGCTTGAAGACCTTTTCAAGGTCAACATACCGGACTCGTACGACTCGTTGGTCACGGTCGTTACGATGATCGTCCTGTTTTACGGCGCGTCGTTTTTGAAGGATGCAGCGGTAAAGGCGGTGGAGGATGGTGCGCTCAGGCGGAAACTAGACAACATTGTCGATCAGCTAGCCAAAAACACCGGTAAGTCGAAAGAGGACATAAAGAGAATTCTTGATGCGAAGTATGGGAAACCCGCCACGGTAAAGCGCTTGGCAAAGGCGGTGCAGGGCTTCTTCATTCCAAGCCAGCGTGAAGGCGGTGTGCCAATCCTATTTGATAGAGAACGTGTCGAGTCAGAAGTCGTCAAGCAAATCCCATATGCTGAAGAGTTCAGCGCCAAAGAGGATTTTGAACGGTACGACAGTTACAACGACGTCACGCTTGAAATACACGCTCAGGACAAGGACAAGATCAATACCGGCTGGGCGGCCGTCCCGAAAGGCGTCACAGAATCACGCCTCAGAATGAAGCTGGTCGACCCGGTGACGGCTCATGATATCTGGACCAAAGATACCGTTCGGGGGGATATCACCATTGTTTCTAAGCTCACAAGCGACGGCTATGCACCGGCGGAAATCCATCTGACCGCTGTACGCAATTCGGACTAAATCGAATTTCAAGACCCTACTTTGCGGCAGGAAACCGCCCCACTGATTCTGCGATTCCGGCTCAATGACGAAAATTATCGCCGCGCGCCGCGCGGGTTGAACAACTCGACGGCGACGGTGGGCTGACTGCTTCTTCATGAAGAGGGCCACGTCGGCGGCATACAAGTGCAGAGGATTTATCTTTCCTTGCAGGCAACTTACAGTATTTGACACGAATCCAAATAGGTTGGCATCTGGAAGGAAGTTCCCATGATAGATGAGACGACAGATGCACCCGTAGACGGTGGTGATCAAATCTCTCTTAAAGATCCGCTCATATCCAAAACTCGACCGGTCGTCGGGCTAGGAGTTCCCACCGGCCTTGCAAAGCAGATGGCGGGCCTCGGCTCTGGATCGGATTTCGCCAAGCAGGTGATGGGCCTCGGGTCCACTTCCAGCCTTGCAAAGCAGATGGCGGGCCTCGGCTCTGGATCGGATTTCGCCAAGCAGATGATGGGCCTCGGCTCCACCTCCAGCCTTGCAAAGCAGATGGCGGGTCTCGGCCTTGGATCGGATTTCGCCAAGCAGATGATGGGCCTCGGCTCTACTTCCAACCTTGCAAAGCAAATGGCGGGTCTCGGCTCTGGATCGGATTTCGCCAAGCAGATGATGGGCCTCGGCTCCACTTCCAACCTTGCAAAGCAAATGGCGGGTCTCGGCCTTGGATCGGATTTCGCCAAGCAGGTGATGGGCCTCGGCTCCACTTCCAGCCTTGCAAAGCAGATGGCGGGTCTCGGCCTTGGATCGGATTTCGCCAAGCAGGTGATGGGCCTCGACGCAACGGCCAAGTTCGCTAGACAAATGGCGGGCTCTGGTTTTGCCAGGCCCTCCATTGGCGACGCGTTAGGCTTGGCTGCAAAGCTAGGTCCGTTCTCCACCCGCCAAATGGTCGGTGCAATTCTGGCGGAAGCCAAAGTCGCCGCAGAGGGTGTAGGGCGAGATAAAGCCGTCGAATCTTCTTTGACGATCGATGCATTCGAGTTTGCTCAGGCCGCAGATCGCAAAACCGAGCAGCTCTCCACGGCACTGGAGTTTCTCGGGGAATTTCAGGACGCGTTACAAGGTTGGCTGGGAAGAGCCCGCTCCCTACCCGAAGCAATCGGTTTAGCGAACTGCATAATAATTGTGCTGATGGCCATACAGATATGGCTAGCCTGGACGCCAGCAGACGCAGACGATTTTGCGGAACTTAGCGAAACGATGCAGCAACAAACAACGATTTTGAAAAAAATCGGCGACTTAGAGAAAAATCGCTTAACCGATTACTTTTCAAGTAAAGAGGAAGCCAAAGCTAATATTGAAGCACAAACCCGCATTAGTGAAAAGATTGTCGAACTTTTGGAACTCGGCCTCCAGTACCCAGTCACCCTCTTTCAAAGGGAAAATACCTATTATCAGGCTAGCCGCACAATCGTCCTTAAATCCGATAGAAAGATGACATCGGACGACGCTGGCGTAGTTTCCGCCGGGGAAGTGGTGATGCTAATCGATCGGCAAAGCAAATGGGTCTTGGTCGAGGCTTTTGATCCATTACTTGGCAAAGCGGTTAGAGGTTGGGCACGGAAGAAGTACTTCCGTGATATGCGACCGCGCAGATAGCGCCCCGCCTGCCCCCGGCAGCTCCCCCCGGACTGGCGCTCACCTACCGGATCGATACGTCCCCCCTTTGGCCGAACCGCTCAATCCCCCATCTTCAGCGCCTGAATAAAAGCCTCCTGCGGGATATCCACCTTGCCGAACTGCCGCATCCGCTTTTTGCCCTCTTTCTGCTTGTCGAGCAGCTTGCGTTTGCGCGAGACGTCGCCGCCGTAGCATTTGGCGGTGACGTCCTTGCGCAGCGCCGAGATTGTCTCGCGGGCGATGACCTTGCCGCCGATCGCGGCCTGGATCGGGATCTTGAACAGATGGTTCGGGATCAGTTCCTTCAGCTTCTCGCACATCAGCCGGCCGCGCTTTTCTGCCGCCGTGCGGTGGACCAGCATCGACAGCGCGTCGACCGGCTCCTCGTTGACCAGGATCGACATTTTAACCAGGTCGCCTTCCTTGTAGTCGGTCAGGTGATAGTCGAAGGAGGCGTAGCCCTTGGAGATCGACTTTAGGCGATCATAGAAGTCGAAGACGACTTCGTTGAGCGGCAGATCGTAGGTCAGCATGGCGCGCTTGCCGACATAGGACAGGTCGGCCTGGATGCCGCGCCGGTCCTGGCAGAGTTTTAGGATGCCGCCGAGATACTCGTCAGGGGTGAGGATGGTGGCGCGGATCCACGGCTCCTCGATGGCCGATATCTTGACCACGTCGGGCATGTCGGCGGGGTTGTGCAATTCCTTCGTCGTGCCGTCGCTCAACAGCAGCCGGTAAACGACCGACGGCGCCGTGGCGATGAGGTCGAGGTTGAACTCGCGCTCCAGCCGCTCCTGGATGATTTCCAGATGCAGCAGGCCAAGGAAGCCGCAGCGATAGCCGAAACCGAGCGCAGCACTGGTTTCCATTTCAAAGGAGAAAGAAGCGTCGTTGAGGCGCAGCTTGCCGACTGCGGCGCGCAAATCCTCGAAATCGGCGGCATCGACCGGGAACAGGCCGCAGAATACCACCGGCTGCGCCGGCTTGAAGCCGGGCAGGGCCTGTGCCGTCTGGCGCTTGTCCTCGGTGATGGTGTCGCCGACGCGGGTATCGGCGACCTCCTTGATCGAACCGGTGAAGAAGCCGAACTCGCCGGGGCCGAGCTCGTCGACATTGATGCGGGCCGGGGTGAAGACGCCGGTGCGCTCGACCAGGTACTTGGCGCCGGTGCCCATCATGCGAATGGTCTGGCCCTTCTTCAGCACGCCGTCGATGATGCGGACCAGCACGATGACGCCGAGATAGGCGTCGTACCAGCTGTCGACCAGCATCGCCTTCAGCGGTGCTGTGATGTCGCCCTCGCGCGGCGGCGGCAAATCGTTGACGATCGCCTCCAGCACGTCGGGAATGCCGAGCCCCGTCTTGGCCGAGATCAGCACGGCGTTGGAGGCATCGATGCCGATCACCTCCTCGACCTGCTCGCGGATGCGCTCGGGCTCGGCGGCCGGCAGGTCGACCTTGTTCAGCACCACGACGATCTCGTGGTTGTTGTCGATGGCCTGGTAGACATTGGCCAATGTCTGCGCCTCGACGCCTTGCGAGGCATCGACGACCAGCAGCGAGCCCTCGCAGGCGGCCAGCGACCGCGACACTTCATAGGCGAAGTCGACATGGCCGGGCGTGTCGATCAGATTGAGGATATAATCCTCGCCATTGCTGGCGTGGTATTTCAGCCGCACCGTCTGCGCCTTGATGGTAATGCCGCGCTCGCGCTCGATATCCATCGAGTCCAGCACCTGCTCCTTCATGTCGCGCAACTCCAGCCCGCCGGTCAGCTGGATCAGCCGGTCGGCAAGCGTGGATTTGCCATGGTCGATATGGGCGACGATGGAGAAATTGCGGATGTTCTTGATCGGCGTGGTCATGTCGGGCGCTTTAGCAGGGGCAGCTTGCCCGGGCAAGCGGCGGCGGGCGCGGCGCATAAGCCGCCGGCGGACGCAAAGCCGTTAAACTTTGGTCCATCAGATTAGGGCATAGTTCGCGCCCTGCGTGACAGGCCACGAGCTGTCACCCTTTGGGGGGCCAAGCAATGCCACAATCTGGACGTCATTTTCTCAATTCCGAGAGCGGCTCCCTCGCGCCGCTACTCGCCATCATGCTTATCCCGATGTGTGCCGCTCTGGGCTTTTCAATCGACTACAACTCAGCCGTTGCGACCAAGGGATCGATGCAGAATGCGCTCGATGCCGCGACGCTGTCGATCACGACGCTGCCAACCAGCACGTCACTGGCGGACCGTCAGGTGAAACTGCAGGAGTCGTTTACGGCCAATAGCGGGCAAGGCACCGCCAAGCTCGATAGCTTCGTCGTCGCCGCCGACGGCACCGCCAGCATCGATGCTTCGGCCAAGTTTGCCATGCCGACGAACTTCATGCAGATCGCCCACGTCGACACGGTGCAGATCGGCGTCGCGTCGGCAGTGCGCAAGCGGCCGGCGCTGGTGCAGACCACGTTCAAGGTCGACAAGGTTTCGGGCCATTGGAACAAGACAATGACGCTCTACGGCACGAAATTCACCGAGACGGCGATCAATCCGCTGATGAAGATCACTTATGTCTACAACAATTTTGGTGATCCGAAAGGCTACGGCACGTCGACAGTGTATACGGTCAACGGAGCGACGAGCACGAAGGTCCAGGAACAGAAATGCACGACCAAGACGGTGCAGAATTTTAACGGCCTGCCTACCGGGGCGATTACCCAGACGAGCGGCAACAAGAAATACCTGACCACCTGCACCAACACTATGTACCCCGCGAACGGCGCCGGCGCGGTGATCGACGTCAGCCTGATGGATGTGCTGTATCTGCAGATGGATGTACCATCGGCCCAAACACCCAAGCTCAAGTCGAATGACGCAGACACATCGAACCGGTTGTACATCGACGGCGTTGAAGTCGCGAACGGCAAACTGGTGGACATCTTCACCGCCGTGCCGTGCGGCCAACCCAGCCAGCAGGCCTGGGAAGACGGCGGCAATCCCGTACCGGCTCCGGTGTCCAACGCCGACTTCTTCTACACCGTGACCGGCAAGTGCGACTTCAATCAGCGGCCTTCGCAAACAGTGCTTACGCAATAGGGGCAGGCGCCTGAGCTGCCAATCTCCACCCTAGTGGGGGAGATGGCCGGCAGGCCAGAGGGGGGCGCTGTCCCGCGGCCTTGCCAAGATCGAAAATCCCGCCGCCGTGATCCACCCCTGTTGCCAGGAGATTCGACCGCCTCTCCGGTTATCGATGCATTAACCTGGCGTTAGGGAGCGAGGCCACTGCACGCAAGGGCTGCCTCGCCGCGCTTTACGTCGCCCCCCTCTGTCCTGCCGGACATCTCCCCCACAAGGAGGGAGATTGGATGTCGCACCCGCTCTCGCCATATCCAGCGTTGCAAAAACAGCGAGCCTTCCGATCACGAAGCGGTGATGGCTGTAACGAAAGCCCAGGCGGCGGCGAACAGCTGATGTGATCGCCATTCCGGCGCCCCACCAACCTGGAGACCATCATGACCAACCTCACCCGCCTGACCTTGCCGGCACTTGCCTTCGCACTGTGCTCGACGGCGCTTTTCGCCGGCGGCATTGCGCGCGCCGAAGATGCGATGAAGCCGGCCGATGCGATGGCGACCGACGCCATGAAGCCGGCGACCGACGCGATGAAGCCGGCGGATCCGATGGCGGCCGAAAAGATGAAGGACTGCATGGACAAGGCTGCCATGGAAACCGACGCGATGAAAAAGGACGAGGCGACCAAGGCCTGCGACGCGATGGGGACGGCCAAGTAGGCCGCGTCCGGAACCGGGCGCGGCCGGTGCACGCGCCGCACGGCAATGTGAGACCGCGACGGACCTATCTGTCGTATAGTCTTAAACTCATGCAGGGAGATCAGAGATGACCGGCATTGAAAAAACCGCCGCGAAACGATTGATGAACGTCGCCTGGAGCGCGCTTGCGGCGCTAATGCTCGCGGCGGCCGGCGCCGCCTTGTGGCAGACGCCGGCAATCTCGGCCGAGGCGGCGGTGGTGATCCCGCCGCCGGCGGTGGACGAAAAACCCGCCGCCGGCGCGGCCAAGGCGGTCTTCGCCGGCGGCTGCTTCTGGGGCGTGCAAGGCGTGTTCCAGCACGTCAAGGGCGTGACCAGCGCCGTCTCCGGCTATGCCGGCGGCGACAAGGACACCGCCGTCTACGAGACGGTCGGCACCGGCCGGACCGGGCATGCCGAGGCCGTCGAGATCATCTACGAGCCGTCCAAAGTCACTTACGGCCAGTTGCTGCAGGTGTATTTCTCGGTCGCGCACAACCCGACGCAGCTGAACTACCAGGGTCCGGACCGCGGCCCGCAATACCGTTCGACGATCTTTGCCGAAAGCGACGCGCAGAAGAAGATCGCCGAGAGCTATATCGCCCAGCTCGACAAGGCCAAGGTATTTCCGGAGCCGATCGTGACCACGCTGGAGACGGGGAAAAAATTCTATCCGGCCGAGGACTACCACCAGGACTTTTTGACGCTGAACCCGACCTATCCCTACATCGTCTACAACGACCTGCCCAAGGTCGAGAATTTGAAGACGCTATTCCCAGACCGCTACAGCGACAAGCCGGTGCTGGTGCTGGCCGGCAACAAGAGCTGATCTTTTGCCGTGTATACCTGGTGCGTCCTAATGGACGCATGTCGGCGTCAGGTGGTGAGGTACAGGTCAGGCCGCGCCGAAAATGGTGGATTCCGAGAACCGGAACGGAGCGTACTTTCGGGTACGCGAGTAGCGCCGGTTGCAGGCCGGCTGAATATCAACACAGCTTATTGCACGCCCAGAAACTGCCGGAGCTCCGGCGTCCTGGGATTGGAAAAAACGTCCTCGGGGGCGCCGATCTCATGGACGCGGCCTTGATGCATGAAGACGACGCGCGAGCAGACGTCGCGGGCAAAGCGCATCTCGTGGGTGACCATCACCAGCGTCATGCCTTCCGCCGCCAATTCCTTGACGACGGCCAGCACCTCGGCGACGAGCTCGGGATCGAGCGCCGAGGTGATCTCGTCGCATAGCAGCGCGATGGGCTGCATGGCGAGCGCCCGGGCGATCGCCACGCGCTGCTGCTGGCCGCCGGACAATTCGTCCGGCAACGCATCGAACTTGTGGGCGAGACCGACGCGGTCGAGCATTTTTCGCGCGACCGCCTCGGCGTCCTTCTTCGGCGTCTTCTTCACCACCATCTGCGACAGCATGACATTGCCGCCGGCGGTGAGATGCGGGAACAGGTTGAATTGCTGAAAAATCATGCCGACCTTCAGGCGCAGCGCCTTAAGATGCACCTCGTCGGGCAGGAACTGGGCGCCGGCGACGACGATCGAGCCTTCATCGATGGTCTCGAGCCCGTTGATGCAGCGCAGCAGCGTCGACTTGCCCGAACCGCTCTTGCCTATGATGGCGACGACCTCGCCCGCCGCGACGTCGATGGAAATCCCCTTCAGCACCTCGTTGTCGCCGAAACGCTTCTTCACCTCAGTGATTGCGATGAGCGACATTGAGCTTCCTTTCCAGGAGCTGGCTGGATTTCGACAGCGGCCAGCACAAAGCAAAATAGATGAGCGCGACCAGGCCATAGACGGTGAACGGCTGGAATGTCGCGTTGGTGACGATCGAACCGGCCTTCGACAGTTCGACGAAGCCGATGATCGAGGTGAGCGCGGTGCCCTTCACCACCTGCACCGAGAAGCCGACGGTCGGCGGCACCGCCACTTTCAGCGCCTGCGGCAGGATGACGTAACGCATCTGCTGGAGATAACCCATGCCGAGGCTGGCTGACGCCTCCCATTGACCCTTGGCAATGCTCTCGACGCAGCCGCGCCAGATTTCGGCGAGGAAGGCGGCGGTCCACAGGATGAGCGCGACACAGGCGGCAAGCCAGGCGGGAACGTCGATGCCGAACAGGCCAAGACCGAAGAAAGCCAGAAAGAGCTGCATCAGGAGCGGCGTGCCCTGAAACAGCTGGATGTAGCCGCGTGACAGAAACTGCATCCCACGCCGGCCGCCGATGCGCAGGAAAAGCAGGGCCGCACCGACGATGCCGCCGCCGATGAAGGAGACCAGCGAGAGGACAACGGTCCAGCGGGCGGCCAGAAGCAGGTTGCGCAGGATGTCCCAGAAGCTGAACTCGATCATGGCGCCTGTCTCATCGCGACGCCTTCCTCGGGAACAGCATCCCGCCCAGGCCGGCCAGCAGCTGGCGCAGCAGGATGGCGAGCGCCAGGTAGATCAAGGTGGAGACGATGTAGGTTTCGAAGGCCCTGAAATTGCGCGACTGGATAAAATTGGCGGCGAAGGTCAGGTCCTCAGCGGCAATCTGCGAAACGACGGCCGAACCCAGCATGACGATGACGATCTGCGACGACAGCGCAGGCCAGATGCGCTGCAGCGCCGGGACCAGAACCACGTGCCAGAAGGTCTGGAACGGGGTCATGGCGAGGCTGGCGCCGGCCGCGAACTGGCCGCGCGGCGTGGCCTGGATGCCGGCGCGGATGATCTCGCAGCTGTAAGCGCCGAGATTGACGATCATGGCGAGGTTGGCGGCGGTCAGCTCCGACATCCTGATGCCAAGCGACGGCAGGCCGAAGAAAATGAAGAACAGCTGGATGAGGAAGGGCGTGTTGCGGATCAGCTCGACATAGGTCGCGACGACGGGTTTTAGCCATTTCGGCCCCAGCGCCCGCACCCAGGCGCAGGCAATGCCCAATGCCACGCCGAACACCGCGCCGATCAGGATAAGCTGCACGGTGATCCGGATGCCCTTGAGCAGCACCGGCAGAGATCCGATCAGCCAGCTGAAATCGAACTGATAGGTCATGACTTGCTATCCGACCTCAGCCACACGCGGCGGGCGGCGATCACAGCTCAGCCGGCAGGTCCACCTTCAGCCATTTTTGCGAAATGGCGTTGAGGGCGCCATCGGACCTGGCGGCGGCGATGATCCCGTTGATCTTGGCCATCAACGCCGGCTGCTCCTTGTTCATGCCGATGTAGCAAGGCGAGTTCTTGATCAGGAACTTGAGCTCCGGTCGCTTGGGCGGGTTCTTTTCGAGGATGGCGGCGGCGACGACATTCCCGGTCGCGATCACCTCGACCTGGCCCGACAGGAAAGCGGAAATAGTGCCGTTATTGTCCTCGTAGCGCTTGATCTCGACGCTCGCGGGCACAACCTTGGTCAGTTCGAGATCTTCGATCGCGCCGCGGGTGACGCCAACGGTCTTGCCGGCGAGGTCTTCCGCTTTTGCGACGGCGACGTCTGCCGGAGCGAACACGCCGTTGTAGAACGGAGCATAGGCTTCGGAAAAGTCGATGACCTTCTCGCGATCGGGATTCTTGCCGAGGCTGGAAATGACCAGGTCGACTTTGTTGGTCTGGAGATAGGGAATGCGGTTGGCGCTGGTGACCGGGACGATCTCGACCTTGGCGCCGAGCTTTTCGCCAATCAGATTGGCGATGTCGACGTCGTAGCCTTGCGGCGTCATGTCGGCGCCGACACTGCCGAAGGGCGGGAAATCCTGTGGAACGGCGATGCGGACGGTGCCGCGCGCCGCGATGTCGCTCAAGGCGTCGGCCCGCGCCTGCGGAGACGAAGCCATGGCCATTCCAACGGCGGCGGCGAAGGCCAGCATGCAGACATTGCGACGGTTCATTATCTTTCCCTTTGACTGGACAAAACCAATTGGTCGCCAGGGCAAAGCAACAGACATGCCAAACCATCGAAATCGCTGCGAATCGGACTTTCCCGGCGGGATTGGCAAGGTGGGATTGGCAAGGCAGTCTTCACGAGCCGCTGCCGCCCGAGCAATCGACTGCCTAAATATTGTGCAGTTCGGCGGTTTGCCAGTCAGTCGTAGGTCAGATCCGTCGCCTTGCCGCCGAAGACGCGGTAGGCATAAAACGAATAGAAAATGATGATCGGCAGCACCACCACCGTGCCGGCCAGGATGATGGCGAGGCTTTCCGGCGCGGACGCCGCCTGCCAGATGGTCAGCCTGTCGGGCACGACGAAGGGATAGAACGACCAGGCGAGGCCGGCAAAGCCCAGGGTGAAGATGGCGGCCAGCGTCAGGAACGGCGTCAGCGCATGGCGGTCGCCGGCCTTGGGCAGATGGAAGGTCTGCCGCCACAGCCATGCGAACAGCACCGCCGACAGGACCGGCAGCGGCGACAAATAGAGCATGGCCGGCCAGACGAACCATTTGTCGAAGATGCGCGGACTGGCGAGCGGCGTGGCCAGCGACACGGCGACCATGCCGAGCGCGGTCAGCACCAGTGCCCGGCGCAGCCATAGCACCGCCTTCTTCTGCAATTCGCCTTCCGTCTTGTAGATGACCCAGGCCGCGCCCATCGCCGCGTAGGCGGCGGCAAGGCAGAGCGCCACCAGCGCGCCGAAGGCCATGCCGCCGAGGCCGACATCAAGGCCCAGCACATAGATCCCCAGCATGTAGCCCTGCGCCAGCGATGCGATGACCGAGCCCAGAAAGAAGATGCGGTTCCAGCGATGCTTGTGACCGGCCGGCACCTTGGCCCGGAAATCGAAGGCAACGCCGCGCAGGATCAGGCCGACAAGGAGCAGGAAGACCGGAATGTAGAGCGCGGTGAGGATGGTGCCGTGCGCCAGCGGGAAGGCGACCAGCAGCAGGCCGACGGCCAGCACCAGCCAGGTCTCGTTGGCGTCCCAGAACGGCCCTATTGCGGCGATCATCGTGTCCTGCTCGGCGTCTCCGGCGGCTGCGAACAGGATGCCGATACCGAGGTCAAAGCCGTCGAGGATGACGTAGATCAGGATGGCAAGGCCCATCAGGCCGGCGAAGATGAGGGGGAGCAATGTCGGCCAGTCGAGGGTCATCGCCGTTCTCCTATTTCGCCGCCGGCTGCGACAGCGGCGCGTCGAGAACGCCCGGCAGCGGCGAGGCATCGCCGTCCTTCGCCGCCTTCAGCGCCAGATAGACCAGCACGCCGAGATAGGCGATCAGAAGCAGCGCATAGAGGATGAGATAGACCGCGAGCGACAGCGCGACCTGGCTGCCGGCGACCGGGCCGACGGCATCGACAGTTTTCAGCACGCCGGTGACCAGCCACGGTTGGCGGCCGATCTCGGTGGTGTACCAGCCAGCCAGCGTCGCCAGCCAGCCGGACAGCGCCATCGGCACCATCACCAGCGCCAGCGGTCTCGGCAGGCTGTGCCGGCGCTTGAGGAAAAAGGCGGCCGACCAGGAGACGACGAGCATCAGGACGCCGGTGCCGACCATGATGCGAAAAGCCCAGAACACCGGGAACACCGGCGGGTGGTTGCCGGCATAGTCGTTCAGCCCCGGCACGACGCCGCTGGCGCTGTGCCTGAGGATGAGGCTGGCGCCATCGGGGATGGTGATCTCGTATTTGTTCTCCCTTGCCGCCTCGTCGGGAAGCGCGAAAAGGACCAGCGGCACGTTGGGGCCGGTGTTCCAGTTGGCCTCCATGGCGGCGATCTTCTGCGGCTGATGCTCGAGCGTGTTGAGGCCATGCTGGTCGCCGGCGAAGATCTGGATGGGGATCAGGATCGCCGCGGTGAAGACACCGGTGCGCAAGGCCTTCCACATCGATTCCGAACGGTCGCCATAGAGATAGCGCAGCGCCGACAGGCCGGCGATCAGGAACGAAACCGTCAGGCCGGAGGCAAGCAGCATGTGGACGAGCCGGTAGGGCATGGACGGGTTGAAGACGATCGCCCACCAGTCGGTAGCGTGGGCTACGCCGTCGCGCATCTCGAAGCCGACCGGCGTCTGCATCCATGAATTGAGCGCGATGATCCAGAAGGCGGACAGGGTGGTGCCGCCGGCCACCAGCACGGTTGCCAGCGTGTGGATGCGGTTGGAGACGCGGCGGAAGCCGAACAGCATGATGCCGAGGAACGCCGCCTCGAGGAAGAAGGCGGTGAGTATCTCATAGGCGAGCAGCGGGCCGGCGATGTTGCCGACGGTCTCCATGTAACCCGGCCAGTTGGTGCCGAACTGGAAGCTCATGGTGACGCCCGAAACCACGCCCATGGCAAAGGACAGCGCGAACACCTTCACCCAGGTGAAATAGGCGCGCATCCAGGCGGTATCGCCGGTGGCGTTGTAGCGAAGCTTGAAGAACAGCAGCATCCAGCCAAGCGCGATGGTGATAGCCGGAAACAGGATATGGAACGAGATGTTGGCGCCGAACTGGATGCGCGAAAGGATGAGCGGGTCCATGGCGGGCTCCGGCTGCTGCTATGTCAGGGAAGATAGGCCGGATGCGCCAGGCGGTCAAAGCGGCGTGGCGTCACGCGAGGCGGAACGCCGCAGGACCGCGCAGCGGTGGATGCGCCGATGTCCAGAATGTCAGGAGTGCCATTGACTTCCGGCCGCGCGCACCGACATTCAGCGGACTAAAATCAACAGACCTCCTTTCAAGCAGCCGTTTTTCAACCATGCCATCGATCATTGCCATTTCCGGGGTCACCAAGACCTACGCCACCGGTTTCAAAGCGCTGAAGGAGATCAACCTCGATATCGAGCGCGGCGAGATTTTTGCGCTGCTCGGGCCGAACGGCGCCGGCAAGACGACGCTGATCTCGATCGTCTGCGGTATCGTCAACCGCTCGTCGGGCACGGTCAGCGTGGACGGCCACGACATCAGCCGGGATTATCGCGCCGCACGCAGCCTCATCGGGCTGGTGCCGCAGGAACTGACCATCGACGCGTTCGAGAGCGTGTGGGCGACGGTCAACTACAGCCGCGGCCTGTTCGGCAAGCCGGCCAATCACGCCTTTGTCGAGAAAGTGCTGCGCGACCTTTCGTTGTGGGACAAGAAGGACGCCAAGGCGATCACCCTGTCCGGTGGCATGAAGCGGCGGCTGATGATCGCCAAGGCGCTGTCGCACGAACCGAGGGTGCTGTTCCTCGACGAGCCGACAGCCGGCGTCGACGTCGAGCTGCGTCAGGACATGTGGGCGATGGTGCGCCGGCTGCGCGAGGATGGCGTCACCATCATCCTGACCACGCACTATATCGAGGAGGCCGAGGCGATGGCCGACCGCGTCGGCGTCATTAATCGCGGTGAGATCGTGCTGGTTGAGGACAAGGTGCAACTGATGCGCACACTCGGCCGCAAAAGGCTGTTGCTGGAATTGCGCAGCCCGCTCGCCACCATACCCGAGACGTTGTCGCGCTACGCTTTGGAGCTTTCGCCGGACGCTGATCGACTGACTTACACCTATGACAACCAGAGCGAGCGGCCGGGCGTCGCCTCGCTGCTGCGCGACCTTGAGACGGCCGGCGTCCAGTTCCGCGATATCGACACGCAAAACAGCTCGCTCGAGGAGATCTTCGTCAACCTTGTGAGGAAGGGCGCATGAACCTGCGAGCCGTCTGGGCGATCTACAAGATGGAAATGGCGCGCGCCTTTCGGACCGTGCTGCAGAGCATTGTCTCGCCGGTCATCTCGACATCGCTCTATTTCGTCGTCTTCGGCTCGGCCATCGGCTCGCGCATCACCGAGATCGACGGCATCAGCTACGGCGCCTTTATCGTGCCGGGGCTGATCATGCTGTCGCTGCTGACGCAGTCGATCTCCAACGCCTCCTTCGCCATCTATTTCCCGAAATTCGTCGGCTCGATCTACGAACTGCTGTCGGCGCCGGTGTCCTATCTGGAGATCATCATCGCTTATGTCGGGGGTGCGGCGACCAAGTCGATCATACTCGGCCTGATCATCCTGGGGACCGCGTCGCTGTTCGTGCCGCTGACCATCGAGCATCCGTTCTGGATGTTCTCCTTCCTGGTGCTGACGTCGGTGACCTTCAGCCTGTTCGGCTTCATCATCGGCATCTGGGCGAAGAGCTTCGAGCAGCTGCAGCTGGTGCCGCTGCTGATCATCACGCCGCTTACCTTTCTTGGCGGCAGCTTCTATTCGATCGACATGCTGCCCGGTACCTGGCGCACGGTGACGCTGTTCAACCCTGTCCTTTATCTGGTCAGCGGCTTTCGCTGGAGCTTCTACGGCAAGTCCGACGTCTCGATCGGCATCAGCCTCGGCATGACCGTGGTTTTCCTGCTTATCTGCATAGCGATCGTCGCGTGGATTTTCAGGACCGGCTACCGGCTGCGGAACTGACCGAACGGCCTGCCCAGGCGACGCAGCGCCAGCATCCGAGCGATGTTCCCGACCCAAGACGACCAAATCTGGTGACGACGCTTGAAAGCGGCCGTGCGATGGCGGCGCTTGATTTCCATATAATGTTATATATCGTGTTATCAATTGGCTGGCAGGTTGATTATGGAAGACGTCGTAAGGTCCTTTGGCTTCCTGTGCCTGGGCAGCAGGCTGAAGCGTATTGGCGAGCAATTGCAGGCGGATACGCAGCGCCTGCTCGACTGCCTCGATGTGCCGGTTCAGTCGAGCCAGTACCCGCTGCTGGCTGCGCTCGACAGGCTGGGCCCGCTGCCAGTCGGGGAACTGGCGCAATCCCTCGGGGTCGCACAGCCAGGTGTAACGCGGAGCGTGTCGCTTCTGGCCGAATTGGGACTGGTCGAGGTCAGTCCATCGGATGATGACCAGCGGCGCAGGATTGTCTGCCTCACCCTGCACGGCCAGCGGCTGGTCGATGTTGCAAAGCACGACGTCTGGCCGCGCATCGAGAATGCCGTCGCGGATCTGTGCGCGGATCTTTCTGGGCCGTTTCTTGCTCAGCTGGCCGCCATCGAGGACGGCCTCGCCGCGGCGCCTCTCGACCGTCGTGTAAAGAAGCCGGAAGTGCCACGCGATGAAATACCTGCTTGACCGTCCCGTGTGGAGCGCGCTTCGGACGCGACACCAAGCCTTCGCGCAAGGTGACGACCACGCCATGCGGTATCGGCCCTCGATAGCTCCCTTCGCCGCCAGTGCCGCGGACGATGCGGAAAGCCTGCAGGCGCTCGGAAAATTTGTCTCCCCAGGCGAGAGTGCGATCCTGCTTCAGGTGGACGCAATTGCTCTGCCCGCGGAACTTTCGGCGACTTCGACCGCGCCCGGGGTTCAGATGATTGCCGAGCGGCCATTGCAGATGGTCTCCGACAAGCGCGTGCAACGTCTGACGCGAGACGATGCAGCTGAGATGCTCGCCTTGGCATTGGTCACCAAGCCTGGCCCATTCACGCTCGAAGCCTTGAGCCTAGGCGATTTTTGGGGTGTGAAGATCGAGGGCCGACTTGCGGCGATGGCCGGCGAACGCATGAAGCAACCCGGCTATACCGAACTTAGCGGCGTGTGCTCACATCCGGAATTTCGGGGCGGTGGTCTGGGCAGGCTGATGTCGCTGTTCGTGGCAAACCAGATAGCGGCGCGCGGCGAAGTTCCCTATCTCCACGCCTTTGCCAGCAACACCACGGCCATCGGATTATACGAGTCCATTGGCTTCAGGTTGAGAAGCATGATGAACGTGGCCGTGGTTCAGCGCGCCGAATGAGCCCATCAGGCGCATTCCCGCGCATCAGGAAAAGGAAGGATTTCGTATCGACGAAATCCTTCCTTGGCGCTGCTAGCGCCTTGCAGTGATTCAGACCGCGATTTTGCCGCCGCCCTGTTTGGTGATGGCGACGACCGACGGCCGCACCGGCATATCGGGCTTGAAGTCAGGCCAGCGGGTCGATAGGTCCTCATAGTAGGAGGGACGGCCAAAAGCCTCCCAGTCCTCGCCGCCATCGGCCGGATGCTGGACCGCGACGAAGGCGGTCTGGTCGTCGGGCGTGAACAGCGGGCCGCAGAGTTCGGCGCCGATCGGCACGCGGAAGAACAGCTTCGAGGTCGCCCGCGCCTCGCCTTCGGTGTCGACCGCCCACAGGCCGTCGGTGCGGCCGGTCGCCTTCGGGCCCTGACCATCGGTCGAGACCCAGAGCCGGCCGGCCGCATCGATGGCGCAATTGTCCGGCATGCCGAACCAGCCATTGGCGGTCGTTGCGGTCGAGAAGGTAGCGCCGACTTCGGCCACCGAGGGATCGCCGCATTTCAACATGATTTCCCACTTGCCCTTGGTGGCAGTGAAATCGCCACCGTCCTCGACAATCTCGACGATGTGGCCAAAAGCGTTTTCGGCGCGCGGGTTGGCGGCGTCGACCTGCTCCGTCTTGCGCTTCGAATTGTTGGTCAGCATGACGTAGACCTTGCCGGTCGTCGGGTTGGGCTGAATATCCTCGGGACGGTCCATCTTGGTGGCGCCGAGAAGATCGGCGGCACGGCGCGTCTCGATCAGCACCTCGGCCTGGCTGGCAAAGCCGTTCTCCGCCGTCAGCGGGCCCTGGCCGAAGACGATGGGAAGCCATTCAATCGAACCGTCCTCGGCGAATTTGGCGACATAGAGCGTGCCGTCGTCGAGAAGATCCATGTTGGCGGCGCGGTCCTCGGCGTTGAACTTTCCGGCCGTGACGAACTTGTAGACATAGTCGAAGCGCTCGTCGTCGCCGAGATAGAAGACGACGCGGCCATCCTTGGCGACGATCGATTCAGCGCCCTCATGCTTGAAGCGGCCCATGGCAGTGCGCTTCCTCGGCACCGAAGTCGGATCGTTGACGTCGACCTCGACGATCCAGCCGAAGCGATTCGGCTCGTTCGGCTCCTTGCCGATGTCGAAGCGGTCGTAATGCGCAGCCCATTCATAGGCGCCCTCGGGAATGCCCAGGCGCTTGTAGTTGGCGGCTTCCTTGTGGCCTTCCGGCAGCTCGCCCGAGAAATAGCCGTGTATGTTTTCCTCGGCCATGACGTAGGTGCCCCAGGGGGTGACGCCGCCGGCACAATTGTTGATGGTGCCGAAGACCTTCGTGCCGGTCGGATCGACACTGGTCTTGACCCGGTCGTGGCCGGCGACGGGGCCGGACAGTGCCATCTCGGTGTTGGCGGTGATGCGGCGATTGAGCTTGCCGTCGCGCACCACCTGCCATTTGCCTGATACCTTGCGAACTTCGACGATGGTGCCGCCATGCGCGGCTAGCTCGATATCGACCTGTTCCTTGCTCAGTGGGGCCTGCTTGGCCTCGCCATCGACGATGCTGACAAGGCCCGGGAACATCAGATGCGGATTGGTGTATTCGTGGTTGACCACCAGCAGGCCGTGCTCGGCCGAGCCGTCTATCGGGAGATAGCCGACATAGTCGTTGTTGTAGCCAAACTGTCTTTCCTGGGCCTGCGCCGACTGTTTTGCCGGATCGAATTCCGGCGAATCGGCAAACAGCGGATCGCCCCAGCGCAACAGCACGTCGGCGTCGTAGCCGGCAGCGACATGGTGCTTGTCGTCGACGCCTGCCTCGACCTCGTCGAAACTGAAGACCGAGCCGCCGCCGGCGCGGGCATCGTGGGCGAGGATCAGCGCGAGCGGGCTGACGGTGGCGGCGATGGCGGTTGCCGCGAGCGATCCCTGCAGAAAACCACGGCGCGAGAATCGCGCGGCGATGATTTCGCCCATCGTCTGGTTGTCAGTGGGATTGGTTCCTGGCCCATCGTTTTCCTCGAGCAGGCTGGTGCGGAAATGGGCGTCGGGGCGATGTTCAGTCATGGGGGCGTGCCTCTGGCTCTTTGGGATGGCTGGAGCGTGTTGCTTGACTGACCGCGTATCGCCAGCAGATCACAGTTTGATGACGTTGCCGACCAATTTCCAGCCCGATTTCATGTCTTTGATCAGGCCGCTTGACCGCGACCGACGCTTCCGAAACAAGATCTGCGGCAGGCGCGCAAGCACTGCGTCGGGAGGAACAAAAAAGTGAGTTTCTGGGGACTGGGGCAGCTCGGCATTTCGACAGTGATCTTCTTGCTGGCGGCGACGGCGGCCAAGCAATGGGGGCTGGCGCCGAGCCTCGGCAAGATCGTTCTGACTCTGGCGCTCTATTCAGCGGGCAATCTGATCATGCTGAGGCTGATCCGTGAATTCGGCATGTCGGTGTCGTTCAGCCTGTCGGCAGTGATCCAACTGGTGTCGGTGAACGTGGTGGCACTGGTGTTCTTCGGCGAGCGCGTCAATTCGTTGCAGGCGACCGGCATCGTGCTCGCCGTCGCAGCGGTGGCGCTGATCACGCTCGGACCCTATCTGCAAAAACTGTAGTTGCGCATGACCCCGAAAATCGGAAACGATTTCGGAAAGGATCATGCGCCAAATCAAAGTGCTACAGCGTCCTTTGCGCGTCCAAAAGGACGCGCGGCGCTGTAAGACGATTGGCCCGATGAAGAATACCGCAAACAAGCTGCTCAACTGGATCGAATTCCCGGTGCTTTTGGCCGGACTGGTCATCGCCGGCGGGCTGTGGGGGTTCGAGGAACTGATGGAGGTGGCGCGGGACACCACGCCGCACGCCTTCGACACGGAAATCATGCTCGCCTTCCGTGAAGCGGGCCAGCCCGACAATCCGATCGGACCGCCATGGCTGGAAGGGGCGATGCGCGACATTACCAGCCTCGGCAGCGCCATCGTGCTCGGGCTGATCACAGTGGCGGTGATCGTCTATCTGCTGCTGATCCACAAGCCGGGAGCAGCGTTTCTGGTCTTCGTCGCGGTGGCGGGCGGGCAGGCCCTGTCGAGCACGCTGAAGCTCGGAATCGATCGGCCGCGCCCCGACCTGGTCTCGCATCTCGCCGACGTGGCGACGCTTTCGTTTCCAAGCGGCCATGCGATGCTGTCGGCGGTGACATATTTGACGCTGGGCAGCATGGCGTCGCGTTTCCTGCCTGGGCGAACGACCAAGATCTATGTGCTGGCACTTGCCGTGCTGACAGCACTGCTCGTCGGCATCAGCCGCGTCTATCTCGGCGTTCATTGGCCATCGGACGTGTTGGCCGGCTGGTGCGCCGGCTTCGCCTGGGCGATGCTGTGCTGGCTGGTCGCATGGGCGTTCCAGCGATGGCGCGGGCAGACCGCCGGCGCCTGAACCGCCGTTCCGAACGACGCTGTACCAATTCTCCTTTAAGTTGCGGCGGCTGGGGCGTGCTGGTCCAGCAGGCGCAGGCTCGCCAGGATGCAACCGGGCCGTGTGAGCGCATGTCTGATATGTGCATGATGATGCTTGAACCATCACAATGATGGTATTATACATGGAATGCAGACTCAGACGGGGGTTTTTAGCCGATGATCACTGCCGCGCAGATGCGCGCCGCAAGGGCTCTGGCCGGCATCGATCAGAAGACGCTCGCCGAGCGCGCCGGGGTTTCGCTTCCAACCATTCAGCGCATGGAAGCGAGCGACGGCGTGGTCAGGGGCGTGGTCGATACGCTGATGAAGGTCATCCAGGCCCTCGACCGGGCCGGCGTGGAGCTGATCGGCGAGAACCAGGCCAGCGAGCGCGGCGGCAGGGGGGTGCGCCTCAAGCCGGTCGTGCCGCAGAACCCGCCAGGCTGAGCCGAAATAGAGTCGCGACGGCGACCGCCGACAGTCCTGCCGACGATCCCGCCGCCTGCTTGGTTTTATGCGTGGCCGCTGTGCACTTTTTGGCGGCATGCATCAGGAGCGGAAGGCAGTCCATGCATCGAACCCAGCGGGCAATTCATCAACCGGCGCAGCCGACATTTTCCGAACTGTTCACGCCGAAGCTGGCGACGGTGCTGCGCGAAGGCTACACATCAGAGCACTTCAAGGCCGATGCCATCGCCGGACTGACCGTGGCCATCGTGGCGCTGCCGCTGTCGATGGCGATCGCGATCGCATCGGGTGTGTCTCCGGAGCGCGGGCTCTACACTTCCATCATTGGCGGTTTCCTCGTCTCGGCTCTGGGCGGCAGCCGTTTCCAGATCGGCGGGCCGGCGGGCGCCTTTATCGTGCTGATGGCGGCAACCGTGGCACGGGTCGGCGTCGACGGGTTGCTGCTGGCGACGATGATGGCCGGCGTCTTGCTGCTCGTCATCGGCTACCTCAGGCTTGGCACCTACATCAAATTCATTCCTTATCCGGTGACCGTCGGCTTCACCGCCGGCATCGCCATCATCATCTTCTCCGGCCAGATCGTCGAGCTGTTCGGGCTAAAACTCGCCGGCAAAGAACCTGGACCGCTGGTGCCGAAGCTGATGGCGATCGGCGAGGCGGCCGGCACGATCAATCTCGCCGCCACCTTCGTCGCTCTGCTGACCATCGTCGCCATTGCCCTGATGAAACGGTGGCGGCCGAAATGGCCCGCCATGCTGATCGCCATCGGTCTGGCGTCGCTTGTCGTGGCGCTGTTTTCTCTGCCTGCCGAAACGATCGGCACGCGCTTCGGCGGTATCCCGCGCAGCCTGCAAATGCCGGCCTTTCCGCCGATCAGCTTCGACAGGATGATCGACGTCCTGCCGGACGCCCTAGCCTTTGCGCTGCTCGGCGCGATCGAATCGCTGCTGTCGGCGGTGGTCGCCGACGGCATGACAGGAAGGCGGCACCGCTCCAACTGCGAACTCGTGGCGCAAGGCTTCGCCAACATCGTGTCCGCCCTGTTCGGCGGCATCTGCACCACCGGCACCATAGCCCGCACCGCGACCAATGTGCGGGCCGGCGCGCATGGACCGGTCTCGGGCATGATCCACTCGGCCCTCCTGCTTGCCCTGATGCTGGTGGCGGCGCCGCTGGCCAGCTACATCCCGCTTGCAGCCCTTGCCGGCGTGCTGGCGGTGGTGTGCTGGAACATGTTCGAGAAGCAGGCCTTTGCCACGCTGCTGCGTGCCTCGCGCGGCGACGCGCTGGTGCTGATGGCGACTTTCCTGATCGTCATCTTCCGTGATCTCACCGAAGGCATCGTCGTCGGCTTCGCGCTGGGCTCGATCCTGTTCATCGACCGCATGGCCAAGAGCATTGCGGTTGAGCCGGATCAGGGACTGGTGCAGGACGATGTCGCCGACAGAACCGGCGCCGCCAGCGCATACGATTCCAGCGAAGCCAGCGATGCCGACACCGTCGTCTACCGGATTTCCGGCGCCTTCTTCTTCGGCGCCGCCTCGACCGTCGCCACGGTGCTGGACCGCATCGCCGACCAGCGCAAGAACTTCATCCTCGACTGCTCGGCCGTGCCATTCTTCGATTCAACGGCGGCCAACGTCATCGAGAGCGCTGCCCACAAGGCGAGGCGCGCCGGCGTGCGCTTCATCATATCAGGCGCTTCGCCGCAGACACGCCGCATGCTGATCAACCACGGCGTCAAACGGCCGCTGGTGACATACGCCGCCTCGATCAGGGACGCGCGAGCGCAGTTGAAGAATGCCGCGCCGGGAGAGGTCTAACCCTCTCCTCATCGTCAGCGATGTCGGACGGACGCAAGCACCGCGTCAGGCAGCGGCGCCGGGCGCGCTGGCGTCTTCGTGCGGCGCGGCGGCCAGATCGGTGCGCGCCTTGCGCGCGAGTTTTTTTGTCGAGCGCCTGGGCCTGTCGCCGAACAGATCGGCTGCCGCCGCAAGACAGGTCTTTTTCAGGCTTTTCTCCGAGCGCTTCAACAGCTTGCTCAGCAGTCGCGTTTCCTGAGGAGAGCCGAGCGGCCGGTCGTGGGCCTCGAGAAGCGTGCGCAAGACGAACACATCATGCAGTTCGCCCAGCTTTTCGCCAAGTTCGTCGACCGCCTTGCGCCGTGCCTTGATCGGCGTCGGCCACAGCCTTCCAAGCAGCGACAGATGCATGCCGTGAGTCTTTGCCGCCTTGCGCAGATCGTGGAAATCGTCGGCATCACCGCGGGAGCCCGCCTTGTCCAGCGCCTTTCTGGCGCGACGCAGAGTGATGCGGGCGCCTTCGGCAAGCACGTCGGCGGCCTGTTCGGGCTGGTCGGGCAAGACCAGAGTATCGATGCGGCTGATGCCATCCTCGCAAGCTGCAGTCGCGGCAGCTATCGCGGCGCCGAGGCCAACTCCACCATGCAATTGGTGCTGGCGCGCCGCCAGCGTGTCGCGAACGGCATCGAGACCGCCGCCGGCGCTTTGCTCGGGAAAGTTTTTTGCCAGCCGGTCGATGGTTTCAACCAGCGCGGTCGCCTCGCGCGGGCCGGCAAGGAGGGCAGCCACCTCTCGGTAGCATTGGTTCTCGGTACTGCAAAATGTTTCGTCTCCGGGACGGACCAGGCGCAGCAAGGCACGCACCTTCTTCAGCCGCCTGCGGCATTTGTGCAGCGCCTGCTCCGGCCTGTCATGCGCCGCGTCCAGATGGACGAGCGCCTTGCCGATCTCCTCAGCGAGGATGCGCCTGACCTCGCCGGTCAACGGCAGGCGCGGATCGATGCGATAGCTCATGCGGCGATCTCCGGAATCCCCTCGAGGGCGAGCGACGCGTTGTAGAACCTGTGCTCGCCGGTGACTTCGCGGCCGAGCCAATCTGGCAGCATTTCGCCCTGCACGTCCTGCGGCGTCTCAAGCTCGGCGACCACCAGACCGCTGAGCATCCCGCCGAAGACATCGACTTCATAGAGATGGCCGCGATGCCTAACATGGTGGCGTGTCTTCTCGATGACACGACCGATGGCGAAGGCCAGCATCTCTTCCGCATCCGCCAGAGGGATCGGATATTCGAATTCGTCGCGTTCGCGGGCCTTGCTGCCGAATTTGAGCGTCAGCTTTGCCGAGGCGCCGTCGCTGATACGCACGCGGACCGAGCGGTCGGGCGCGGCAACGAGATAGAACTGGCGAATGCGGATGTCCGCTTCGACCAGATCCCGCCAGCCATCGCCGGAGACCAGGAACTTGCGCTCGATTTCCTTGACCATGGCTCCACACTAAAGCGCGTGCGGATGGGATGGCAAGGTGGAGATCGACAGGTGGAGATCGGCAAGGCTTGACTTTAATCATTCGATTGATTAAATTGCGGATCATGAGCAAACCGACAAACGCCAAAATTCCGCGCCGCGAGGCATCCCCCGCCGAGATGACGCGCGCGGCACTTGTTCGAGCAGCGCTGAAGCTGTTCGGACGCCAGGGTTTTGACGGCACCTCGACGCGCGAGATCGCGGCTGAGGCCAGGGCCAATATCGGCTCGATCGCCTATCATTTCGGCGGCAAGGAAGGGCTTCGCACCGCTGCGGCCGACTATATCGTCGACACCATCCAGACCATTGCCGGCCAGGCGATCGGCAATCTGCAGGGGCCAAGCGATTCAGAAACGGACGAACCAGAAACGGGCGACCCCGAAGCGGGCGACCCCGAAGCGGCGCGGGCACAACTGTTCACCGCGCTGGAGCGGATGGTGGCTTTCATCGTGGCAAGGCCGGAGGCCGGCGAGATCGTGCAGTTTGTCCTGCGTGAGCTGTCGCATCCGACGGCGGCACTCGACCGCATCTATGACGGCGTATTCGAGCCGACGCATCGCCGGCTCTGCCTGATCTGGGAGCAGGCGACGGGCGAGCCGGCCGAAAGCGAGGCAACCCGACTCACCGTGTTCACGCTGATCGGCCAGGTCGTCTATTTCCGCATCGGCCGCGAGGCGGTGATGCGCCGCATGGGCTGGCGCGCGATCGGCGACGCCGAGGCCACCAAGATCGCGGCGGCAGTGACGGATAATCTCGGCGCGATTTTGGCTCGGCGTCATTTTAACCGACCGGAAGGATCGTAGATCATGAGTTTCCTCTGCTCTGTGCCGCTCGCCGCCCTGCTTTTCAGCACCTGCGCACCGGCGGCGCCGCTCGCCGTCGGCTATGTCGAGGGCGACTATGTGCTGCTCGCGCCGATCGAGGTGGCGCAGGTCGAGACGATTTCGGTCAAGCGCGGCGATCGCGTCGCGCCGGGCACGCCAGTGGTGACGCTGGAAAGCGCCGACGCAAAAATAGCCGTCGCGCAAGCCGAGGCGGCCCTTGCCCAGGCCCAGGCGCAACTTGCCGACCTGCAGGTCGGCAAGCGTCCGGAAGAGATTGAGGTGCTCAAGGCGCAGGTCGACATGGCCAAGGCGCAAGCCGCCGACGCCAAACGCAGATACACCCGCGCCAGCGATTTGTTCAAACGCGGCACCGGCACCCAGGCCGATTATGATACGGCTTCGGCGTCGCTGGAAACTGCCAACGCGCAGCTCGGCCAGGCGGAAGCCAATCTCGCTGTCGGAGGCCTGCCGGCGCGGCCCGAGACGATCAAGGCCGCCGACAATCAGGTCAGGCAGGCGCAATCGGCGCTGGAGCAGGCGCGCTGGCGGCTGTCGAAGCGTGTGCTGGCGGCGCCTTCGCCCGGCCGCATCAACGATGTGATCCGCTATCCCGGCGACACCGCCGGGCCGACCGCGCCGGTCATTTCGATTCTGCCGGACGGCGCCGTGAAGCTCAGCGTCTATGTGCCGGAGAGCGCGTTTTCGTCGGTGGAAGTCGGCACGCTGCTCAACGTCCATTGCGACGGCTGCGGGCCGGACGTGAAGGCTCGCGTCAGCTACGTGTCGCCGGACCCGGAATTCACGCCGCCGGTGATCTACTCGCTCGAGACCCGGCAGAAGCTGGTCTATCTGGTCGAGGCGCGGCCGGAGGGCGATGCCGGCGCGCTGCAACCGGGGCAGATCGTTGATGTCGAACTGGCGGATATCGGCAAATGAACGTCATCGACGTCCACGGCCTGGTCAAGCGTTTTGGTGACAAGACCGTCGTCGACCATGTGACGATGACGGTGGCCGAGGGCGAGATCGTCGGCTTCCTCGGCCCCAACGGCTCTGGCAAGACGACGACCATCCGCATCATGTGCGGCCTGCTGACGCCGGATGAGGGCGAAGGCACGGTGCTCGGCTTCGACATCCGCACCGACAGTCTGAGGATCAAGCGCGAAGTCGGCTATATGACCCAGAAATTCTCGTTCTACGAGGATTTGACCATCGCCGAAAACCTGGAATTCGTAGCGCGGCTCTATGGGTTGAAGCCGCTCAATGAGCATGTCGCCAGGACGCTGGAGGATCTTGGCCTCACCTCGCGCAAGGACCAGTTGGCCGGCACGCTGTCCGGTGGCTGGAAGCAGCGGCTGGCGCTGGCCGCCTGCATCATGCACAAGCCCAGATTGCTGCTGCTCGACGAGCCGACGGCGGGCGTCGATCCGAAGGCGCGGCGTGAATTCTGGGACGAGATCCATCGGCTGGCCAGCGGCGGGCTGACCGTGCTGGTCTCCACCCACTATATGGACGAGGCCGAGCGCTGCCATCGCATCGGCTACATCTCCTACGGCAGGATGCTGGCCACCGGCACGGTCGACGAGGTGGTCAGGAATGCCGGGCTGACGACCTTCGTTGTGCAGGGTCCGCGCCTCGACCAGGTCGCTGCCGCACTCAGCGGCCGGTCCGGTGTCGACCAGGTGGCGCCGTTTGGCGCGACGCTGCACGTCGTCGGCTCCGACAAGACGGCGCTTCAGGCCGCCCTCGCCGATGTCGAGAAAGACCACAAGGGCGTCACGGTGACGCCGGGCGAGACCAGCCTGGAGGATGTGTTCATCCAGTTCATGTCCGGCTCGAAGGACAATATGGGATGAAAAACGGGATAAACAGCGTCTTTTCCTTCGCCAGGCTCGGCGCGCTGCTGATCAAGGAGTTCATCCAGATGCGGCGCGACCGCATCACCTTTGCCATGATGCTGGGCGTGCCGCTGATGCAGCTGGTGCTGTTTGGCTATGCCATCAACAACGATCCAAAGAGCCTGCCGGCAGCCCTGGTGGCGATGAACAGCGATCCCTATACGCGAGCCATGGTTTCGGCGCTGCAGACCACCGGCTACTACCGCTTCGACCATGTCGCGCAAAATGCCGCCGAGGCGGAATTCCTGATGGCGCGTGGCGACGTCGCCTTTGTCGTCACCATTCCCGCCGACTTTGCCCGGCGAGTCGAGCGCGGCGACCAGCCGCAAATCCTGATCGAGGCTGATGCGACCGACCCGGCAGTCGCCAGCGGGGCCATTTCGACGCTCGGCACCGTTGCCAACCAGGCGCTGCTCAGGGCGCGCGGCATGCAGGAGACGGCCGCCGAAGCTGCCCGAGGCCAGCTCGAAGTGGTGGTGCACCGACGCTACAATCCGGAAGGCATCTCGCAATACAACATCGTGCCCGGCCTGCTCGGCGTCATCCTGCAGATGACGATGGTAATGATGACCTCGATCGCACTGACGCGCGAGACCGAGCGCGGCACGATGGAAAACCTTCTGGCGATGCCGTCCAGCCCGCTCGAAATCATGCTCGGCAAGGTGCTGCCCTATCTGGTGGTCGGCGCCGTGCAAGTGGCGGTGGTGCTGGCGGCGGCCAAGCTGCTGTTTGGGGTTCCCTTCTCCGGGTCGTTGTCGCTGCTGCTTGCGGCGGTTCTGGTCTTCGTGCTGGCGCTGGTGCTGCTCGGCTACACCATCTCGACGATGGCGCGCACGCAGATGCAGGCACTGCAGCTCACCTTCTTCTTCTTCCTGCCGTCGATCCTGTTGTCGGGCTTCATGTTCCCCTATCGCGGCATGCCTGGCTGGGCGCAGATCTTCGGCGAGATCCTGCCGCTGACGCATTTCCTGCGCATCATCCGCGCGGTGATGCTGAAGGGCGCCGACCTGCCGGCGGTCGCAACCGAAATAGGCTGGCTGGTCGTGTTCGTGGCGCTGTTTGCCGGCGTGGCGCTCGTGCGGTTCCGTCGGACGCTGGATTAGGAATTAGGATCCAACTCAAGCAGCTTACGCAAATGGCCGAGGTGTCACCTTGGATGCATGACCATTCGGATCGAGATTTTATGCGTGTCTGGCCTGATCCGGGACCGGCGGCAATTCAGGCGCATCCAGTCCCTGGAAGGGATCGCGCCAGGCGTCGATCTCTTCAGGCTGGCGATACCAGCGACTGACCGAAGGATAATCGTCGAGCGGCAATCTGGCGACATCGTTGAAAGGCAGAAACGTCGCCATGCGAAAGTCGGCATAGGAGACCGAGTTTTCGACCAGCCAGTCTCGCTCGGAAAGCGCGTTCTCAAGTGTTGCAGCGGCCGTGCGAAAGTCTCTCAGCCCCTCCTCAACCCGGTGCTGATCGATCGGGCCAATCCCATAGCGCTGCTTGGTCCCGCGTTCGAAATGCACGACGTCGCAAGCTCTTGCGAAGTTCTCTTTACCCCAACTGAGCCATCGGATCATCTCGGGTTCGTCGTCGCCGGTGCGCCAGAGATCCGAATGCGCGTCGCGTGAAAGCCGGCAGGCTATGGCGTCAGCCTCCCAGAGGCTGTTTCCCGAGCCTACGAGTATCGGCAATGAAAGATTGGGATTTAGCTGGCGATATCGCTCAGCCTGCCCGGGAGCGAAGGGCGATGCGAACTCAAAGTCGAGCTTCGCGTCGAGATAGCGTGCCACGGCGACCGCGAGGCGAGGATTGGGATTGCGGCTGAAGAGCAGTTTCATTTCGTGTCAGCCTTTTTTGAATGGTGCCGGTTCGGTCGCCACCTAAGCCGCGGCCATGATCTCCGCATAGGTGCCGAAATCGACATTGCCGCCGGACAGCACCACGGCGACGCATTTGCCTGATAGCTCGATCTCGCCCGATGACAGCGCGGCCAGCCCGACGCAGCCGCCGGGCTCGACCACCAGCTTGAGATGGGCCATGGCGTCGCGCATCGCCTGTGCCGCCGCTCTGTCGGACACGGCAATGCCGCCGGCGAGATTCCTGCGGTTGATCTCGAAGGTGATCGCGCCCGGCTCGGCGGTGAGGAGCGCGTCGCAGATCGAAGTGTGGCCGGGTTCGATCGAAACCCGGGCACCTCTGGCCAATGAACGACAGGTGTCGTCGAAATGCTCGGGTTCCACCGCCCAGACGGCGGTGCCCGGCGAGGCGTCCTTGACCGCGACGGAGATGCCGCTGCTCAGGCCGCCGCCGCCGCAGGGGATGACGACCGCGTCGAGGCTCACCCCGAGTGCTTTTGCCTGCGCCATCAGTTCGAGGCCGATCGTTCCCTGGCCGGCGATGATGGCCGGGTCGTCGAAAGGCGGAACCAGGACCATGCCCCGTTCCATGTAGGGGCGAACCACCGCCATGCGATCGTCGCGAAACCGGTCGAACGGAACCACCTCGGCGCCCATTTTCCGGACATTGCCGACCTTCATTGCCGGCGCATCGGTGGGCATGGCGATAACCGCCTTGACGCCGAACATCGCCGCCGACGCGGCGACGCCTTGCGCGTGGTTGCCCGACGAGAAGGCGACGACGCCGCGGCTGCGCTGCTCATCGCTCAGCGACGACAGTTTGTTGTAGGCGCCGCGGAACTTGAACGAGCCGGTGCGCTGCAGCGTCTCCGGCTTGAACAGGATCCTGGCGTCGAAACGTTTGTTCAGTTCCGGTGATTCGATCAGCGGCGTTTCGACGATCAGGCCGGACAATCGCGTTGCTGCGCGGTGGATATCGGCGATGCCAGGAGGGGTGGTCATGGTGAGGTCCTGCGGGAGTAAGATCGCCCATGGTGCACGGAAAACCAGGCCGCGCACCACTGGAAAAATGTGACCGAGACAATTCGTGGATTGCGAGCAGAGAGTGGCGCTCCTCGCCGACCGTTCCTCACCCCAAAAGCGTCCGTTGCCGTTTGGCGCCGCCCATCTTGCGCCAGGTGTTGAAGCGATGGGTGGCGGCGGCGAAGGATATCTTCATCTGCTGGGCAACCGAATAGCGCGACTTGCCCTCATCGAACAGGCGGTAGCAGCATTCGACGCCCTCCTCGGTCAGCTTGCCGTCGGGGGCCTTGTTGTGCGGATTGGCCGGGTCGAATTTCTCGACCTGCTGCTCGACCAGGCCCTTCAGGCGCTGCAGATCGGCCTCGATGCTGGCGATCAGGTCGAGAACGGGTTTCGGGTCAAAGGCATGGGTGGGCTGTTTTGCCGGCATCCGGATTCCTTTCTCTTGGCTTAAGCCTATCATATAGGTGAACATTCGCCAATAATGAAGGGCGATGGCGGAGGATTCCCGCAACCATAAATTTGAACTCGGCTACAAGCGATTGACCAACGGTGCACCAAACCCTAGTTTAGAACTATTCTAAACTAGGGCGGATTTCTCATGCTTTCCCGTGTTTTCGGTTTTGGTCGCCGTCCCTTCGAGTCGCTCTCGGAGCAAGAGATCCTGGCGCTCGCCATCTCTTCCGAAGAGGATGACGGGCGTATCTACCGCGCCTATGCCGACGGGCTGGCGGATAGGTTTCCGCATTCGGCCAAAGTGTTCGAGGAAATGGCGGAGGAGGAGGACGGCCATCGCGATTCGCTGATCGAGCTTCACCGCGAGCGTTTTGGCGAGCGCATTCCGCTGATCCGGCGCGAGCATGTGAAGGGCTATTACGAGCGCAAGCCCGACTGGCTGGTCCGGCCGCTCGGCATCGAACATGTGCGCCAACAGGCCGAGTCTATGGAGCGTCAGGCCTACCTGTTCTATGTCGAAGCGGCGAAACGCACCAGCGACGCCTCGACGCGAAAGCTGCTCGATAATCTGGCGGTGGCCGAACAGGGCCACGAGACGCTGGCGCAGCGGCTGGAGCAAAAGCATGTGCCGGGCGCGGTGAAGGCCGAGGAAGCAGCAGCCGAGCAGCGCCAGTTCATCCTGACCTATGTGCAGCCGGGACTGGCCGGGCTGATGGACGGATCGGTGTCGACGCTGGCGCCGATCTTCGCCGCCGCGTTCGCCACGCACGACACATTCCAGACCTTCCTGGTCGGGCTTGCCGCCTCGATCGGCGCCGGCATCTCGATGGGCTTCACCGAGGTCGCCTCCGATGACGGCAAGCTGTCGGGCCGCGGCTCGCCGGTGAAACGCGGCATCACCACAGGCGTGATGACGGCGCTGGGTGGCCTCGGTCACGCCTTGCCCTACCTCATTCCGTATTTCTGGACCGCGACAATTCTCGCGGTCGTGGTGGTGTTCTTCGAACTGTGGGCGATCGCCTTTGTGCAGAACCGTTATATGCAGACGCCGTTCTGGCGCGCCACCTTCCAGGTGGTGCTGGGCGGCGCGCTGGTGTTTGCGGCTGGAGTGCTGATCGGGAATGCCTAGCAGCCCTCTTGCCTTCTCCCTTTGTTGTGGGAGAAGGAAGAGCCGCCCCATTCACCCGTTCGCCGCCCGGCTGTCCTCAGGCGCCTCGGCCCGTTCGGTCAGGCCATAGTCGCGCACGACGTGGGCGATGCGCAGACGGTAGTCGGCAAAGATGCCGCCACGGCCGGCCCTCTGCGCCTGCCTATGTTCCTCCGTGTTGCGCCAGGCTTTCACCGCTTCCTCGTCACGCCAGAACGACAGCGACAGCATGCGGCTCGGGTCGACAAGGCTCTGAAAGCGCTCGATCGACAGAAAGCCGTCGATGCCGTCGAGCAGCGGGCGCAGGTCGGCGGCGAGGCCGAGATAGGCGTCGCGCTTGCCCGCTGCCGGCTCGACCTCGAAGATGACGGCGATCACAGTTTCACCAAAGAGGCATGCGGCCCGGATGCGAGTTTCAAAAAAGTCCGATCCTCTTTCAGGATGAATTTTTCACGCCGGGCGAACTCGTAATTGGCCTTGCCGGCCGGGTCGGCGGCGAGCCTGATACGGTAGGCTTCGTAAGCCGCCAGGCTGTCGATGTTGTAGGCGGCATAGGCTGTCGTGGCCGAGCCCTCATGCGGCGCGAAATAGCCGATCAGATCGGCGCCACAGCGCGGGATCGCCTGGCCCCAGTTGCGGGCATACTCCTCGAACGCCGCCTTGCCGAACGGATCGATCTCGTAGCGGATGAAGCAGGTGATGGTCATCTTTTGTCTCCTTGCTGACTCTGATTTGTTGCGGCGACAGTTCGAGCGGTGTCGAAATATTCCGTGGATCGATGTGCTAGGCAATTTCTCCGGTGGTCATGCTCGCCAGAAGGATTTCGCGCATTCGCGGCGAACGTCTTGTGGCGTCAGGCCAAGATCGCGCAAAAGATGCTCGTCAATCTCGGCGAGGTCGAGGCGTTGCAGATGGCGGTCATACCACCGCGCCAGCAGCCGCAGATGCACCCGGCGCAAGATCATGAACGGAGACGGCCGACAGCCGAGGCGGCTGACAGGCACGGTGGGGGGAACGGTTCTTGCGGTCATCGTCGTCTCCTTGATCTCGGCGCAGGATAGTGGTTATCTGACGTCAATGCTTCGATGAAGGACGAACTATGCGTGAAGGACCAGACATAGCCCGCATCGCCAGCCTGGTCGGCGATCCGGCGCGGGCAAACATGCTGACCGCGCTGATGGGTGGCACGGCGCTGACAGCGAGCGAACTGGCGCTCGAGGCCGGCGTGTCGCTGCCGACCGCCAGCTCGCATCTGTCGAAACTGATGGAGGGCGGGCTGCTGACGCTGGCAAGCCAGGGGCGGCATCGCTACTACGGGCTCGCCGGACCGCAGGTGGCTGGCATGATCGAGGCGATCACCGGCGTCGCCGCTGCGGTCGGGCCGCAGCGGGTGCGGCCGGGTCCGCGTGATGCGGCGATGCGCGTGGCGCGGGTCTGCTACGACCACCTCGCCGGCGAGCAGGCCGTGGCGATGCTGGACCGTCTAGTCGCTCGACAAGTGCTGCTGCGCGACGACAAGGAGATCCGGCTCGGGCCGTCGGCCGCCTCGCATTTCGCCGCGATCGGCATCGATGTCGTGAGCAAGGCGCGACGACCGGTGTGCCGGGCTTGCCTCGACTGGAGCGTGCGGCGCTCGCATCTGGCCGGCACGCTGGGCGCTGCCATCCTCGACAAGATCCTTTTGGAAAAATGGGCGCGGCGCGACAAAGACAGCCGCGCGGTGATCTTCTCGCCGATGGGCAAGCAGGCGTTCGAGAGGGTGTTTCTCGACTGAGAAACTGATCAGCCTCGCTTGAGCGGCTTGCCCTGCTTGAAAAAATCCACCCAGGGATCGGCTTTCGCCAACTGTTTCAGCGTCGTCTTGTCGCCGATCGGAAAGGCGTTCGGCGCCAATCCGGCTTCAATTTCCGCCCAGGTCGCCGGCATCGATACCGTGGCGCCCTTCTTGGCGCGCGACGAATAGGGCGCCACCGTGGTCGAGCCGCGGCCGTTGCGCAGATAGTCGACGAAGATCTTGCCGGTGCGCGCCTTCTTCGACAGCGTCGCCGTATACCGATCAGGGGCGGCCTGCTCGAGGGCGCGGGCGAAATCATGGGCGAAGTCCTTCGCCTCGTCCCAGTCCGCCGACGGTTTCAGCGGCACCACGACATGGTAGCCCTTGCCGCCCGAGGTCTTGACGAAATTCGGCAACGACTGCGCATCGAGCCGGCCGTGAATCTCGAGCGCCGCCGCGCGCACCGCTTTCACGTCGACTTCTTCGTCGGGATCGAGATCGAAGGTGATCTGGTCCGGCTTGTCCAGTTCGTCGATGGTGCAGCCCCAGATATGGATCTCGACCACGCCGAGCTGGACCAAGGCAGCGACACCGTCGAAATCACGGATGAACAATATCTCCTCGCCGTCGGTCGGATCCTTCATCCGGGCGATTTTTTCATGCATGCCCGCGGAGGCATGCTTCTGAAAAAAGCGTTGGCCGTCGACGCCGTCCGGCGCGCGCACCAGGCTGAGCGGCCGATTGACGACGAATTGGTGCATGCGCGGCCAGACCAAAGCGTAATGATCGAGCAGGCCCTGTTTCGATACCTTCTCCTGCGGCCACAGAAGCTTGTCCGGATGAGAAAGTTTTATGACGGTGTCTGCCGCCCCCGTGGATTTGACAGCGGCGGATGTCTCGCCCTTGCCGCTGGCAGGCTTTGCCTTGCTGTCGGCCCTGCCAGCGGGTGCTTTCGGCTTTTCCTGCACGACTTCCTCCGCCGGTTTGTCCTCGCGCAATCCCTGGAACGAGCGTGGCCCATTGTACGGTCGACGTCCAGCTACGGAAAGTGAGGCAAAGCCGGCTGTCCGGCGTTGCCTCGATCGAGAGTCTACTCGGCGGCCTGAAGGTTGACCTTGGCTTCCGCAATCTCGGTGAGCTTGCGGTCGGTCGCCTGTTCTTCCTTGATGTTGTTGGCCAGGACATTGGCGCAGTCGGTGCGGCCAAGCTGCTTGGCCCAGGCGATCAACGTGCCGTAACGGGTTATCTCGTAGTGCTCGACCGCCTGCGCGGATGCGATCAGGGCGGCGTCGAGAACGTCCTTGTCGCCGATGTCGCCGCTGACTTCATCGGCTTCCTCGAGAATGCCGTCGATGGCCGGACAGTTGACCGTCTTGGCCTTCACGCCATGCAGTTCGAACACCTTCTCGACCCGCTCGATATGACCTTTGGTCTGGCCGAGATGCTTCTCCAGGCCGGCTTTCAGCTGCGGGTCGGTCGCCTTGTCGATCATCTTCGGCAGCGACTTCTCGATCTGTTTCTCGGCGTAATAGATGTCGCGCAGCGTGTGGACGAAGAGGTCGTCCAGCGTCTTGATGTCTTTCGAAAAGAAACCCATGGCTTTCCTTTCCATTGTTCTTGCTGTGTTGGGGGTTCCGGCGGCGGTTCCGCTCGGAAGCCGCTGGGCCGGGGTTGGTCCCGGCTCTCAGCGTCAACGTGCTTCTATCGGACGGGTTCCTGGCTTCCCCGAGTAATCCGAGAAATTTGCGCAAGCACGGAAATTTCGCGGCACCGGCCAAGTTGAAACACAAGCGCGTCGGAGCGACATCCAAACGAAACATGTGTGATGCAAAAGTCACACTAGCCGGAATGCCGACGAACTGCATGGAAAGACCCCGAATCAGCCGCATTCCAGCCACGAACCAAGGCCTTTTTGACCAAAGATTAACATCGTGTTCACCGAGTATTCACGCCTCGACGCTATGATCCCACGCAATTCGGAAGGGACATCCGAAATCGGGACAGGGACAGGGAAAATGAACTTCTTGACGCACCTCATCGGCTACGCTGCCGCCATCCGCGAATTCGTCGCGCCGACCTACCGGCCGGAGCGCTATTACATGCGCGGCCCAGGCCCCGCTTGCGCACGCCGCGGCCACACGCTCGGCATCAGCGCGCACTGATGACGACCATGGAAAGCCGTCACGATAGCCGGATCTGCAGGCCGGCCGCCGATCATCGTGCGACCACATATCGCACGGAACGTCCTGGGCTCGCCGACAGGCGGCGTGCGACAACGCCAAGGGTCTGAGTTTCCAGAATTTTGAGATTCTGGGGCTTAGATCTCGCCGCCGGCAAGCTAAGTGCCGTTTGACACCAGGCAGCCGGGACTCGCGTGACCGCCCAGTAGCTGCAAGATCCCTTCCGCCAAGTTGCCTCCGAAAAGCTAGAGCGGGATTGCGGTCGTCTCCTTGGCGGTTCGAATGACAAACATGGTGTAATACCGCGCCACGTTCGTCCGATTTCGGAACAGCCGCTCGCACAAAGTGTCGAACTCGTCCATATCCATCAGACGCAGCATAAGGACAGCGTCGGTCGAGCCGCTCACGCTGTAGGCCTGGATCACCACCGGTTCCATGGCGGCAAGCTCGAGGAAGCGGCGCATGTGCTGCTCGCCGTGGCGCTCCAGCTCGACCGTGACGATAGCCTTCATTCCCCTGCCGGCCTTGGCTGGATCAAGTAGCGCGACAACGCGGTCGATGACACCGACTGACTTGAGCCGCCGTATGCGGCGCAAGCAGCTGGAGGGCGAAAGCCCGACCTCCGCCGCCAGGTCGGCATTGGTGCGCGAAGCGTCTTCTTGCAACAGTTTGAGAAGCTTCCTGTCGATCCGGTCCATTGCGGTCCTCCGTCGTCTACCCGGTCTGCAATTTTATTGCATAAGTCCGCAGATTTTGACCACAAATGCGAACCGTCTCACGGTAGTCATTTGGCGTAAATCACGGAGACAATCGCCATGGCAGTGCAGGCCGCCCTCTATCGAAAGACGCTGGAAACGCTTGAAATCTATTGGGAATTGGTTCGCATTATCGTTCCGGTCACGATAGCCACACAGATCCTGCAGGATCTTGGTGTCATCCGGGCGATCTCTCCGTTCTTCGCGCCTCTCATGACGCTGGTTGGACTGCCGCCCGAGCTCGCTCTTGCCTGGCTGACAGGATTGCTGGTGGGAATTTGGGGCGCGGTGGTGACCGTGTTCACTCTGGCCCCGGTTTCGACGTTGAGCACTGCCGACATGACCGTTCTTTCAACCCTTTTGCTGTTTGCGCATGCCATTCCGATTGAGCAACGCATCATTCAGAAGGTTGGGCCAAGCTTCATGGTCACTGCGGCGCTTCGCATTGGCGGCGGACTGATCCTTGCCATGCTCCTGCACCAGATATTCGCAGCAACCGGATTGCTATCCGAGCCGCTGAAGCCGGCGTGGATACCAATGGACGAGGGCGCTGACTGGAGCATTTTTTTTCCAGGCATGCTCAAAACCCTGGCAACCATGCTCGTCATTCTCCTCGCACTAAGCTGGCTGATCGAGCTCCTCAAGATGTCGGGCATCCTGGGTTGGCTGAACAAGGGGCTTGCGCCACTCTTTCGCCTTGCCGGCATCCAGTCTCAAGCGGTGCCGTTCACCGCGGTCGGTCTGCTTCTTGGAATTTCCTATGGCGCGGGACTGCTGATCCGCGAGGCGCGCACGACCAGCGTAGAGCCGCGCCAGATCTTCCTCGCTTGCGTGTTCATGGGCTTTGCCCACAGTCTCATAGAGGACACACTGGTTGTCATCGCTCTGGGTGCAGACTTCACCAGTGTGTTTTTCGTTCGCCTGATCTTTGCCGTGCTCGCAACCGCGTTGATCGCCCGGGCTATCAGTTCGGCTTCCGACATTCTGTTTTTCAAAGCATTGTTCCGCAAGGAAGAAAGTCGGCTCGCTCAGTCGGAATCCGGTTTTGGCGGCTAACGATGGAGCGTCTTTGGTCCGCTTATGTGGCTGTGCCCGGAACTCGACATCCGACAACGCCCCGGAGGACGAGGTTCCGCACCCGCTTGCCGACCGTCCGCTACCGCGGCTGGTACTAACCTTCGCACAGCTCCAGCACCGTCGTGTCGCCTGCCGCCTTGCCCAGTTCGCGGCAGCCCTGAACCGTGCACAGCGTCCAGCCTTCACCGGTCGCGCCGGAGGCCGCGAGCACAAGGCGCCGCTGCGGCGCCATCTTGGGTTTATAGACCCACCAACCGTCCCGCAGCACCGAGCCTTCCGGCGGTTCCATGCCGGCGCCCGAGCCCTTGATCCGTGCCTCGGCGATCTCCAAGCCGGAAGGCGTCACCTTCCAGTCCTCCTGCCAATGCGTCTTTTCCACCGAATGCGTCCAGGCGAGCGTGAAGGCGGCGACAGTGAGCGTCACCGTCTTGCCGGCTGCGAGGATACAGAGGCTCATGCGGTGCCGGTGGCCTGCCGCGCCCGCCAGCAGTGCCAGCCGATCCAGGCGACAGAGAGCGCCCAGCCGGCTTCGTCGGTGACAGGCAGCGCGGCAACCAGCAGCACGCCGGCGGCGAAGGCGACGAGACGTTCCCACCAGGCCATGCGCCGGGCCAGGAACCCGACGGCGGCTGCGCCCCACAGGGCAATGCCCATGCAGGCCTTGGCGACGATATAGGCGACCTCGACGGGATAACCGAACTGGGCGGCGATCGGACCAGGGTCCTGCAGCATCAGCGCCGGGGTATAAACCGCCATGAACGGCACGACGAAGCCGGCGACGGCAAGCTTGGTGGCCTGGATGCCGATCTTGAGGCCGCTTTCCTTGGCCATCGGCGCGGCGGCGAAGGCGGCCAGCGCCACCGGCGGAGTGAGGTCGGCCATAATGCCGAAATAGAAGACGAACATGTGGCTGACCACCAGCGGCACGCCGAGTGACAGCAGTGCCGGCCCGGCCAGCGACGAGGTGATGATGTAGTTGGGGATCGTCGGTATGCCCATGCCGAGCACCAGGCAGGTGAGCATGGTCAGCACCAGCGACAGGAACAGATTGTTCTCGCCGATGGAGATTATCCAGCCGATGAAGGTGGAGGCGATGCCGGTGAGCGTCAAGGTGCCGATGACGACGCCGACGATGGCGCAGGCGATGCCGACCGGCAGCGCGTTCTTTGCTCCCTCGGCTAGCGAATCTATGCATATCTGCAGCGTCTCGCGTCCGCCCCTGAAGGTGATGCAGGCGATGACGAGCCCGGCGATGACAAAACTGAGGATGTTGACGCCGAACCTCATGAAGGAGGCGGCGGCAAGCCCCAGCGCCAGCCAAAAGACAATGCGGAAGGCAAGCGGCCCGATCAAAGCCGCCAGCGGCGTGCCGAGGATGAGCACGATGGTCAGCGCCAGCCCCATGGTGCCGGCGAAGATCGGCGTATAGCCGGCAAACAGCAGATAGATGAGCGCGGCCAGCGGCAGCACCAGCGGCCAATGTCTTCTCACCGCGTGCCACGGATTGGGCAGGTCCGCCTTGGCCATGCCCTGCAGGCCGGCCTTGCCGGCTTCCAGGTAGACCTGCCAGAAGCAGGCACCGAAATAGAGGAGCGCCGGGATGATCGCTGCCTTGACCACCTCGGCATAGGGGATGTTCAGCGTCTCGGCCATGATGAAGGCGACCGCGCCCATCACCGGCGGCATGATCTGGCCGCCCATCGACGAGGTCGCCTCGACCGCGCCGGCGAAAGCCGAACGGAAGCCGAAGCGCTTCATCAGCGGGATGGTGAACTGGCCGCTGGCCACCACATTGGCGACGCCGGAGCCGGAAATGGTGCCCATCAGCGCCGACGACAGGACGCAGACCTGGGCCGGGCCGCCGCGCCATGTGCCGACCAGGCCAAGCGCGAAATCGTTGAACAGTGCGATCATGCCGGCGCGTTCGAGAAAGGCGGCGAAGACGACGAAGATGAAGATATAGGCGGCCGAGACGTAGACCGGCGTGCCGTAGATGCCTTCGGTGCCAAAGGCGAAGGTGTCGATAAGCTGGGCGAAATCATAGCCGCGATGGATGAAAGGCGGCGGCAGATGATTGCCGAAGAAAGCGTAGGCGAGAAAGATCAAGGCGATCAGGGCAAGCGGCAGCCCCATCAGCCGCCGCGCAGCCTCGAAGACCAGCACGACCAGCACCGTGCCGACGATCAGGTCCGGCGTGGTGAGGAAGCCGGAGCGCCGGATGAGATCGGCATAGAACACCCAATGGTAGACGCCGGTGCCAAAGCCGAGCAGGCCGAGCGTCCAGAATGCTGCTTTTGCCGGTGTGCTTGTGGCGCGCAGATTGGCGATCAGGCCGAAGCCGAGCAGCAGCAAGAAGCCGACATGCATGGCGCGCACCACCTGGCTCGGCAGGCTGCCATAGGCGGCGATGTAGATCTGGAAGATGGAGAAGGCGATGGCGATGAGAAAGGCGGCCTTGCCGGCGATGCCGGCGCCGAAACCCGGCGGCAGCCCTTCGAGCGGGGCTTCGGCGGTGGGGGAGAGAACGGTCGGCGTTTCGGGATGGGCGTTGGTCATTGGCGGGTTCCTGGCGGGGCGCAATCCCTCCCCCTTGAGGGGAGGGTGGACAGCCGCCGAAGGCGGATGGACGGGGTGGGGTCGTTGCGGCAGTGCGCGGCCTGAACCGACCCCACCCGCCTCGCTTCGCTCGGCACCCTCCCCTCAAGGGGGAGGGAGCGGCCCTATTTCACCAATCCCTTTTCCTTGTAATACCGCTCGGCGCCAGGATGCAGCGGCACCGGCATGCCGTCGAGCGCCTTGGCCATGTCGATCGCCTTGGCGGCGGCGTGGGCAGCGGTGAGCTGGTCGAGATTTTCGAACAGCAGCTTGGTCATCTGATAGCCGGTCTCGTCGGAGACGTCGGCGTGGGTGATGAGGAAATTGCCGACGGCGGCGGTCGCAACGTCCTCGGTCTGGCCTTCATAGGTGCCCTTGGGAATGGTCACCGAAAGGTAGGGCGAGCCGATCTTGGCGACGTCCTGCGCCGGTACGGCGACGACGTTGATCGGCACCGACGTGGCGAGATCGCGGATCGAGGCGACGCCGAGGCCGGCCGATTGCAGCGTGGCGTCGAGCTGGCGGTTCTTGATCAGCTCGACCGATTCGGCGAAGGGCAGATACTCGACCCGTCCGAGATCCTCGTATTTCAGCCCGGCGGCGGCGAAGATGGCGCGGGCGTTGAGCTCGGTGCCGGAGGCCGGCGCGCCGACCGACAGGCTCTTGCCCTTGAGGTCGGCAAGCGTCTTGATGCCGGACTCCTTGCTGGCAACGATCTGGATGTAGTTGGGATAGATGGCGGCGATGCCGCGCAGCTTGTCGAGCTTGCCCGGGAAGCCGGCTTCGGTGTTGCCCTCGGCGGCCAGTTTGACGGCATCGCCGAGCGCGAAGGCGATCTCGCCCTTGCCCTGCTGCAACAGGTTGAGGTTCTCGACCGAGGCCTTCGTCGCCTGCACCTGGGTGCGGGCGCCCTCAATGCCCTTGCCGTAGATTTCCGACAGTGCGACGCCGAGCGGATAATAGACGCCCGAGGTGCCGCCGGTCAGCACGTTGATGAATTCCTGCGCCTTGGCCGGCACCGCGCCAAGGCCCAGCGACAGCGCCAGCGCGCCGGCAGCAATTAATTTCGTCCTGAAATTGTGCATGTGATCTCCTCCCTGAAATATCTGCCACCGCGCGACCCGAGGCGAGTTTAGACAGCGGGCGGGAAATGCCAACCCGCAATAATATCCATTAGACGAACGGCTGGGTGATGCCGCAACGCATGGCCGCTTGCGCGATGTGCGATCGGAGCCGAAAGATTTTCGCAGAGCCTGTCGAAATCGCGCGAGGCCGCGCGACATACGTTCGGCTCGCAACGATGCGGCCTTCGAAAATGGAGAAGACCATGCGATACATGCTTTTGATCTACGTGAACGAAGCCGCGATGGCGGCCGCGCCGACGGAGAAGACCTACGAGATCAGCGCAGCCTATGGCGCCTATACCGAGGCGTTGAAGAAGTCCGGCTCCTGGTTGGCCGGTGACCGGCTGAAGCCGACCCAAGCCGCGACCTCGGTGCGGATGGCCAACGGCAAGACCAATGTGCTCGACGGTCCCTATGCCGATACCAAGGAGCAGCTCGCCGGTTTCTACATGATCGAGGCGGAGGACGCCGACGCGGCTATTGCCTGGGCGGCGCGATGCCCAGCTGCCAGCACCGGCACAGTCGAGGTGCGGCCGATCTGGGAACAAACCATGTGATGACGAATGACCTTGAGGTCGCCCGGGCGGCGGCGGAAGCGGCCGCCCGGCAAAGCTACGGCAAGCTCATCGCCTTCCTCGCCGCCCGCACGCGCGACGTGGCCGGCGCCGAGGACGCGCTGGCCGACGCCTTTGCGGCGGCGCTGGAGCGCTGGCCGCAAACCGGCGTGCCGCAGAAGCCGGAAGCCTGGCTGCTGGCGGTGGCGTGCAGACGCCGCGTCGACGCGATCCGGCGGCGGCTGACCAGCGAGGCGAGCCGCGACCATCTCAGGCTGATCGCCGAGGAGATGGAGGCCCGCATGATCGATGAAGACCTGCCCGATGAGCGGCTGCGGCTGATGTTTGCCTGTGCCCATCCGGCGATCGAGGCTGGCGTGCGTGCGCCGCTGATCCTGCAGGCCATTCTGGGCTTCGACGCAGCGACGATCGCCTCGGCCTTCCTGGTGTCGCCGGCAACGATGGGCCAGCGCCTGGTGCGCGCCAAAAGCCGCATCCGCGAAACCGGCATTCCGTTCCGGGTGCCTGCAAGAACCGAACTCGGCGAGCGGCTGGATGCGGTGCTGGAAGCGATCTACGCCGCGTTCGCCGAAGGCTGGTCCGACCCGGCCGGCACCGAAACCCGCCGCCGCAATCTCGCGACCGAAGGCATCTGGCTCGGCCGGCTGGTAGCCTCGCTGATGCCGGATGAGCCGGAAGCGCTTGGCCTGCTGGCGCTGATGCTGTTTGCCGAAGCGCGGCGTGCGGCGCGGCGCAACGCCGCCGGGGACTATGTGCCACTGGCCGAGCAGGAGCTTGCGCTGTGGGACGGCGCCTTGATCGACGAAGCTGAGACACTGCTCAGGCGCGCCGCGACCAAGGGCGTCGTCGGCCGCTACCAGCTCGAGGCGGCCGTGCAATCCGCCCATACGACCAGGCGGCTGACCGGGCGGACCGACTGGGTCGCGATCAGACATCTCTACGACGCGCTGTCGGTGATTGCCGCCTCGCCGGTGGTCTCGATCAACCGCGCGGTGGCCATTGCCGAGGCCGACGGCGCCGCGGCGGGATTAAGTGCACTTGATGAGCTTGGTGGAGACAAGCGGCTGCATGATTATCAGCCTTATTGGGCCGCCCGCGCGGGCCTTCTGGCCAGGCTCGGCAAAACTCGGGAGGCTACTGAGGCCTATGACCGGGCGATCGGCCTCGAACGCGACCCGGCCGTGCGCCGGTTCCTGCAGGCACGACGGGCTGGGCTCGCAGCCGAAGAATGAGGTGCGGGAAAGGCCGGGGTCAGACGTGATCCGATGTTTGGGATCTAAGGCCGGCCGCTGGCGCCGCCCCTCATTGCCCTGCCCGTCCTCCGCAGCAGCTGCGGAGGGTGGACCGGGCATTTCTCCCCGTAAACGGGGAGAAAGAGGCTGGTCGCGGTGTCGGCACTTTTTTCTGCAACGCTGGCGATTGGCGAACCCGTCAATGAGAGCGCCCCCTCGCCCCGTTTACGGGGAGAGGATGCCGGCAGGCAGGTGAGGGGCGGCGCCGGCTTCGACAATTAGCGGGCGCTACGGAAGCGCAGGAAACCGCAACCGCAGGCCGGCACAAAT
>NZ_JBVVQB010000023.1:0-104360 GCF_055811775.1 Mesorhizobium sp. WSM4844 | reverse complement strand
GGGGCTGCGCGGCGGACACGCCAACGTCACCGCTGAATGCCACGCCATTTTTGCAGAACTTGACGCACACAACTCGGGCATTCCCTTGTGGAGGTTCATTCGGACCCTCCGAGATGTGCTGAAGCCTGGTAACTGCAGCCTCTTCGGGCCAGTCCGAATGGACAACCTCCTGAAAGTTCAAACCTATGGTGCCGCGGGCCGGTCCAGATGCTGTTTGCGCAACTCAAAAGCATTCTGAAGCCCAATCGACTGCGATGACGAGGACCGAGCGGTGCCCGCGGAGAGTTCCACCTCTCGGCCACCGCCCTGAACCTATGAAACTCGCCAAAATTGATCCCGTGCCAGAAGCAAGCCAGCTATGGAACCCGTGCCATGCCACACTTTGCGAATTTTGAAGCAAATCGCTGATCCAATTCTGCGTTGCTTGCAGCGCATAGTTGAGATCGTGGCTCACGTGCATGAGCATTCTTCTGTCCTTAAAAGATTGTCAGGTTCGGATCACTTGCCCTGAAGTCGAAATGCGTCTCGTTGGCCTTGAGGGCGGACCATCTGGTCGGGCCGGGATAGCGCTGCAAGGAAGAGGCGGATGGAAGTCGGCCTTCCGGTCGCGGAGTAGATTCCAGAGGCAAAGCCTGACCTTGGCATTCGCACGGTTCCGCCTGCGCGCCCGGACTGAGCGCCGCCATATTCGAAATCAATCGCCTTAGCGCAGCGGCACAACGAAAATCCGTGGCGCTGCAGCCTGCTTCAAAAGTACCGCGTGGATCTCATGCGGCCACGATTCAAACAAGGTGACAGCATCAGCGCGCTTCATCACGAGGCGCCCGCAGACCGCCGCGCCATACGCGCGACGGCGGGACGAACTCGCTTGTTGGAGAGAGCCCCTTCCAGCGCGCGCGTCGTCGCCTTTGCAGTCGCTTGAGAAACCGACAGTTACTGCAACTCGCGCGCGCGTCCGGCGCCATTCCCGGTTACCCAGATTGATTCCACGTTGCGCAGCATCGTTTCTACAACACTAAGGACGCGCTGCCCTTGCCGCGAAGTCAGGCGAGCGTCGATGTCGGGATAGATAAAGAAGGGAAGCGAAATGCGGTCAGTCGGACTGCGCGACCTGATGCGGCGTACTCTTGAAGCGAGTCGTCGCTCATGGTCTGAAGCATGTCGCCCAGATTGACTACGAGACTGTCGGGCAGGCTGGGCACCGGCATCCATCGCCCGCGGAACCACACCTGCAAAGAGCGCGTGGGGAGTTCCTCTTGCAGCAGCAGCGTGAAGAAGCCATGATCGGTGTGCTTGGCGCACGTGCCGCCGCGAGCCGGATACCGGATCACGCCCGAGCGTTAGCGGACTGAAATGGCGTCGTCCGGAAGGCGCGTGCGTCCGGCAAACGGACGCCGGTCGCCTTCGTTCTCGATTCGAGGTCGAATACTTCCTTTGGATCGAAGCCGGCCTCCGGATGTAGCATTTCGCCGTTCAACGGACTGTATCCACGGGCGGCAGTGGGATACACGTTTTAAGAGGCGTGACCGTAGCGGTCCTTAATCGACTGTGGCAACGCGAAGAACAGCCGAAGGCGCTCGCGCTCGTCGTGCTGCGTTTCATCGGCTGCCAGTTTGGCGAGGGAAAATTGTGGTAACGTGGTCATAATCGTTCATCCCTTGATGCTTTGGGTCTTATGAGACTCCTGGAGAAGCGGTAGTCCGCATCGTTGCCCGCGATGTATCTGCGGTCGTTTTACAATGTATCGGTACAGGAACGCCCGCCTTCTGCAGACAGCGCATCCCGTTATCAAAGGATACTCTACGTAACTCTTGCGAGTGCTTACGATGATAAACTCGCTCTGGCGCGTGACGCGAGCCAGCTCGCGCAGCCCATCCGGCCGGACATGCCCGAGCGTGAAGACGCCGCAGCAAACCGAAGATGCGTAGTTCGTCCTGGAGTATTTGAAGAGCGATCCATTTAAGGTCGACATTGCCTGGACAGGGCGGCGACCGCAGATTTGTCGGACCTTACCGGCCATCTCCCGAAAAGGCACTTTGCTATTGGTTCTTTAAGTAAACATGGCTCTTCCTTCTATGGTTGTGGATCGATACCTGCACCAACGCGTATATATCTATCGAATCACCGAAGATCTCAATACAAATATATTAATAATATGTTAAAAATCATAAAGACTTTACCAATTACCGCTTTATACCTTCTGGCCACGTAATGCTCAACCAAAGCCTGTTCAACGATACGCCCAAATCGCCGGAACTTGTTCGATTTTCGCACCGACCGCGCAATCTGAACCCCACAAAATGGGATCGTATGGTTAGCTAGAATTTTACGCGTGATTTGCTGGCTCAGACCGGAGCGGGCAATCGGGGTTTCGGACGCGCAGAAATCGCTCGCTATCAAGCAGGGTAAAGACGGCACGCCAGTGGCCGAAAAATCTGGGCAAAAGGAAGCGATCCCGAACACCCGGTGAGTGGAAGCGACGGCACGCTCTACTTACTCGACCATGCCTCAGCGACATCAAGACGGCTCAATTATAAGAATGCCGTTCTTCTTCACAGCAGACCAAACGTGACTTTGGCACAGTGTTTTTATTGACGGTTTTCGTCATTGAGTTTTACAAGTCAATAATGCCGCATTTTATGGCTTTTACGACTGCGGTCGTTCTGCTCGCTGTATTCATTTTTTTCATTACGTTTTTTATATGGAAGTTAACAGTATCTATGGATATCCCCGCAATCTTTCCTATCTCCCATGATGATTTACCTTTCGCCACCCATAGGATACACTCCTTTTCTCTAGGAGAAAGATTAGGCGTCTCCTCGATGCCGCTCGCCTTAGCAAACTTTGCGACTCTCAGATGGAAATGTAGCGCGGCAAGTTGCAAGTATGTGATTGTTCTATTTTGGAATTCACCGGCCCAAGATTGAACAAAGTTCATGATCGCAAAGCTGCCGTCGGGGCCGTGCAATGGAACGCTGATGCCCGACATCAGGCCAAACGTGGCAGCCTCGTCGAAAACGCGCCTTTCGTCTTCAGTCGTGCTTTCGTCGTTGTACACCTCGCTCCACCGAAAGGCTTCTGCTCGCCTCCGACTTCTCTTGATGGTGGGGTCTATCCTGTGATAACCCATTTCGAAATAGCGCTTTTGCCATTCATCAGGATAATTCAGCATAACGGCCGGATCGCCTCGCACCGGCGTTAAGCCTTTTTGGTCTGGTGCAAAAGAGCCATAGGCGATCCACGGGCAATCAAAATTGAGGGCAAAAGCAGATAACAAGTCGAACAACTGCTCGGGTTTTCCAATACCATCGGTTTCGTCGAGAAATCGGCCGAACTCGACCGTAAACGCCTCCCTGGCCGCCTCGGGGAAATTCATCGCAGGGACCAACAAGAGCCGGTCGGACACTCTGGTTGAGAGCCCTCGAAGTTGAGAGTCAGCAGTCCTCCGAGGGCGCTCCATAGTCTCTGCTCCGTTCCACGGCAAGCCAACATCGTCAGAGCTCTAGCATCTCACTGCAGTTGGGCAGTGTTAATTTAACTTAAATTGTGCTTAACTGTTGTAATAAGAGCGCAACAAATTTAAAGGTCACGTATATACTATTGGCGTACAAGATTCCCAGAAAAAAGAAACCTCAACCCGGAGACCTCGTATCCGTGTGTGCAGATACATTGGTTGCGCTGAGATTCTCGCGAACCTGCGCGTTCCGGGCTGTGGGTGTATTTGGATCCAGCTGGAAAGGATTGAGGCGGCGCCCTGCACATTGGCCCAGGTAGACGTCTGTTCGATCCGAGAGGAAGACATTGCCTCGGTCACGCGAGGGTGTTATTATCGTGTTGCTTTTGCTTAGCTCAACATCATCTCGCTTTTCGCCTCCGCAACGGGAACAACGGAACGCTGGAAGCTGCTAACATTCAGAAAACGGCGGCAACAAACAATCTCTGGCTGAACTAACTGAGCTTATACACATCTGTGATCAATAAGAACCTCCTTGTGTTACCTGCACAATAGGCAGTAACGCGGATAGATATTTGGCGATCGAATCGGAGATACGGTAGCACTAAAGCCCAAAGGCTTCATGTAATGTCGGGCTTTGGATCTGCCCGAGGGCTGTGACTGAAGGTGCCCCCGTTGAGACCGATTTGACATCTGCCCTGTCGGCGGAGGTCGGGCAGTCGCTAGGACATCAACTTTAGGTCCACCAGAGAACAAGATCTGGCCGCGCAAATCCGAAAAAGCTGTTCAGCAGCACGCGACGCTTTCCGTTGCCTGATTGGCCGGTGACCCCATGAACGAAACCGCCGTCAAGTAAGGCGATGTCCCCGGCCTTGAGCTGGATGTCGCGACAAGGCACATCCTTTAGATAGACTGCCGAATAGGGATAGCCCGTGGTCTCCACCCCCTGCGACTTTCGGTCGTCAACTGTCGGCTTGTGGCTCCAGAGCCGCAGATTGCCACCTTCCTCGGACATGCTGGGGTAGAAGTTGAGCGCGGCGACGGTATTGTGCGCCACCGCAGAGAGCTCGTAATCGTTCCCGGCACGTAGCACTTGAGCGACATCGTCGTGGGGGTCCAAGGAAAACGTGCCGCTGCCAGACCAACTGAGAGCGCGACAAACATTAGCCTGACCGTGTTCTGAACGGGCCAGCCGCAATTCGATGCCCTGTTTGTGAAGCTCGCGCTTCAGCGCTTCGAATAATGCTCGGACCGGGTCAACTAAATTGCCAAAAAGGGCCTCAACGTGCGGCCGTGCATTTTCCGCCTGCCTGAAATAGGTGGCTGCATCCTTCCTGTAGTGGGATGCGCCGACATATTGTCCGGGGACACCATCTTTGCGCTCGTTGAGACCGGGACTGCCAAAAAAATTCGCGGTGATCTCGTCGGCTGTTTCGCTGCTGAAAGCTTGCCTGATGTGCAGAGCGGTGATCTCACCTTTCAATACTGCGATAATCTCCGCTGTGCTGATTGATCCAGTTCGTTCTTTGATCGTAAGCGGCGAGATGGCCGGCGTTTGAGGTACTTGGTTAGTCGCCATTGGTTTTCTCCTGTAGTGCCTGATCGAGGATGGCAATGCCGTGATCGAGTTCGTTATCTGAGATGGTTATCGGCGGTAGTACTTTGATGACGTCGCGATTTGGCCCTGAAGACTCGATCAGCAAGCCATTTTCGAACGCGACATCGTGCACACGGCCAACAACTGCCTGCGAACGGCACTTGAGGCCGGCCATCAGACCACGGCCGCGCTTTTGTTCGATGCACTTGGGGAATTTCGCTACGAGGCGATCAAGGTGTTCTTGCAGTTTGACGGCCGTCCGCTCGACGGCTGTCGTAAATTGCCTATCGGACCACATTGTGCACATGGCAGCTGAAGTCACGAAGGCGAGGTTATTGCCTCTGAAGGTCCCGCTATGTTCTCCCGGATTCCATATGTCCATGTCAGGGCGAATCAGAACTATGGACAACGGATTACCTGAACCGCTCAGCGATTTCGAAAGACACACGATGTCGGGTTCGATTTTGGCGAATTCGAACGAGAAGAAATCGCCCGTTCGTCCCGAACCTGCCTGAATGTCATCGACGATGAAAACAACGTCGTGCTTACGGCAAATGCGCTGAATTTCTGCAAGCCATGGTGCGGATGCGGTGTTCATGCCGCCTTCTGCCTGGATGGGCTCCAGGATGATTGCGGCCGGCTTTTCTATCCCGCTGCCTGGGTCGCCCAACACGTGATCAATGTAACTCGCGGAATCGAAAGTTTGGTTCGGATAGTTCTCGTAAGGGACACGGATCACATCGTGGCGAGCAACGCCGCCAAGCTGTCGGGTTGACGCTGAACCCGACACCGCTAAGGAGCCGAGCGACATGCCATGGTACGAATTTGTGAAGGCCATGACACTTGAGCGGCCGGTATATTTTCGCGCCAGTGCCAACGCCGCTTCGTTAGCGTTTGTCCCGGTCGGCCCAGGAAACTGTATCTTGTAAGAAAGGCCCCGGGGCTTCAGGATCGACTCGACAAACACTTCGATGAAATCACGCTTTGCGGCTGTATACATATCAAGCGACAAAACAATATTTTTATCGGCGAGATATTGAATTGCCGGCGCCATAATGTCCGGATTGTTGTGACCGTAGTTGAGCGCGCCGGACCCTACAAGGAAATCAATATAGGGTTTGCCCGACTCGTCCCAGATTGTTGCCCCAAGGGACTTTGTAAAGACTGTTGGAAACGATCGCCCATAGCGACGAACGTTAGACTCGTAAGCTGCGAAAATGTCGACATCCATTAAAGGGCCTCTCTGTATGCGGCATGCGGTCAACGCTGCAGGTTCTATGTTCACGTATTCCAAACCATTGATTTCGACGATTATCTTCGGCCAATATCGGACTTAAAGCGAACCTATCATGGTCAGCGACTTGCATTCGCAAAGAGTCTGTAAAGTTGTTTGACGAATCTGTTGCAACGCTTTGGCTAGCAATAGCGTGCAGTCAGTACTCGCCTTTGCGGCAATGCTATCGGCGGCGTTGTTGGCGAGAGCGACTGACATAACCGCACCGGTTTTTCCAGCATGAGTGCAACCGCGATGCTTTTGGTATTTCTCTACGTCGGCCGCGACGGGATCCTTGTCGACGAGTAGCTGTGACAGATAGCAATTTCTCTCCTTCGATGTGACGGCGAGACCAGGGCTCGCTCGAGTTTCGTTTTGGAACGCGGACGAGCCAGACCGCGAACTGGCGACAGAACTGGAAGTGACCGCGGCCTCTAATCGCGGCCGTGGCCGCCGGCGGTGATGGCGCCGTTCGCTGGGCGGCGCGTTGGCCCACCCCTGGCTTCGCGGCGTCTATAATGCCTCAGTCGGCCCTCCCGAGGTGACGGCCGCACTGCAAGCCACGGGCCGAGCACGCGGGTGGTGTTCGGCATCCACGAGCTGACGCAGAATCGACCGCGCCTGCTTCGAGAGGGCGCGATCGATGCGGTTATCGACCACCCGGTGTTCGCCACCTTACCGTGTGGTGACGACGGCGCGGCCTTTGGAGCGCAGCACGACTAAGAGTTCCCACCCCTACACTGGTCAACATCCGTATGATCGAAAACGCTAGCTCAGGCGACGCACTAGCGATGTGTCCAATGCCGCTTCTGCACGCAGGGTTTCACTCTGTCCGACATCCGACAATTGTTGGATGTCAGACATGCCCCCAAATCCGCTAACCAGTGGCTTCAATTGAATTTTCCTCTCTGGCACGTTCTGTGCAGCGTGGCTTGCAAACGCATCAGCGAGAAAATAGTCCCATGATCACACTCACTGAAAACGCCGTCGCCGCCGTCAAGGCCGCGCTTTCCCGCGCCGACGAACCGGCGGAAGGCTTTCGCATAATGGTCGAGGCGGGCGGCTGCGCCGGCCTCAAATACCTGGTGGGTCTGGAAAGCGTCTCGCGCGAGGGCGATGCCATCATGGAGACGGACGGGGTCAAGGTGTTCGTCGACGCAAACTCCCAGCTCCATCTCGCCGGCATGACCGTTGACGTTGTCATGGACCTGGAGTCCTCGGGCTTTGTTTTCGACAATCCCAATGCGCGGGACAAATGCGCCTGCGGCAAGTCCTTCGGCTAGCCGCCATAACGACAAGGATCGGAGCCATGCGGGGTGACACCGACAACGTCTACCTCATCAGCGACAAGGTCTATTTCATCAACCCGAGCAATGTCGGTGCTTTGGATGCCCCCAATGCGGCCGGCGAGGTCGGCGCCGTCGCCTGCGGCGATGGGCTTAAATTGATGATGGGTTTCGACCGTAAGACGCAGACGATCACCGCCGCAACATTCCAGACCTTCGGCCGCGGCTCGGCCATAACCGCTTCTTCGGCGTTTTCCGAATTCATCGTCGGCAAGACCATCGATGAAGCCCTCCAGATCACAGACCAGGACATAGCGGATTTTCTCGGCGCCCTGCCGCCGCACACGACACACTCATCGCTCGACCGCCTCATTTTGGAGCGCGGCTTGCGGCTGATGAGCGAGTTCTTCCGTGCTGTGAGGCAGGCTTTCGAGGAGACACCAGGATTCTCACGCCTGGTCCTCGCAAAGGCACCATCGGCATGAGCGACGTGATCAAGGCGTTTCCCGTGGTGATAGGCTTCGAGGAGCCAGAGGCCCTTCGCCGTAGCCTCCATCCGGTGAAACCTAATTCTGCGTGGAGTTCGGGCGAGTGGGTTTTCGGTAACGAGCCTCGATCGTGGAACGAGCTGCAAAACGTGCCGCATGGCATTTCTCAACTTTTGCCGCGCCTCGTAAGCCTGCAGAGGCGCTCCCTTGCTCAGTCGAAGGCCGCGTAAGCAATGCCATATGCGGTCAAGGAAATTTTCTACACCCTTCAAGGTGAAGGACGAAATGCCGGGCGGGCTGCCGTATTTTGTCGTTTCGCCGGTTGTAACCTTTGGTCGGGACGTGAAGGCGACCGGGAAAGAGCATTCTGCGGATTCTGCGACACCGACTTCATTGGGGTAGATGGCCCCGGTGGCGGACATTTTGCCACCGCATGGGAGCTTGCGTTGGCGGTCGAGCAAGCCTGGCGCGGGTCGGGAACTGGGCAGCGTCTTGTCGTGCTCACCGGAGGGGAACCCCTCCTCCAGATCGATGAAGAACTCCTGGAAGCGCTGCATTCCTTGGCGTTTGAAATTGCCGTGGAGACCAACGATACCATCCCCACACCGGCCGGCATCGACTGGCTGTGAGTCAGTCCGAAATGCAATGCACGCCTCGTTGTCATGGCAGGGGACGAGCTCAAGCTTGTATATCCTCAGATTGGCGCGGAGCCCGAATATTTCGAAGTTCTCGCGTTTGAGCACCTTTTGCTTCAGCCAATGGATGGGCCCGAGCGCGATGCGAATACAGCCACCGCAGTGGCCTATTGTCTTGCCAACCCACGTTGGCGCTTGAGCCTGCAAACCCACAAGCTTCTCGGGATCCCATGAAAATTACGCAAGCTTTCACCTTCGAGGCAGCGCACCGTCTTCCGCGCGTGCCGGAGACCCACCGCTGTCACCGCTTGCATGGCCACTCATACCGTGTGGAACTGCGTCTGGAAGGGCCCGTCGATCCAGACACGGGCTTTGTCATCGATTTCTTCGATGTCGAGGCTGTGTTCGGACCGCTTCTGCAACGTCTCGACCATCAGCATCTGAATGAGGTTGAGGGTCTCGACAATCCGACAGCGGAAAACATTGCGATCTGGATCTGGAACCAAACCAAGCCGCTTCTTGGCCAAATGTGCTCGGTAACAGTCTATGAGACACCGCTGTGCTGGGCTGAATACGAGGGTTGACCCGATGCAACGAGATCCGGGAACCGCACTCGTCCTTTTCTCCGGCGGCCAGGATTCGTCAACCTGCCTGGCCTGGGCGCTGGAGAACTTCGAGCGCGTCGAGACAATCGGCTTCGACTATGGGCAGCGGCATCGGATCGAGCTCGATGTGCGGCCCTACCTGCTCGGGCGCATTCGAACAGACTTTCCGGCCTGGCGTTGGCGACTAGGCGAGGACCACATGATTGACATGGCCGTGCTCGGCCAAATCAGTGATACCGCGCTCACGCGCGACGTCGAGATCGCACTGAACGCGAACGGTCTAACAAATACCTTCGTGCCTGGCCGCAACCTTCTGTTCCTCGGATTTGCGGCCGCGATAGCTTACCGGGTGGGCGCGAACACCTCGTGATCGGCGTGTCCGAGACGGATCGTTTCAGCTACCCGGATTGTCGAGATGACGCAGTTAAAGCGATGCAACTTGCCCTGAACCTTGGAATGGAGACGCGTTTCGTCATTCACACACCCCTCATGCGGCTCGACAAGGCGCAGACCTGGGCGCTGGCGGATTGGCTGGGCGGCGAGGCGCTAGTGAAGCTCATCTGCGAAGGAAGCCACACCTGCTATAGCGGAGACCGCGAGCATAGACATAGCTGGGGTTTCGGTTGCGGGACCTGCGTCGAGTGTAATCTTCGAGCAGCAGGATGGGAGCAATTCCGATCCTGCAAAGAGGCACCCGTGGCCGCCCATGAAATGACGTGAGCGCCCAGATCCAGGCCGACGGTGGCAATCTGTTCCATAGATCGTTTCCTTCACTTTGTGGTGTTCAGCACGACCAGGGTACGCGCCTTCGATGCCGTTTCGAAGGGCTGCTCCATACCGTCGACCTTGATGATCTTCGCCATTCGCGTGGTGGTGTTTGGGCAGTACCATGGCGAGCAGGCTGCGGTTGTTATCCTTGATCCCGATCGGATTGACTGTGGAGCGTACTGCCAAGAAAAAGGAGAGGTTGTGGTTTCGACGAGAGGCGGTTGATGCCCGAGCCTTCCGTTATGTGGAGGATCGTCCATGCACGCCATAATCAGCATGGCCGCACCATCGGCATCATTGAAGCAACGAATGACGACCTCATCGACAATCGATGCCGGCGCCTGCGTAAGCCGGCACGGGCGCAGGCGTCTGCGGCGACGCGATGTTGCGGATATCCCCCTGGCCTGCCTCGGCCCAATCAAAGGATTCCTGATAAGCGCCTTCGATCTGGCAATGCTCGTGCGTCCAGTGAATGCGCGTGCCGCCTTGATGGCGATCGTCACAGCCTCAGTGTTGATGTTTGACGAAATGGATCTGCTCGACCGCCGGAAGACAATCGAGCAGGTAATTCAGCAAGGTCGATCATGTGCCGTCGAATTGAAAAGGCGGCTGCCGTCATGAAGGATAGGCGGGACCGCATCAAGGGCCGGGGCAAAGCCATCGCTGTGAATCAGAAAGGCGAAAGGTGTTGTTGAGGTCCAGAAAGCACTGTCGTTGACGTCAGCCAGATTGGCGCCTTCGCGTTGCAGCGCGCCGCGCGGCTTGGGATCGCACCGCCGCAGCGCGCGTGGTGCCATCGGGAAAAACGGCCGCGGCCGAACAATCTTGCCGATTGGGCGTCAGGCGGCGCGGAGAATTTCGTGCAACATGTCAGGCCTCTCCTCGAAGGACCTACGTCTCTTTCGCCGCTGACATGGCATTTGTACTTGGAAGACGTCATTCACGAATTGCATATGGGAGGCGGCTGATGAACAGGCCAACGATCGCCGATCTGGCGAAAGCCGCGGGCGTAAGTGTTTCCAAGGTCAATAGGCTCTTGCACGGAACTGGCACACTGCGACCGCAGACGGCCGACCTTATCTGGGGCGCAGCGCAGCAAATCGGCTTCCAAAGTTCAGGACCGCTGCACGAACGCAGGCGGGACAATCTCCCGCATCGGCACTTGAGCTTTCTCATGCAGCAATCGCACCGGCCGCTGTCAGATTTGGGCCGAGGCGCTTCTAGGTGCCTCCGCGCGACGCGCAGATGCTGTTATTGAGCCAGACGTATTCTTTCGAGGAGGATCCTTCCCCGAAGCGGTCGCTACCAATCTGCTCAAGATAGGCGAAAGCGCCGATGCAATCGCGGTGATCTCGGCCGATCACCCGCTCGTTGGCCAGGCGATTGATGAGTTGCGAGTCAAAGGCGTTCCGGTGATCGCTGTCCGTCGCCAGCCGGGCCGGCTTTGTGGGAACCGACAACTGGAAGGCCGGCCGCACTGCCGCATGGTTTATCAGCCAGACGTCCGGTCAGCCCGGCAAGGTCTTTCCACTCATCGGCAGCAACCGTTATCAGTTGCAAGACATCTCGGATGCGAGCTTTCGCTCCTAGATGCGCGAGCACGCGCCCGAGTTCCACGTCAGCGAAACGCTCCTGACCCATGAGGGTCGAAGAACGCCTATGCAGTCGTTCGCAGGCTGATAGCGGAGGAACCGGAGGTCAGGGGCATCTTCGTCAAATGCGGCGGCATTTCCGGCGTCCTGCGGGCCATGCGCGAGCTCGCTGTGGAGCATCAGTGTAAAATCCGGATCGTCTGCCGCGACATCGGCCCGAGACAAGCAAGGGATTGAGCGAAGGCTTGATTACTGCTTCCTTGTGCCATCCCGTCGACAGGATGCCTGAAGAACTTATCGATGTGATGCTGCGCATGATCGAACGCACAGACACACGGTTAATCGAACAGCGGATTGTTCCGTTCGAGATCCTCACGCCGGAGAGCATTTGGACTTTAGAATCGGAAGAGCCAACATCGTCCGGATAAGGTCATCATACCGCTGCGACGCGGCGTCGCTTCTGTAGGAAAACTGGGGCGCAAAGGGCAGTTCGCATGATCCTCGTATGCACCGAAATAGGCCAGGAGGACGAGGAGATGGAAATCCCCGAGGAAGACGATCCTGTCGAGAGCTGGACCCCACGCTTGCGCCAATGATTAGGCTGCTTCTGCGGCCGTCCGTACCGATTTGCACGGCTTGTGGCGCGCCACAACTCCACCTTCTAGCACAACTCCACCTTATGATCGAATCGATCGAGGCAGCGCACCGGGCGACCTATAGAGAACTAGCCTGTTCGTCGCATGAGTACGGCGAATATGTCGGGATATTTCTTAGGAAGCAATTGAGCCGATTTTGCTTGAGTTAGGCGCCGACGCATAATGATGACGCGGTTCTCACGGGCGAGCTTGGCTTTCCGCAATTCCGCTTCGGATCGTCAAATCCCAAATCCGCAAACATGTTGCCGCTGGTCATTCGGCCGGAGATGTCTTCAGTCAAGACTTTGTTCCTTTCCTAGTTTTCGCGATAGTGCGTCTCGGCCGCCTTCAATCGCGCCTTAACGAGATCGATTTCGCACTTGGGCGTCTCCCTGCTTTCTTCTGGAAGTAAGGATCTAGACCACACCAGCGAAGCGACGGTATGGGTGGCGCGATAGGTATCCCCGTCTAAGTCGACGACCACCTCAAGGATGCTTCGGAGGCCAAATCCCTTGAGGGCTTTGACAGCCGGATGCTGCTCGCCCTTCTGGGGCATCGTTGATTGCAACACCCATCACGCACGGATATCGACCAATTCTGACGCGCTCAGCCACTGAAAATAAAAGATTCCGGTCAAACAGCCGTTTTCGCCAAGTGATCATATTTTCGTATGAACCCATTTTGGACTGAACGGTCCGTTCCAGCTCGGCGCAAAACCGTCTCAGATATCCGTCAATCGCGCTCTGCAAATTTGCCCAGTAGAGCACTTGGGCGGTGCTACATCGATAATGAGCCCAGTTTTGCTTTTTTTGAGAAGTATCCCTCTTGCTTGGCCGCAGCGAATATCCCGGTAAAAATTGGCTCAGTGCACTGCGCTTAGCGCTCGCCGGGCGGAGCTGGTCCGGGTTGCGAAGCCCGGCGAGCGCGGATCGTCTTGGGCGAATGTGGTGATCAGGCGCGGTTCTTGAAGCGTCAGGATTCATGTCCGATTTCGATGATCTCGCAACGGTGTGTGAGATGATCGAGAGTGCGGTCGTTGTCCCATTGAAGAAGAGGCCGCGCCCGCCGTCGCGGATGAGCGCCCCGGCGATGGCAATGGCCAGATGCGACTTTGCGTTCCGGACCACCAATCAGCACGCCATTGGACAAACGCTATAAGGGCATCTCAACCGCCGGGCGGCGGCGAAGAAGGAGAAGAGGTGATGGAACGCAAGCTTGATGACGTGATCGCAGCCCTCCCTGAGTAGCGTCGGGAGCGTGTCGACGCACGTTTCGAAGAGCTAAGGACGGAGGTCGAGAGCCTCGGCGAGTTGCGCCGTGCTGCTGGCCCAGGCAGAGATTGCCTTGCCCCTCAAGCTCAAGCAGCCCTCGGTCTCGAAGATCGAGAAGCGGGCCGATATGTATCTGCCGACACTCAAGGGGTACATAGAGGCGATCGGGGGGAGAACTCGACCTCATCGTCGCCTCCCTCGGGCGCGCCCCTCGGTATAGAGCGGGTCGGCATATATAGCACCCAACCCCTCTCCACACGTAATGCTCAAAGAGCGCAAGGTGGACGAACCCGCCCGAAGGCCACGCGGGCCGGCTGAACGCGCCGTTTCGGCCATAGACTGCCGAAGGGACGACGGTCTCGTCGACGCTCGCAATAGGTATGAGCAAGCCCTCGTTAAGCCGGATACCGACCTGCCCGCTGTCACGCTCGCGGACCGTTCGCGGGGGACGTCTCTTCCCTCGCCCATGCTGGCCCAGCTCACCGCCACGCTAGGGTGTCCGGCGATGTGCTCGCCGACGACGACCAGATCGAGTACGCTTGGTCACAGCTTCCATACCTGATCAAGTAGATACCTCCGCGCCTGCGCGACATCTTCGGTGGTTTACAGTTTATCAAATTTACGGCGATCATCGCCGCACCGCAAAATGACAACAACGTTAAACGGCCATGTCTGCTGCCTTCTTATGGCTCCAGGACACATTGAACACAGGCAAATACTGGCAAGCATGCCAGCACCACGACACACGTCGTGGCGGCAGTGACAGCCCACTGCCGTTTTCCCAACGGCCTTCGGACAATCTTGGCGCAGCGCTGTCACGGCAGACACGGCACGTCGAGATCTGTCGAGCATCAGCCATTGCGAAAGGTGTAGCCATAACCGTTGATGGCCGGCGCGCCGCCGAGATGCACGTAGAGGATCCTCGAACCCTCTGGAAAAAAGCCTTTTTGGACGAGGTCGACCATCCCTTGCATCGATTTGCCCTCATAGACGGGATCGGTAATCATACCCTCAAGCCGCGCACACAGGCGGATCGCCTTCTTGGTTTCCTCGGATGGAATGCCGTAACGCGGGTACGCGTAGTCCTCGAGCAACACCACGTCATCCTCGGCAAGTTCCGATCCGAGCTCGACGAGGGTCGCTGTATGTCGGGCAATGCTTAGCACCTGCGCCTTGGTCTTGGCCGGGGTAGCAGAGGCATCGATGCCGATCACGTTGCGCTGTCGACCGTCCTCGGCGAATCCGACGAGCATGCCGGCATGCGTTGAACCGGTGACCGTGCAAACGACCATGTAGTCGAAGGCAAACCCTAGCTGTTCCTCCTGGGCGCGCACTTCCTCCGCGAATCCAACATAGCCGAGGCCTCCATTCGGATGAACAGACGCGCCGGCCGGTATCGCATAGGGCCGGCCGCCCCTTGCCTTGACCTCATAGAGCGCTTTTTCCCAACTGTGCCGGATACCGATGTCAAAGCCATCGTCCACCAGACGCACCTCCGCGCCCAAGATGCGGCTCAAGAGGATGTTGCCGACCCGGTCGTAGACGACATCCTCATGTGGAACCCAGCTCTCCTGGACCAGGAGACATTTCATGCCGATCTTGGCGGCAACGGCGGCGACCATGCGCGTGTGGTTGGACTGCACGCCACCGACGGTGACGAGGGTATCGGCATCTGACGCGATCGCGTCGGGGATGATGTATTCGAACTTGCGCAGTTTGTTTCCGCCGAATGCGAGACCGGAGTTGCAGTCCTCGCGTTTGGCGTAGATCTCCACCTTGCCGCCCAGATGCTTGCCGAGGCGGTCGAGCTTCTCGATGGGCGTGGGTCCAAAAGTGAGCGGGTAGCGTTCAAACTTTTTCAGCATGTTTTCTCCAGCGGCACGGGACTGAGCTCAACGAGCGACGCAGAGCTGTTTTGCAGAGGCCTATTTGACAGTGAGGTCGGCTGCGTTCGGATGTTCCAACAGAGCGCCACTGTTATATTTTCCGGCGCTTCGTTCGCCTCCGAGACGAGCAACCCGCGTGCCGTGCGCTGCGATCCACTACCATTACCCGGAGAACCGAAACTGCATTCCCCTGGCGTTAGAACGATGAGAATGCCGTCGCCTTCGACCATACCAGGGAACCGTGACCTCAATAATCAAACTTGAACAAAGTGATGAAACTGAGCTCTGATCTTGTGACGGCGCGTCAAGGGAGGAGCAGCGATATGCCGAGCATTTGATTGCGCCGGGGTACATCTTGAGTTTCATTCCTATGCTCATTATCGTCGCGCGACTGGTACCGAACTTCCTGGGACCTATCGAAAACATCCCCTCGCCCGGCTTTGCCAGCGCAGCTGGATCGCCAAATCAGAAAGAGCACACTTGCGAAATAGCCCAGCTGAAGAAGTAGCGAACAGCCCAGCGTCGTGACCACTGCTAGACGGAACGAATAATGTGAAGCGAAGTAAACCGTCACAGCGTTGCCGCACAGGACCAGCCCGAGGAGCCGGCAAAATGTGACGAAGCGCATGCCGTTCTCCTGATTTTGTCGCGTCAAATCATGCAACTCATGCTGCGATCTGGTCGGCCGCGACATGGGTCTGGCAGTTCTTCGGGCAGACGCGGCCGCAGGCTCCGCAGCCAATACAGCGGCCGGCATGGTCGACAACCATGATCATGCGATTGAGCTCGCCGTCGAAGTCGTCGTCCTCACCCGCGCAGATGCCGAGGATTTCGCCCGCGTCATCGACGCCGTAAAGATGCATGACCTCGCGCGAGCAGACTTTGAAACAGCGGCCGCAGCCGATGCAGATCTTGCCATCTATAGCGATCAGATATTCCGGCACCCATGTGGAGCCGTCGCGGCTGATGAATGTGCTCCTCATCCTAAACTCTTCATTTTGGCGAGCTCTCTCCTGGCACCATCCAACTCGGCATAGACGGCATGCGTTTTCTCCGCGACTTCCTCTATCTCAATCCATTTGACCGGGAGACCCTCGGCAAGGTCGCGCAAGTTCGTCTTGGCAATTGCCGCGCGCAGTTGAAGCTTTCGGACTTTCTTCGCCATCTCATCCAGGTTTGACATGATCCTTCCTCGAAAATCGGTTTCTTCACGCCCGCGCCACGTCGGGGATAGGCAATAGCTGCAGTCGCATCGTCGACCAGTTTCGCGCCGGTATCCGCGAGTTTCCGGAGAGTCTCGAAGCCGAACCGGTAGACGCCTTCGACAGACCGGCGAACTGCCCGTGAAAAGCACGCGCCCGAAGCACCGGTCAGTTTCATTTCTGTTGTTGACTATGTCATCACGCCTGAGCGCTCCTCGATCGCAAGCTCCACTACGGTCTAAAACATGCCGAGCCTCCACAGCGCGTCCGGATCCGGATTGCCAATGATTGGATATTCCGGCGCAGTTCCTTGGTGATGATGAAGTCGGCCAGCAGCCCGGTGTCCGATTTCCGTTGGCATGAGCCGTGGGAGTCCTGAGCACGGATCAGCCGCAGGAGGCATTTGACGAACGGGCGAGCAAGGGCCTCTCCGTCCTTGTTGACGGCAGGGCCAAGCGCTGCGTGAGACATTTCGTTTCCTCAATTTCAGGTCTCGTCCTCAACGGAGGATTTCTGCTTTCGGTTACGCCGACTTCGGGCCCGTTTACGCAGCCGATGTCCGGCCTGGCCAGGCCGATTCCACGTAAATGCTGCCCCTGTGGCCGACCTTGAACACGTCCTGGACTGCGACGTCTTCAAAGACGGGCCAAATTCGCGTCGAATATCGCGGCCGCGGCGATTCGGTTGGAGGTCATTAAGGTCCGAGCCTTGACCTGCAGCAAACGATCGACCCTGTGCTCCATGGACATAGTTACTGCGGGCGCGCCGCAGAAAGTGGGCGAATTGACCAGGGTTCCATTCCACTTGTCATCCCTACACCTTGCCGGGCTAAAAGTTCGTAAGGGTTCGCCACGTAGCCAGTCGTCCACTTTGATCGGAGGAGCCGGGGACTCACTACGCAACATGTTGCTCTCCATTCCCACACCTTCCCTGACGTTTATGCGCGAGCTGGTTCTTCTCTCAGAAACGGAACACACCGGTTAGGAGACCATCAGCGTCTTCCGTGTTCTCATGCGATCAGCCCTCACTCAGTATTGCCGATCTCAACCAGCAAACGTCGTGCCAGCCGCTTAGCCCGCAGTAAATGGATGATTCGGCCTCGAAAACCTCACAAGCCCAAGACGGCCGGTTGTTTTGAACCCGACATGTTTTCTGCCGCTGTCAGCCTTTGGACACGCATCATGCGTCAGACGCTTGAGGGCGAGAACCGCTTGGCTGTCTGCCCTGCGGTAATGTCGGCGTCGGCTCATCTAGCATCATTCGGCGCCGGCGATGCGCGGGCGATCTCCACAATGGCTCCCGTGTGCAGCGACTGGCTCCTGGCTCATGCCTGATCTTTTCTCGGGCCGACGAGGCCCAGCGCGTCGAGTGCTTCCACCAGATCCTGCGTATGCTGTTTCTCGGATGCAGCTTGCCGCATGCACCTCCCATAACGTCGTGACAAAGGTTGGAAGCGTTGCAGGTTCCTGTAGACCACCCCAGTGCTCAGGATTTCGCGTCTGCTTCCGCTGCGAGGCGAAGCGGATGCCCCGTCGTCGCGACGGGTAAGCCCGACGATGCCGAATGCCACCGCCAATGATCAGTAGTCGGCCGGTCATATCCCGCTGCCCATTTCTTCTGCGACGGTGTCGGACCAGCTCTCGACAGAGGTAGGGCTGATGAAGCCGGGATGCTCGGGGTTGGCGCGCGGTGCGCGCCCCAGAAGGCTGTCGAGGATGCGACGCGCTCGCCAGGCCAGCAGGCTTAGATTCGGATCAGCCGGCCCACGCTGTCCTAGGCTCGCGTTCTGTACGAAGATGCGTCTGTCACGCGGTCCGTCCCAGCACACCGAAAAATCTTCGCGAATAGCCAATTCGTTGTCGATCTTCTCCAGCCGGTTCGCCATCGGTTCCAAGAAGCCTTGCACCGAGTTCTCGTAACCGGTGGCCAGGATGACGATGTCGGCCGTGACTTCTTCGACCTCCTCCATGCCGTGCTGCAGGGTGAGTCTGTGGCCCGCGCCGGCGTTGATGCAGTGCGAGACAGTGCAGCCCGGCCGCAGTGTGATTTCGCATCGGTTTGGCTCTAGAAACGCGTGGCGGTATAGCGCCTGATAGATCGCGCGCAACGTGCTTTCCGAAATGCCGTCCGAAGCAAGCACGAAGCGCCGCAGGAACAGCTTGCGCTGCGACTCGCTCATTGCCGCGAAACGATCCGAAAAGCAGGGCATGAACAACTCGTTTGTGAACGGGCTGTTGTCGATGGGCAGGTAGTTTTTGCGCTGCGAGACCCAGGTTATCGAGACAGGCCGCCGTTCTTTTGGCAGACCAACAAGGTGCAACAGCACCTCGGCTCCGGACTGTCCCCCGCCGACCACGCAGACATGCTTTTTGTGCACCTCAGGATGAATGTGTAGCAATTCAGATGAGTGGAACAGGTTGCGTCCAGTCCAGCCCTGAAACTGAGGCGGAATATGCGCCTGCTTGCCAATGCCGAGCACGACGTTTTTGGCGCCGAGAACCGCGTTATCGGTGTGCACCCGAAACTCGCCGTCAAAGCGGATTTGGCGCACCGTTTCGCCGCCGCGGACAAGCGGGTTCCTGTGGAAGGCCCAGTTCAGGTATTGCTCGAACTCAGCTCTGAGCACGGCCTCGAAGAACTGTGCATTCAGGAAGTGGTACAAACGCCCGTTCTCGTGCAGGTAGTTTAGGAAAGTGTAGGCTGATCGCGGATTCACCAGCGTGACCAGATCCTTGAAGTGGCTGACCTGGAGCTCCGAGGAATTGAATGCGATGCCTGGGTGCCAGCGGAAGTCGACTTGCCGATCCAGGAACAGTGCCCCTTGCCCGATTTGCTCGTGTATCTGACACGCAAGGCTCAAATTAGAAGGCCCAGCACCCACTCCAACGCAAGAGAGTTCCACTTGCCTTGCTCCTATAGGTGTTTCCCAATTAGGCGATGTTCGCGGCGAATATCGGCCATCGCCATTGGGCTTGCTGTCCATGCGGGCATTCTCGACCTCGGTGCTGCTGGATTTGCTAGAGTTTGACCGCGCTTTCGTATTGTCGGGTATGAAGCCCATGGATCCCGGCCAAGTGATGAGATCGACACTAATGTCCACGACTTGTGGGCGTGGACGGGATCGACGTATCTCCGCCCGCTTCGATGATCGCGTCTCGGTCAGCGAGATGCTTTCCAACTTTATTCCGTGTTTTAATCGGGCGAAGTCGCCCGCCTCCACCATGATGCGCCGACCTTTGACCGACTTGGCGGCCAGCGAGGGCGCGGTCTCGAATGCGGCAACAGCATTTTTCCCTGAGCCTGCTCATAGGAGGGCATCCGCTGATGTGTTCGGAAGATCCTCTGCATCAAACGTGCCAAAAGGAAACTTTCATGAAAGCAACGGTTAGCGGGTTTGTGATCCTGTCGGGGATCCGACAATGAGGGGGAAACCTTGCGCCGGTGGCCGATTTGCCGCGTCGCCGTCCTCTTGCCAGAAGCCGGTAGCTAATAGGGCAGCTCCGCATCGGAATTTTCTCTTAGGACGGCCAGCAACCCAGCTTCATGGACTGTGGCGCGGAAAAAGGCTCTTGCCACTTCTCGCGGCGGGAATCTGAAAAGGCGCCTTCGGAAGCCGGAGGTCCCAGGAGGTCTCTCCCGTCTGGCGGAAGATGGAGGCCCCCTTGCGGGGGAGATGGCCGGCAGGCCAGAGGGGTGCTGTCCCGCCAGCGTTAGATCACATTCAATTCCCGGAACGCCCGCCCCTCAGCGACACGGCTGTACCCGAACGCCGAGCAGTCCACCGTGCGATAACCGCCATGCACGATCAGCTCGGCCAGCGCCTTGCCGACCGCCGGCGCCTGCTGCAGGCCGTGGCCGGAAAAACCGTTGGCGAACAGGAAATTCCCGACCTGCGGATGCGGGCCGATCACCGCGTTCTGGTCGAGCGTGTTGTAGTCGTAATGACCGGCCCAGGCGCGCGTCGGCTTGATCGCCTCGAAGGCCGGGATGCGGGTCGCCAGCACCGGCCAGATTACCTCTTCGAACAGCGGCCAGTCGGGTTCGAAATCGCTGGGATCGGCGGGGCCGTCGCCGTCTCCCGGCTCGGCCCCGCCGGTGATGTAGACCGAGCCTTCCGGCCGGACATAGATGCCTGAGGGATCGACCAGCATCGGCATGTCGTCATATTTCTCGCGCGCCTCGAAGATGAAGACATTGCGCTTGCGCGGTTCCACCGGCAGCAGCAGTCCGGCCATTGCCGAAACTTTTCCGGCATTCGGCCCGGCGGCGTTGACGACGATGCCGGCGTCGAGCCTTTCGCCATTGTCGAGGCTGACACCGGTGACACGGTCGCCCTGCCGTTCGATGCCGGTCACGTCGGCGGTGATGAAATCGATGTTTTTGTCGCGCAGCGCCTTGCGGAACAGCATCAGCATGGCATGCGCGTCGAACCAGCCCTCGCCGCTGCGGCCATAGGCGCCGGCGGTGATGCCCTCGGCCGACAGCCATGCAAACCGGCGGACGAGCGCCTCCGCATCCTCAAGCACGATGTCGGCGCCCTCGGCCAACTGCGTCTGGTGGTTGGCCTCAAGAATCGGCAACCCGTTCTCGCCGGCAAGGATGAGATAGCCGCCTTCGCGAAAGCCGATATCGGCGTCGGCCCCGAATTCTTCCGTCAGCCGCCGGAACAGTTTCAGCGTGAACTGCGACAGCCGGATGTTTTCCGGAATCGAAAACTGCTGGCGGATCGAAGCGCAGGACAGCGTCGTCGCCGCATGGGCGAACTGCGGGTCGCGCTCGACCAGCGCGATCGAGCCCAAAAACCCTTCCTCGCGCAGATAATAGGCGATCGAGGAACCGACGATGGCTCCGCCGATGATGGCGATGTCGTAGCGCACTTTTTCGCTTCTCCAGTTCTAGAGCATGATCCCGAAAGCCGGTTTTCGGAAAAGATCGTGCTCCATTTCATACAGCCGGCAGGATGATCTCGAAGCGCGTGCCGCGCTCGGAGTCAACCAGGCGGATCGTGCCATCTTCAGGAGGGCCAGCACGATGCCGAGGCCCATGCCGGTGCCGCCGAAATCGCGGCGTGTGGTGAAGAATGGCTCGAAATGCGGATCCGGTTGCTGGGCGAAATGCCGGCGCCGTAGTCGCTCACCAGGACAATGGCCTTGTCGTCCGCGGTCGCTACTGCGAGGAAGGCAAAAGCCTGTCGTCGTTGGGCTCAAGGTCGGCGACATCGACAGCGGGCGCCAAAGCCACGCCAAGGGCGAGAAGGACGCGTGTGATGCTGTCGCGCAGCTTTTCCGGGTGTTACGGCGGCTTCTAGCGGCTGCCTCCACCACAGGATGTGGCTTTTTCAAACGGGCGCGGCTCGTTCTTCGAGGGGCTACCATGGGATGACGTCTCACAAATGCGTTCGAAAACTCCCATGCATGAAGCGTGCCGGAAAAGAAGTCTGCCCAAGCAATGAGTTCTCGAATTCCAGCTCGTCCGGAACCCGACATAGTCGGATAACCGACGATGCGGGCGGATGGATGCTCGCGGCAATGAGCCTTCCACACCGCAGGCCGGGCAGGGTCAGGTCAGGCATCCACGGGCTGGCCCTTCGCGGCAGCATGGTAGGCCAGATATTTTCACTGCGTCGAAATACGGTCGGCCACGTGTTTGGCATCATGCCAGACGCCCCAGAAGAAGCTGGACCCTCTTTGCGACTGCCAAGGTAAACCCAGGAAACAGGCCGAGCTGGCTCGAGACGCCACGGTGGTGCCTTGGCCGGCCCTTCTCGTCGAAGGCGTCGACCTTCAGCCAGCTGTAGTCGACAGCAAAGCCTGTCGCCCATACGATCGCCCCAGGTCGAGCTCGCGGATCGGATTGGTCACGGATTGCCGATCCCGGTCGATCCGACGGGCCGCGGGCTCTTCCGAGAGGTCGAGACGGTTGCGAGCGACATAGGCGTTTTCGCCTTCCCGCCGAGCAGTGCGCATGGCGGCACGTGGGAACATTCATCGTGCAAATGAGAGCATAATGGCAATCGATTAGAGCGATGACTCGACGAGCGATATATGGAGGCGCTTCGTCGCGTGGTGGGCTGCATCTGGGAGAATTGAGAACAAAAAATTCATCCTACAGCTGATACGGTTTCTTAGCGGTCAACCAGCTTCCCAAACCTTCGGCAACGAGCGTCACGATGTTAGCTTGGGTTCCAGTGGCATCGACCGGATCGCCGATTGCGGAGGCGACTGCCAATCTTTGACCCGGGAAAACGATCACGGATCCTGCGGCGAGAAGGCATGGGACGAACTCTCCGGTGACAATGGCCGCGACGAACCGCGCATTTTTGGGAGGGACTATGACAAGCTCTGCGGATCCGGCGCAGATGTTCTCAACGCTGGGAGCAGCAAGGATTATCTGACCGCGGGCGTTGACTCACGGCTCCAGGATCGGATGAGCGGCTTCGACCCGAGGTTCGGGTGGAAGCCGCACATCATCGTTCTCGTCGATATCGAACGAGATACCTTCATCTTTCATACGGTGGGGTTCTACAGAGACGGTTTTGACCCGAACTCCGTTGACAACGCCAGCGTAGTGTCCGGCTATCCGGCGAGCTGGTTTTACAACGGCAAGCCACGTAGGGCCTTTGCCTCGGGCGCGCCGGACAGCGGCGCACCACTGCGCACCCCAACCATGCCGGCCGTGGCCGGAGACCAGACGCGTTTGCCCTCCAGCGAGATCATTATCTTTCCCTTTAAACGAGCGTGATTCCGAAGCGTGACAATCGATCTCGACCATTAGACGAGCTCATCAAAAGTCGTCTTTGGCTTCCAACCGTGCTTGGTGGCCGCCTTAGCAGGCCTCGCCAATCGGCAGGTCCACCTCGGCCGGGCCCGAAATAGCCGCTTCTATCCGGATCAGCGCCTGGTTACTCCTGTGTTCGCGGCCTACCTCGTCAATGCCTTCCCCTTCCAGACGATCTCCCTCCCGACACGCCTGAAGGCAGCCTCGACAAAGGACGGAAAGCGTCTCGCGTTCGCGAGCACAATCGTCAGGCTCGTGTCCGCAGGATTGCGCCAGGAAAGCGAGCGATTAAATTGCGTGGTGTACCCTGGGCATCAGAATTGGGAGGACTCCGTTCCACCTTCCGCCTTGCGCATGACCGGAGAGATTTCCGGTGGGCGGCGCCTCCTGATCAAAGCTTTTTCATGTTCGTTACTCTCCGTAAACTCGATTGTTTCGATGGAGCGCATCTACGGTATGAATCCACGCATCACCGTAGAGCTTCGAACAGCATCGGTGCGGCTCCGCAACCAGTCAGCGAGCCAAAAACAGCGGCAATGTCGGCTTCTCAAAGATCCATCTCGTCACGCCGCCAAAGAGCCGCTCACGCATCCGACGGCTGCCATAAGCGCCCATGACTATCATGTCGGCAGACGTCTCGATTGCGTGCTGCGCAAGCACCGTGGCCGCCGGTTTGCCGGCACTTGGCAACAGGTCAACCGACACCCGAGCACCGTGCCGAGTGAGATAGGCAGCGATGTCGGCTCCAGGCTCCGCGCCGTTCCCGTTATAGTTCGCCTTCGGATCGACCAGGGCAACACGAACTTCCTCAGCAGCGCATAAGACACCGAGCGCTTCCCGAACCGCACGGGACGCCTCGACTCGCGAATCCCAACCGACCAGGACGCGCCGTGGCCACAAAGTCGCCTCAGTGCCCTTCGGCACAACGAGCACCGGCCTTCCCGTATCGAACAAGCAGCCGTTGACAACAGGAGGTCCGAGATTCTCGTCATTGAGGAGACACGGTCCGATGATCGTGAGGTCGGCGCAGAGCGCCCGCTGTCGTGCCACTTCGCCGAGGCTTGCCGGATCGCAATAGTCGGTATCAACGTCATAGGCGAGCGACATAGCTCTCAGCAGTCTCTGGATATCTTTGGAGCGTCTTTCCATTCTGGCCACGTCCTGTGTAAATCGGTCGATTTGTCGAAACCGGTCATTCAATCTGGCAATTGCCTGTCCACGTCCTCCAGGCCACTCGGGGACACCATCTCCGATCGACGGATACGACATAAGGAGCATCGGAGGCGGTATAACCAGTACGGAAAGATGCGCGCCGACTTCGGCACACAAGCCGGCGGCAGTTCTGACGTCCTGATCGGAATTGTCAGCGCCGGTCGCACAGAGTACGCTTTTAAAAGCCATTTGCCTGCTTCTCCTGAGTGTTCGTTTAGGGCGTTTCAGGCCGCAGGACCGGCTCACCGCGCGCGGGAGGGAGTGGCACCACACCCAGCACTTAATTCAGTCGTCCGGCTTCTCGAGCGAATAGCCAGCCGACCTGACGGTGCGAATGACGCTGCCGGGCGAAGCCGTTTTCAGGGCTTTTCTGATGCGACTGATATGCACATCGACGGTGCGTGCACCGACATGGATGTTGGGCGGCCAGGCCGCGCCGATAAGTTCGTCCCGGCTGAAGACCTTCCCGGGAGCTTCAATCATAAGCCGCAGCACGTTGAACTCGATGGGTCCGAGGTGGATGTCGTGGCCGTTACCGCGAACCCGGTGGGCGTCGAGCTTTATCTCGAGGCCGCCACAGGAGAGCCAACCGCCATTTTCAAGACCATTTGCACCCCGCTTGGTCAGCGCCAGCCTCGCGCGTAGACAGTCGAGCAGCTTGGCCGGGGCGATCGGCCGCACAAAGCTCTCGTCAATGCCGGCCTTCAGGAGATCGAGGTGCTGGTTCGCCGCGCCCGGCGCGATCAGGGCAATGATGGGCAGGTCGGCGGTCCGCGGCTCCCCCTTGAGCCGGGCGCAGATTGCAGACCCGGTTATGCTCGCTGGCCCGCAGTCCAGCACCACAGCCTTGAAGTCCCGCTGGTCGGCCAATGCAAATGCATCCTTCACGCAGCCTGCCGGCTCACTGGCGAAGCCGTCCGCCTCCAGAACGTGGCTATACATCAGATAGAACTCCGCATCGTCCGAACAGATCAGCACCAGCGGCTTCATCGGCACTATCCCAAGAGCCCCATCGGCCCGGACCGGGTCGGCGGCGTAAGGTGGCCATCGACGCCTGCTTCCATCACGCGCGTGCTACCTCGGGATAGGTTTCGATGGCTGCGATTGCGTCGCCGACCAGTTTCGTGCCGGCCTCGGCGAGCTTGCGGAGGGTCTCGAAGCCGAACCGATGCACGTCGCGCACGGTCTTGGACAGAACGACCAGACGCCCGGCGGTGAAAAGCACGCGCCCGAAGCCCTCATGGCTCATTTCGATCATCGGCGATGCCATCAGGCCGGAGCGCTCTTCGATCGCAAGGGCGACGGCAGTGTAAAACTTGTCGAGCCTCCACAGCACGTCCGGATCGGGATCGCCGATTATTGGAATCGTACGGCGCTGTTCCTTGCTGACGATGAAGTCGGCCAGCAACTCGGCGTCCGCTTTGCCGTCCCATGACCCGTGGGAATCTTGAGCACGGATCAACCGCACGAGGCATTTGACGAACGGGCTGGCAAGGGCCGCCTCGTCCTCGTTGACAGCAGGGCTAACCGCGACTTCAAACATTTCGCTCTTCCTCGTTTCAGTCCTCGTCCTCGAAGGACGGTTTCTCTCCGGCGACACCAGCTTCGGCCAGCACCTTGCGCAGCCAGGGCGGAGGACATGTCCTCAGCATCGTCTGCGTGCGCAACAGCACCTCTTGGATGGGTTGTGGCTGCGGCACCTTGATTGGATGGATTTTTGCCGAGACAAGCTTGGCTGCCGAAGGTCCGCCGATCGCCAGACAAAACAGGAGGTGGCAGCCCTTCAGCGCTTCCACCTTCGGTGCGATGCGGTCATCCCCCTCGGTCCGATGTTTCCCCCTTTCGTCGGAGACGTCGTCGAAGGCAAGGGCTTCCAGGAGGTTCCATTCCTCGCGCGTCACATCGTAGATGACAAAGCGCTTGGCGGACCCGAAATGTGCATTGAGCTCCTTCATGTCCTGGGTTGCGATTGCCACGCGCAAAGCGCCTGCTTGTCGTTCACGCATCGGACCTTGAACCTCGTCAGTGACGAGTGAGAGGCGACGAACGGGGCCCACCTGGCGTTTCCCGCTTGCGGAATGGATCAAGTTCCTCAGGCGTCGGCGCATGCCGGTCGGCTTGGAACATGTTGGCAACCTCGAAAACCAGATCACGGGTCCCTTGATAGAGGATTGAGAGCTTGTGCTGGCTGCCGAGCCGGTCGAACACGGGGAAGCCGACGCGCATGAGCGGAATGCCAAGGCGCTGCGACGCCTGGCGTCCATGTGAATGGGTGACCAGAAGATCAGCGCCGCCGGCAAGCGTTTCCAAATCGCCGAGGTCGCCGATCTGAATCGACTCCGCCGGTACCTTTTCCAGAATTTCCGACATATCGGTCGTCGTGACCGCCGCCGCGATTTTGGAGCCCATGCCCGTGAAGAAGGTTGCGAATTGATAGAGTTGGTCTGGTTCAGCAGCGATAGCAATTTTCTTGCCTCCGAAATGGAAATGTCCGTCGAGCAGCGCATCCTGCAATTGCGCCCGCCGGCGGCGCACACTGGCCGGCACAGACTCGCCAGAAATCGTGGACAGCAGGGAAACAAACTGATCGGCGTCCTTCAATCCGGTCAGTGACTCGAACAGCACGTAAGGGACACCGGTCACCTTGTGCAGCACCTCGGCCGGCCGGCGCATATGCTCGCAGACGGCAATGCAGTGCTCGGCCGCGCCGAGCTCGCGGATGTCCTCGACGCTCGTACCGCCATAGGTGGTCGGGACCCAGTGGTCTGGTACAGTACCGTCAAGCGAGCCTGAGAGGTCCGGCAAAATCACCGGGTGCAGCCCAAAGCTTTCAACCATCTCGCGCAAATGCTCGATGTCAGCCACAGTGAGGTTCCAGCCGGGCAGGATTGCGATCTTCTTTGACTGGCGCGCCCGCTCGCCAGGCCGCGTAATGCCTTCAATCATCGCGGTGACAGCCTTGGCCCAGCCCTCTTCGAGGGCGCCGCTGAAATCCGGCGTGTTGGCCAGCACGATCTCAGTACCCGCGAGTTCTTCCGCCCGTTTCAGCCTGATGTCGGCGATGTCGCCTGCGGAATCTTCGCCACGGGTTTCCACCAGCGCTGTCGTGCAGACCCCGATCAGCTTTGGCTTCGTGCGAGTCTTAAGATTGAGGATCGCCTCTTCCAGATTGTCCGACCCGCCGAGGATGGTTGTCACTTCATCCAGGGCGGTGGTCTGTAGGGGGATCGTTTCCTTGAAATGCCGCACGAAGAGCACGAGCGCGAAGCTGGTGCAGCCCTGGCTGCCGTGGAACAGCGGCACTGCGCCGTCGATCCCTAGAAAGGCCAAGGCGGCGCCCAGCGGCTGTGATGATTTCAGTGGGTTAACCGAGGCTGACTTGGTCTGGGAAAGGATGCGGGTCATCGGATTTCCTCAACACCAGCCGAAATAGTCCGCGTCGTGCCGGCGAATTCCTGGACAGCGCGCATGGTCGCCGTGTCATTCTTGGTGCTCGGCAATTCGTCCTTCCCATTGGGCTGGCACTCCCACGGGGCCCGCTCGCGCACCTGGCACCAGATCGGGTTGTGAATGGCGAGGTCGATCTGGCGTACGAGTTCCACCATGCCGTCGTAACCCGCGTAAGGGTGTTGGCGCTCCTGGTTGATGTCGAGCCAGGGCGTCTTGGCCTTGAGCGCGACGAATTGCGTGCGCCCACCCGACAGCATGATATCGGCCTTGCCTTCTGAGAGCATGGCGTAAAGGTCGCGCGCTGCCATCTGCTCGAACATGTGGTTGTCGTCCTTTAGGATCTGTTTGATGCGCTCCTTGTCTTCGACTGTGGATTTCTTGACCGAGGTGCCCACGATCTCCATGCCGATCTCCATCAGCGCATGGACGACTGACCAGGACTTCACACCACCCGTGTTGAGCAGCACGCGCTTGCCTTGCAGCCCCCGCCGGTAGGCCTCGAGCTTCTCCCATGCAATCGCCTCCTGCTCAGCGATCAGCGTCTCTGTGCGGTCGAGGATCTCCCGATCGGCGCCCTTCCTCACCAGCAGCTCAGCAATTTTGCGGAGGGCTTCCGAGGTGTCCGAGATCCCGTAGAAGGAGCCCTCGAAGAAAGGGATGTCCCAGCGCTCGTCCATCTTGCGGGCTAGATTGATGAGGGCCGTCGAGCACACCACCATAGCCGCCCGGGCGCGATGCGCGGAAGCAATGTCGAGATAGCGCGCGTCGCCCGGAATGCAGGCGCGTACCCTGATCCCGAGCCGATCAAGGAGCGGCTTTATCAGCCAGAATTCGCCGGAAAGGTTGAATTCACCAAGTATGTTGATGTCGTACGGACCGGCGTCGTCGGGTTCCACCGTGCCGATGACATAGTCGAGCAACGCCTCGGCGGCGAGCTTGTTGCCAAGGTTCTTGGAGCCGGCCAAGCCCGGCGCATTGATTGGGACTACGGCCAAGCCGAATTTTTCGGCGGCGCGTTTGCAGACGGTCTCGATATCGTCGCCGATGAGCGCCGTCACGCAGGTCGAATAGACAAAGACTGCCGGCGGCGCATACGCTTCCTTGATTTCGCGGATCGCCTTGAAGAGCTTCCGCTCGCCCTGCCCCATCACCACCTCGAGTTCGGTAAGGTCGGTGGTGAAGCTTGTGCGCCACAAGGTTGGCCCAGACGAAGCTGCACCGCGGTTGTCCCAGGAATTGCCCTCGCAGGCGAGCGGCGCATGGACCAGATGCGCAACGTCAGTGATCGGCTGCAGGACGATCTTGGCCCCGTCAAAGGCGCAACCGCCCGCTGCCGCTCCCGGCGTCAGCGGGCTTGTGCAGCCCTGCTTGCGTGCCTTGGCATCCTTTCCACGGTTCTTGTCGCAGGCGGGCTCTTCGAAAACGTCCTGGATCTTGGCACTGAGCGAGGTCATCGCGTCAGTCCCCAAAGCCAATTCGGCAACGAACCGCCTGTGCGAAAAGCCGGCCGTGTGTTCTAGCGGGTGAGGTCATAGGAATAGTCCGTCACGCCCGTCTGGCTCGTCTCGCGATCGAGCTTGTCGAAGATCTTGTCGAGGATCGTCGTCAGCACGCGTAACCCGCCCTGGTAGCCCATGAGCGCAAAGCGATGGTGGTGGTGCCGGTCGAAGATCGGAAACGTCAGCCTGATCAGCGGGGTGCCGGTGTCGCGCTCCAGATACTTGCCATAGGAATTGCCGATCAGCAGGTCCACTGGCTCGGTGAAGAGCAGTGACCGCATAGCCCAAAGGTCCTTGCCCGCCCAGACCTGAGCGTCCTTGCCGAAGGGCGAGGATGCAAGCAGTTCCTTCAACTGGGCTTCCCACGCCGAGGTGCCGTTGGTGGCGAGGCAATGTGTCGGCTCGCCGCCCGTTTCCATGACGAAGCGGGCCATGGCGTACACGAAGTCCGGGTCGCCGTAGATCGCGTATTTCTTGCCGTGCAGCCAGGACTGGCTGTCCGCCATGGCATCAATCAGTCGGCCGCGCTCCAGCCGGATTGCTTCGGGGATTTCCTTCCCGGAAAGCGCCGAGATCTTCATCAGGAACTCGTCAGTCGCCTGGACGCCGAGCGGATAATGGAACGAAGCCGTGGCCTGCCCGACTTGCCCGCAGTAGTCGAGGGTTTTTCGGGTGTTGTAGTACTGCAGTGAAACCGTCGCCTCGGCGTCGAGTGCCCCCTTCACCTCTTCGATCTTCGTGCCGCCGTCATACATGCGGTATTCCCCGTCCGATGGCGTGTCGAACTGGTCAGACGCGTCCTGGATGAAGGTGTAGGACACACCCATCACATCGAGCAGGCGTTTGAGTTCCCGGTTGTTGCCAACGCAGAAGCCGTCGAAGCCCGGAATGACGTTGATGGTTCCCTTGGCTTCCGTGCGCTCCTGGCCTTTCCAGAAGTGCTCCAGAATGCCCTTCAGCATGCCATCATAGCCGTCGACATGGCTACCGACGAAGGCGGGCGTGTGGGCAAAGGGCACGTCAAAGTCGCGCGGGACCGAATTTTCGTCTTTGGCGTTCTGGATGAAGCTGTGCAGGTCGTCGCCAATGACCTCCGCCATACATGTCGTCGACACTGCGATCATTTTCGGGTCGTAAAGCTGGTATGTGTTGGCGAGCCCGTCGACCAGGTTCTTCAGGCCGCCGAACACTGCCGCGTCCTCGGTCATCGAGGAGGAAACCGCCGAAGCAGGTTCCTTGAAATGGCGCGACAGGTGCGAGCGGTAATAGGCTACGCAGCCCTGGCTGCCATGGACGAAGGACATGGTCCGCTCGAAGCCCGCGGCCGCGAATACCGCGCCGAGGGGCTGACAGGCCTTGGCGGGATTTATCACAAGCGCTTCTCGGGCGAGGTTCTTTTCGCGGTATTCCCAGGTCTTGGTAAATTCGCCTTGATCGGTGACGATCTGATCCGGGTGCGGACATTCGAAATTCAGCTTCTTCTCGGCGAGCATTTGCCTGTATTCCGGCTCGCGGAACAGGGGAGCGTGGTCGAGAATCTTTTCGGCCGACTGCGGCATTGGTATTCCTCTGTTTAATCTGGCCGCGCCATTCGGCAGCTCAGTACGTCAAGACGTTTCCGGTTTCCCGGGGCTCACAAGCCCGCCGGGTTCGTGGTCTCTCTGGGGAGACTAGGCCAGGACAGGGGGTCTATTCGGCAGCTATCGCCCGCCCACTGGGCGGGCTTTCTTTCCAAGGGGCGTGGTAGAGGTCCCAGACCGGATTGTTGATGGCAAGATCCACGTCACGCGCGAAAATGGCAAAGCCGTCATAGCCGTGATAAGGCCCCGAATAGTCCCAGGAGTGCATCTGACGGAACGGAATGCCCATCTTCTGCACCGGGTATTTTTCCTTGATGCCGGAGCCCACGAGGTTGGGGCGAACTCCCTCGATGAACTTCTCCAACTCATAGCCGGTAACGTCGTCATAGATCAGCGTGCCGTTCTTTACGTAATGACCGGTGCGCTGGTAGTCATCGTTGTGGCCGAATTCGTAGCCGGTGCCGACGATGACCATGCCGAGGTCCTCGTAGGCTGTGATGACGTGGCGGGGGCGCAGGCCACCGACGTATAGCATGACGGTATTGCCTTCGAGACGCGGCCGATACTTGGAGATGACGGCGTCAACAAGCGGTCTGTACTTGGCGATCACCTTCTCGGTTTTCTCCTCGATTTCCGGCCCGAAATGCTTGGCTATGTTGCGCAGGGAGGTCTCGATCTGGGACGGTCCGAAGAAATTGTACTCCATCCAGGCGACGCCATACTTTTCCTCCATATGCCGGCAGATGTAGTTCATCGAGCGATAGCAGTGGATGAGATTGAGCTTGGCCTTTGGCGCGCGTTCAATCTCGGCGAGTGTTGCGTCGCCCGACCAGTTGCCGACCACGCGCAATCCTATCTCCTCAAGCAAGATGCGCGAGGCCCAGGCGTCGCCGCCAATATTGTAGTCGCCGATCACGTTGACGTCGTAAGCACCGACCTCGAACTCGACGTCCTTCTTGTCGAAGACCCAGTCGCGGATCGCGTCATTGGCGATGTGGTGGCCGAGTGATTGCGAGACGCCGCGGAAGCCCTCGCAGCGCACCGGCACGATGGTCTTTTCGTACTCCTTGGCCTTCTTGCGAGAAACTGCCTCGGTGTCATCACCAATGAGACCGATCGGACATTCGGATTGCACGGTGATGCCGTTGTTCAGCGGAAACAGCACCTCGATCTCGTCGATGATCTGTTCCAGTTTCTTGTCACCGCCGAAGACAATGTCTTTCTCCTGGAAATCGGAGGTGAACTGCATTGTCCCGAACGTGTCGATGCCCGTTGTGCCCACATAGTAATTGCGTCGCTGTGACCAGGAATATTGGCCGCAACCGACGGGGCCGTGCGAGATATGGACCATATCCTTGACTGGGCCCCAGACCACGCCCTTTGAGCCGGCATAGGCGCAGCCGCGTATTGTCATCACCCCGGGGATGGACTTGATGTTCGATTTGACGTCGCATTCGGAAAGGATCTCACTTTCCCCGCCAGCCTCATCCCCGCTCTTTGCGACGCTGAGGTGTTTTTTGCGGCGCTTCGCCGCTTTGTCGGGATATTGCGATAGCACCTCCTCGATAAGCTTCGCATGGAGAGCACCATCATTCTCGTATTCCAGGCTCATGGGACCCCTTTCAAGGTGTCTGATGACGCCCCACCGATGAGGCGCCCGTTCTTTGCAAGGCGCCCCAACTCGAGAGGCGACCAATATCGGTCGTTACTGGGCGGCCGTCTTGGCCGCTTCCTTGGCCTGAAGCTCGGCAAGCATCTGCTCGTCGGTTTTCATAATGCCGAAGTCGAGCAGCATGTCCTCGAGCTCCTCCATGGTGATCGGCGTCGGGATGGTGCCCTGGCCAGAATTGGCATGGATCTTCTCGGCCAGCGCGCGGTACTCTCCGGCCTGCTTGGAATCCGGCGCATACTGGATAACTGACATCTTCCTGAGCTCGGCGTGCTGGACGATGTTGTCGCGCGGCACGAAATGGATGAGCTTGGAATTGAGCCTGGAAGCCAGGGCTTCAGCGAGGTCGAGCTCACGGTCGGTTTGACGTTCGTTGCAGATCAGGCCTCCGAGCCGCACGCCGCCCGAATGGGCATATTTCAGGATGCCCTTGGCGATGTTGTTGGCGGCATAGAGCGCCATCATCTCCCCGGACATAACGATGTAGATTTCCTGCGCCTTCCCCTCGCGAATTGGCATCGCGAAACCGCCGCAAACCACGTCGCCGAGCACGTCGTAGGAGACATAGTCGACATCGTCGTAGGCGCCGTTCTCTTCGAGGAAGTTAATTGATGTGATGACGCCTCGGCCGGCGCAACCAACACCCGGCTCCGGGCCGCCGGATTCCACGCATTTGATGCCTCTGTAACCAATCTTGAGCACGTCCTGCAGCTCGAGATCTTCCACCGAACCTTCCTGTGCCGCCAGATGCAGGACAGTATCCTGAGCCTTCGAGTTCAGGATCAGGCGGGTGGAGTCGGCTTTGGGATCGCAGCCAACGATGAGGATTCTCTGCCCGAGGTCGACCAGGGCGGCGAGCGTGTTTTGGGAGGTGGTGGACTTGCCGATGCCGCCCTTTCCGTAAAAGGCGATCTGACGCAGACCTGACATTATAGATTTCCTTCCTTCGTTCCATCCGTCGCGGCTGGCCGCAATATGAATGCCGATGGGCAGCTTTTGCCGCCTCACACCGAAAGGGTCTCAAGACTCGTGCCAAGTAGACTGGCTTATAACTCAACAGGGATTTTTTCGTTTATATCCCGCGAGTCAGCCTGAGCTCCCACAAGTGTTTGCTGCCAAACAAGTGATTGTCGGGACAAACCCTGTAGCGGACCCGACAAAGCCCGACAAAAGGCGTCAGCTTCGAGACCGCTAGGGAGGAAGCTGGGCCTTCGAGCTAGAGCCGCCTTTGGCTGCATACAGGCGCGGCAAGCGACCGGCGGCGTGCCCCGCTGCGGGACATCAGCCATCCGTGCTCGGTAGCTGGTTGCGCATGGCTGGTTCGAGACTGGCCCGCGAAGTCGGCATGGAACATGACTGATGCGACGCCTGCCGACGATCACATCCTCGTCCGGCTGGGACAAACCGGCACTGATATTGCACGCGGCGCTGTCAAAACATGTCGGGCAGCGATGAACATTCCCTTCGTGCGTCGCCGCCGGCAACGGCGTGCTCCTGGCACGAATGCGGGTCAATGCAGCCAACCCATGTTGTAGTTGCACCCAAGGTGGCGAGCTTATTCATGACCGAATCCGCGACAGGCTTCATGGAGACTTTTCTGCACGGCCCAGAAAAGCCGGATCAACGGTCTCGTCCCGCATGGGGCGCGGTCATATCGCTTGCCCTAGGCACCTTCGGGCTGGTAGCGGCAGAGCTTTTGCCTGCCAGCGTGCTGACGCCGCTCGCGCATGATCTGCATGTCACAGAGGGTGCGGCTGGACAGACGATGACAGCGACGGCGATTGCCGCGGCGATCTCTGCGCCGACGGTCGCCTTCATAACAAAGCGCCTGGACCGCAGGATCGTCCTGTGGGCGATGATGCTGCTTCAGATCCTGTCCAACCTTCTGGCTGAGCTCGCGTGGTCGCTACCGGTTTTCCTGGCGGCACGCGTCGTGCTCGGCATTGCGCTTGGAGGCTTCTGGTCGATTTCGGCATCGCTGGCGATGCGGCTCGTTCCAAATCACCTCCTGCCGCGCGCCATGTCAATAATCTTCACCGGCGTTTCGGTCGCCATCGTTTGCACGCCTCCGATCGGCGCCTACGTCGGCGACATCTGGGGATGGCGAGCCACCTTCGCGATCGCCGCAGCCGTCAATGCCGTTACACTGCTGGTGCAACTCGTAACCATTCCGACGTTGCCGCCGGTTGAAATGGCTGGATTCCGCGGTCTGCTGAATGTAATCAAGAAGCCAACCATCAAGGTCGCGTTTTTGGTCGTATTGCTGGTCGCTTCTGGGCACTTCGCCAGCTTCACCTATGTCCGGGCTTACCTCGAGAAGATTCCCGCGCTCCATATCGAGACGATCTCGCTGCTGTTGCTCGTTTCTGGCGTATGCGGCTTCTTCGGCAATTTAGCCGGCGCATTCCTGGCGAAACACAGCCTCAAGGCAGTCGCGGCGCTGCCGCCCCTGCTCATGGCGATAGCCGCTGTCTCGTTGCTGATGCCTGGAGCATCGGCGTCCGCCTCGGCAATTGCGGTTGCTGTATGGAGCTTTGGCTTCGGTGCGGTGCCGGTGGGGGTACAGACTTGGATGGTGCTGCGCGCCGTTCCCGAGCAGGCTGAAAGCGCCGGTGTGCTGATGACGTCAACGTTCCAAATTGCCATCGCAGCCGGTGCGATTTTCGGCGGATTGCTAGTGAACAATGCCGGCGTCGCCAGTGTGTTTGCCTACAGCGCAGTAGCCACGTTCCTCGCCGCCCTCACAGCGTTCCTATTCGGCCCGAAAGGCGCAAACTACACCTCCTGACGGGAGAGACCTAATCGCACCAGCCTTGCGGCGCGATCCTGCCCACGACTACCTTGTCGGTTCAGGGCTTCGTCTCGCCTATCGGACAGGCCGCGTGGAGTTCGCTGCTATTGCCTCCGCTTGGGGCCCGACCAGTGCCGGGCGCCTCGCCTCGCCGGCTTCACCGTTCGCGGCTACAGTAAGTGCATCAGCGTTCGCCCGGGCGGAGTTGGTCAGGTTACGCAGCCCGGGCGAGCGCGGTGGTGCTTGTCAGATGTTGACCGGGCGCGGTTCTTGAGGCGCCGACTCGATCTGGCCGCGATTTGGCGCCACGAGAAACGCCGGGCCGGCCCGTAGTTCGACCGTTGCGCCCGCCACCTCTATCGCGCGCAACAGTCGCTGAGAGGCGGTTCCCGACAGCACGCCTGCACGATCCGAAACTCAAGTCGAACCCGCGACGAGCTGCGCGAGTGCCGAAGGCCCACAAATTCGAGCAGGCCGTCAGAAAAGCGCGCAGAATGCGTGTTGCCCCGCCGGATCCAACTTGCGGAGCGTCAACTCGCTCTCAGCTCGTGCGACTATCTCTCTTCGAGAGCGACTAACCAGTTTCATATCGAAAGACTTCCGCGAAAAGAAGGCAAGCGAATTCCATACGGCACATCGGTGGCCATCCGCAGGCTCTACCAAGCCAACGACACGGCACGGTCAACCGACAACGACGGCTTTGGCAAGCACTTGCGCGCATGGCGCCGCCTGATCTCAATGCGAGTTCGTCTTCAGCGGCGGAACGGGCGTATTCGCTAGGTTGACAGCCTCATATCATGGAGATCGACAGGGCTTCGCTCAATCCGAAAGTAAGGACTTTCGCGATGCATCAAACACACCGCGCACACTGCGCCAGGATACTCGGATTTCGTATCCTCAAAGCGGCGCGCGGGCCAATGGTTTCAAGGCGGCGGTAGCCACCACCATGGTACCGAGCAGGCGCGATATTTTAGTTGTCGTATGTCGGCCCATCCGGTCAGTCGCTTTCTTTGGCGAGCGTCACTGTCGATCCGAAAGTCGGGCCGACGTGATGCTCAGCGGACGTCGCGTCGCTCGATCTGCGATCCAACCCATCAGCGCTTCCATCGGTCCTCGGTGGAAGAAGCGCAGCCAAAGCACCGCGAAAGCGCTTACAACCACGATCAAGCCAAAGAGCGCGGACAGCGAGTGAGGTTCTCCAAGCATATATATTCCCTGAATATGCAGAAGATAGGCCGTCAAAGGCATCGAGCCGACCGCGATTATCGGCGAGACCAGCTTTCGCACGAACGGGAGCGCATCCATGGCAAGCGAGCAAGCCGCCACGATGATCATTGCGCAACCGGCGCTGCCAAAAATCCAAAACGTCGTCTCGCTATGAGGCGAGGCAATCCATAGCCAACTCGCTGTGAGATCGTCCAAGTCCCGCCACCACCAAAGTTCCCGCAAATCGGCCAACTCGGCGCTTACACCAGGCATCAAATGCAGCGCGAGCGAGGATGCCCCAAAGCCCAACACGGCCAGCGCGACGCCGGCTACACCAAGGCGCAAATGCATTGCGCGCGTGCGAAGGTCAAAGCGCGCCATGGCCATGCCTGCGATCAGCAAAGGAACCCAGGTCAAGGCGGGATAGTTGCCGCTGACCAGGAGGGTGAACAGCTCGGGGTCCGAGCTCCCGGAGCCAAATGTTTTGAGAAGGAGGAAACGCACCTGCGGGAGAACCAATGCTGCCACCGCCGCGATCAACCCGAGCCGCTGTGCGCTTAGCCGATATAGCGGCAGGACCAACAGGAAGCAGACTCCGTAGTATGCCAGAATGACGGGGACCGGCGCCTTGACATAGGTCAGGATTTCGCCAAGCGCGAGCAGAATAAGGGCGCGAATTGCAACCTTGGCAATGGCATGTCTACCGGCTAGCGCCGATTTCGGCGGGTTGCGGCCGGTAATCAGCATGAGCGAAAAACCCGTTAATACGGCAAACAGGACGGACGAGCGCCCAAAGGGGAAGGCCATCATATGACCGACCAGTCCTTCGCCCCTGCCGGGACCCACATGGACGGCATACATGCCGAAGACAGCCAAGCCGCGAGCAAGGTCGATGCCGACCAACCGAGCTGCAGCCCACCCATCTCGTGACCCGCTCTCGGAGATGCGGTGCGGCAGTGCCATGGTGGATTCCTTCGTTGGTTGTATTCATCGCGGGACCCGCGATAGGAGGCCCGTCGGCTGCTGCCGTGGTCTCGCCCCGAGGGAGCAAAGCTCGTGCCAATCTGGCGGATCGAGCTATAGCCTGCGGCAAACACAGACTTGGGTCGCCGAGCCTGTTGGCGCGGACCTGACAAATCCGACACACAAGGTGTCGCGCAGCCGACGTTTTCACGGATGGGCGGCGGCCCGAGAGACCACAGAAGACAGTGGATTATCCGACCAGCACGCCGCGCGGGCCTCAGTAATCGCGGCCAGCTTCAGCCCTCTGGTGAAACCTGTATGCCTAGCCACCGTGACAGATCACCTTCAAGATTCGCCGGAACAGAAAAGAGTCCAAACGATCGAGGTCCAGCGCTTCCTGGACCTGCAGTGCCGGCGGCGGAAGCCGCTTGCCTCGGTGCCACCGGTGGCAAGCACCCGGCCGGAATTGAGGCCATCGGCTCACCGGGGCCGTCCACCTGAGTCGGAATGGGCCTAGCCGAGATGGAAGCGCGTCGTGCTCGACAAGAGGGGAATCGCTAATGATCTGACGGGAGGACGCGTGAAAGGGGTCGCACGTTGTCCTGATGTTGCAAGGTGTCAGGGCAACGGCTTCACCGTCGCGATTAGCATGTCCGCCAGCTTCATGGCATCGAATTCGTCCCACTGGCGGAGCCGACGAGCTTGGGAGGTAGGGCGAAATCTGCTCTTCATGGGCCGTTTGAAGGTCAGGCAGCGTATGTTCAGCAAACTTCGACGCGAGTTGGCGAGACCCGTCAAATCATCGTCTTGAAAAGCCGACGTTAGGGCGCAGCCGAGGCTCTCGCTCGAATTGCGGACGTGCCACCGACAAGATCATCGACCGCAATTTGCGTGCCCGGTTGGCGCTCCGTTGGCGTTGCGCCCCTTCCCGCTAACCAGCGGCGGCTTGGCGACCTTTCGGTCGGCCTTGCGACAAATCTCGTTCCGTTTCCGACACAGAGGTTTCGATGGGCGCGCACGGCGAAGCCAATTGGAACGCCAAGCGTGTCATGATCGTGGCCGAGCCAAATTCGATCGTTATCGACGCGGGATCATGGCGATCGCCGAAGAGCGGCCGCCATGCCTCTGCGAACACGGCTACGGCGCACACCGTGCCCCTTCGCTGCGGTGATGCCCGCGGCTGCGCCGTGGGCATGGGCTTGCGCTGTGTGGTGCATCGTTTGCCAGCCGGCGGAAGCGCAAACATCCGCGCTACACACCTGACGGCTATGGCGCGCATCGGGCTTGGCGAAAGACGTCGTCCGAACGGGAAACTTTGGTGCAGAAGCAGCTTCATTGCAAATGGCACGCCTCTTGCTGCTCGTGCGCAGAGCCCATTGAACACGATGAAAGCCGATACCGAACCATGGCTGGCACACGAAGCTCTAAACGATCGACAAAGGCGGCGGTGGTTATTCTCGCTGAGCACTGGGCATCGCCCGGTTTGGAGATCCGAACATCTGGAGCCGGGCCGTTTCCCATACACCGGAACGGGGAAAGGATCGGGAGCCGCGTAGGCATTGTCTCGCGAAGGGCAGCACCACAGCGCGGTATGCGCCAGCCTCAGTAAGATTTCAGTGCGCCAGTTTCTTCAAAGGAGCAAGTTGATGACCGGTCAAAAGAAGGTCCCATTCGTCACATTTCTCACGCGTGTTCGCGATGATTCAGTCCAGGGGCCAAATCCATACCGTTGGGAACAAAAAACATCCGACGACTACTTTGCCGACAAACGCGTCATCCTGTTCTCCCTGCCTGGCGCTTTCACCCCGACCTGCTCGACCTACCAACTGCCCAATTTCGAAGATCTCTACGAGGATTTCAAGAAAGAAGGAGTTGACGCGATCTACTGCCTCTCGGTCAACGATGCCTTTGTCATGAATGCATGGGGAAAGTCCTTGGGGCTGCAGAAGGTCGAGCTGATCCCGGACGGGTCTGGCGAGTTCACGCGCAAAATGGGCATGCTGGTTGCCAAGGACAATCTGGGCTTCGGTATGCGCTCCTGGCGCTACGCGGCTCTGCTCAATAATGGCGTGGTGGAGCAGTGGTTTGAGGAGGAAGGTTTCTCCGACAACTGCGAGACCGACCCCTATGGCGTCTCATCCCCGCAGAACGTCCTTCAATCATTGAAGGACGCTGCGTGACCTGGTGCACATCGACCATGCGCAACTGCTTTTTGGACGACACTGTGTGCAGAGCGCAAAGCTCTGGAGGCGCGCGGCCTGTGAGGTCGTTCAAACGTGACGCGGCTTAGAAGCGTCGACCTGTGAGAGATCTAATTAGCCACCGCCAAGAGCTTCTTTGACAGGAATACCGAACTCACCATGAAATCGTCCTTCAGCCTACTTCAGAAACAGTCTCTTGCGGCATCGCCTCAACTCATCGAGTCGATTCGCCTGTTGCAGCTGACGCATGCCGAACTGCATCAGTTCGTGGACCAGGAGCTCGAGAAAAATCCGCTTCTGGAGCATGCGCCAAACGACGAAGGCCGGTCTGGCGAGGTTGAAGGACCGGACTGGGCAAGGTCCCCGGACCTGCCCAGGCAGGGGAAATCCCAGCCCAACACGACGAACACCACGCCGGGCGAGCGTCCTGCCTACGAGGAGTTTGTCGCCTTAGCCGAAACGTTGCACGACCATGTCGCTCGTCAGATCTCCCTCACTGCCTTCACACCGCACGAGCGGCTGATTGCTAATCAGCTTGCCGGGCATCTGGATGACACTGGCTATCTTCGGGTAAGTCCTTCGGACTTGGCTGAGACCCTAAACGTCGGGCTGGCCCATGTGGAACGGGTGCTGGGCGTCTTGCAGCACTTCGATCCACCGGGAATTTTCGCACGATCGCTCAGCGAATGTCTCGAGATACAGTTGCGCGAGCGAAACCGGTTCGACCCGGCGATGGCGGTTTTGGTTGCCAACCTTGAGATGCTTGCGCGACGCGATTTTCAGACATTGAAGCAGCGTTGCGGCGTCGATGAAGAAGATCTTCTCGACATGCTGCAGGAAATCCGTGCGCTTGACCCCAAGCCTGGAAACACATTCCAGTCGGGAACGCCAGAATGCGTGATACCGGACGTATGGGTCCTTCGCTCGCCAGGAGGTGGATGGCAGATCGAACTTGATCCGAATACGCTGCCCAAGGTGCTGATCAACCAAAGCTATGTCGCGGAGGTTTCCTGCCGAGCCGCCAAAAAATCGAAAGACATGACATTTCTCAATGAATGCTTGCAAAACGCGAACTGGTTGATCCGCAGCCTCGATCAGCGCGCCAAGACGATCCTTAAGGTTGCCACCGAAATCGTGCGCCAGCAGGATGCCTTTCTGGAATATGGCGTCGCCCACCTACGGCCCCTCAATCTCAGGACGGTCGCTGACGCGATCAACATGCATGAGTCGACTGTAAGCCGGGTGACCTCGAACAAGTACATGGTTACCCCACGCGGTGTGTTCGAACTCAAGTATTTCTTCACTGTCGCGATCGCCTCCTGTGAAGGCGGTGAAGCGCACTCCGCCGAAGCTGTCCGCCATCGGATCAAAGCGATGGTCTCCGAAGAATCGCTTGATAACATGCTTTCTGACGATGACATCGCTGACCGGCTCAAGGAATGCGGCATAGATCTCGCTCGCCGCACGGTCACCAAGTATCGCGAGGCGATGAATATTCCCTCCTCCATACAGCGCCGCCGGGAAAAGCGCTTGTGGCGCGACGGCGATCAAGGCCTCAAGGCCTCGTGACCAAAAGCGGCCTCTAAATCAAATGTGACGCGTTCTTCACATTCGCCCTCCTCCGGGCCGAAGCAATTGTCGAAATCGCTACATTCCCGGCAATTGGGCGCAGTACATAGCGAAAACCCTTCGGCCTCACAGAGTCTGCGGTAAAAGTACTTCTTCCATTTCATGTTTCGGGTATTGCCGGCCGCAAGCATCGGAAAATGCGTGGCAAGCAGGCGGTTGAGCTCGGCCCGATTGAGAAGACCTAGATCCTGCCAAAGATGGTCATCGCGCATGGCACGCCGGGCGACGATCTTAGCGAAGCGCGCGCTCGCCGGGTCGCTCGGCCGGGCATGCGCCATAAGAAGGCCGCGCAGAAGTTCTTCCTCCATGCCCGGCTCAGGATCGCTGACGTCTTCCAAGGCTAAGGCCGCCATAGCGGTTGCGGACATACCCCGGGGCAGGACCTCGCGCAGCTCGGCAAGAGAAAGCCCTGTTGACTCCGTCGCTGTCGCTTCGCCAGCCTCGACCTCCTTCAGCGCACACGAGAGAACGCAGGCAAGGACATGCTCGTCAAACCCCCTCTCCGGCTCGACGGTGGGGCATTGGCGGGCGCCGACACATGCGTCTTTATGGGCGGACATGGTCCCGTTCTCCTGGTTTGTTCTCGTCATGCAGCGGCCCTGCCGCGAGCACATGTGTCTGACTAGGGGACGCGCCGGCGCAGGCTCGACCCCATACAGCCCAATACAGCGGGCCGCGGGTCGACCGCCATGACCACGCCTTGAGCTCGCCTTCGAAGTCACCGCGCTACCGTCGCAAGCGCGAGGACTTCACCCTGGGTTAGACTCGGTGAAGGGACCGCGCTCAAGCAGACCCCTTCAGCAGCGGCGTTGGCCCGTGCAAGCAAAGCCCTCGGCAGGTGAGATATTCGGGCAGCCCGTCAGGAGCCGTCCAGGGTGACCAAAGCGCTACTCATCAGAGGCATCTAGAGGGTCCGGTCATGAGCGGCCGGTGGACGTTCGTTATACAATCTGTACGGCATTGCGAACTCAACCCGCGCATGACCCAGCGCGTTGTTGATGGCGGGAATTGTCTGGTCGAACCACAATTCGGTCTGTTAGCATTGTCCCTGGTCGAAATCTCCCAACTGGGTCTGTGACACGATCTGGCCGGTTCAGGATCGATGAGCGGCTCTGCTAAGCTCCAGCAAATCGATGCAGACCGGCGTCCTCGGTGCGCTCATGGTTTCAGAGCAGAGCGCTGTCACAGTCTCGCCGTCGCGGGGTCCCTGCCGGCCGCATCTTTACTTTGCAGGGTGTCGCTGTGGCGTTGCAAAGTATTCATAGTCCGTCGTCCCACTGATGCGGTTCCGAAGCTGTGAAGGCATTGTCGTGAGAAGCAGTGCGAGGCTTCCCGAGCGCATAGACCGGATCGTCCGGATACGGTGTTCCGATCGGCTGTCGCGTGCCGAAGCGTTCTGCCTCCAGCACCGACGATGGGATCTGCTCTTCGAGCCAGTCATACACGACGGTGCGTTCGGCAATCCGCCACTCCCCTGCCCTCTTTTTAAACAGATCGCAGTAGCGCCCGCATAGAAGCTTCTGGCGTACCTCTCCGTCTTCGTCCGGTCCGCGTTGCAGCGCGGTGAAATAGCTCTCGACCGTGGCCTCTGCCGCGTTAATGAATTCGATCAGGATGTTCGTGATCTGATGGATGTTGCGCGGTCCGGTCTTGAAGACATCGAGCGCAAACCGAATGAAGCCCTCGGCCGGGCCGCGATAGGGCCCGTGGCAGTCATGTGCGTCGGGCCAGTACGCACTGCGCAGCGCCGCCTCGTCGGCGCGGTCTATCCCGCGGCAAAACCGATAAAGGCAGTCGCGGATCGCCTCACGGTCGAGCAGTTCGGCAATCTTTGCTTGGTCCATCGGGTCTGGCGCAAATTCCGTGGTTCTGACGTGTTCCGGGACGCCAGTCTTCGGTTTGAGGGTGGCCTCCGGAACAATTCGCGCAGCGGGTGGATCGTCGACTTCCAGCGCAAGTTCGGGGCAGGATCGCACCCCTTCTGACGCAAGCAGGTGCTCCTCATCCGCAACATAAATGTCACCGGGTAGGATGTAACCCGCCTCATCCAGCTTGAACACTGCCGGCGCTCGGGCCGAGCATTGCGCATGACCCTGGCATCTGGCTTTGTGGACGATAATGCGCAAGGCGACCTCCAACGTCTGTGTCCCGGCTCACGCCGGGCTAGGTCAGGCCCAGTCCAGGATCAGATTTTCGATCCCGAACAGTTGGCCGCCATGGGTGATGGGTGCTGTTCCATTCTTGATCCGAAAGGGAGGTATGCGCGCCAACCACTCCTCCAGGCCAATGACGATCTCCCGCCGGGCAAGGTGTGAGCCAAGGCAACGGTGAGGACCATAGCCAAAGGCGGCGTGGCGGTTGCCCTCTCTCGTCAGATCGACAGTGTTGGGGGATACGGTTTCCGCCGGGTCACGATTTGCAATCATCGTGGCGCAGGAAACATAGTCCCCCTTGCGGATGGGCGCCCCTTCGAAATCGATATCCTTCCGTGCCACGCGGATGATATGGACGCTCGGATAGGCGCGCAGCAATTCTTCGACTGCGAGCACGATCCGGTCCGGTTCGTTTCGCAGCAATTCCTGATCCTTCAGGTTGCGCGCGAGATAGGCCAAGTCAAAACCTATTGCTGTAGCGACCGTGTCGAGCCCGGCCACGAAGATAAGCACACCAATGCCACGGACCTCTTCGTCTGCCAGCCCGCGACCCTCGACCTGTGCCTGCACAATGAAGCTCATGAAATCGTCGACGGGCTTTTTGCGGCGCATCGCCGCCAGTTCGTCAATGAACGCCACAATAGTCCGAGCCGCCGCCGTCCGTCTCACATCATCGCTGTGGAGCAGATCTTTCGCCCAGGCGACAAATGTATCGAGACGGTGATCCGGCAGTCCGAGAAAGCGAAGGAAGATGCTGACCGCGAAAGGATAGGCGAAATCCCTCATGGCATCGCAGCTTGCGCCCGACGAGGCAATCCTGTTGATAAGCGTTATCGCTCGCTCGCGGATTGTCGGTTCCAATTCCGTTACACGCTTCGGCGAAAACAGCGGATTGAGCAGTGAGCGAAAGGCTCCATGGGAAGGCGGATCGAGTTCGAGCGGGATCGTCGGCCAGTCTTCGCCCAGTGCGGATGCGAAGGTGCTGCGATGACTGGAAAAGGTTTCGGTCTCCTGCAGCACCCGGCGCTGATCTGCGGCGCGAGTGATGACCCAAGTACCCTGCCCAGTACGCGTGTTCCCCGGCGAATAAAAGATCGGCGGTCCGGCATGCACGCAAGCGACTGCTGCATGCGGGTCACCGTTGGGCGTCGGGGACATGCCTGGCGACGTAAAAAGACTGAAGTCGCCCACCATTTCCGGCGGGACATGATCTGGAACCGGGTTGGTCGCCATTTGGTTCTCCAGCGTTCAGGCGTTTACGCGCTCGACTGAGATCGCAAGGCTATTCGTCACCGCGCGCGCACTGCCGACATCGCCTCCGATGACAATATCGAGCAAATTGCGTGCCGAATAAGCGCACCATTGGCGCTGCTCATATCTCCGTTGTAGCGGCCCTTCTGAGGCTAACCTTGGTACGAATTTCGACATTCATGACTGTTCCAGACACGACAAGGTTTGCGGAAAAGAATGCTAACCAGGAGCCGAGTGAACAGGCTAAGTATCGAACGAGGTCACCTGCGAGAGAGGGTGTAGCTCGGCGGTAGCGAAGCCGCTCGCGAGCGCGCCCTCCACCAGCGCTGTAGCGAGCGAGCGGCTTCGCGGTCGTCATCGACACTTCGTCGGTAAGGTCGGGTTGCTGACCCAACTAATTCGAAGGACGATCGATGACCGACGACATGGTGAACCGGCGCGCTCGTGGAGAAGGCTCCGGATCCCGATCTCCTGCGCGAGATGATTTGTATGCGGTCGAGCGCCTGAGCGAGTCGGAGACGGGGCCGCGATCGGCCGCGCCTATGGCAAGAAGAGGGCCCCACGTCCGCCGGCGCCGAGGCCATCAGGGCGCCCGCAAATAGCTCACTGCCGAGATCGGCGCCCCACATACTTCTGCGTCAGGATCACATCGGCCTGGCGATGGCGATCGCCTTGTCGGGCATCTGCTGGTAGCCGGAGAAATCCTCGACCGCACTGGTCGCATCGGCAACCCGGCCGTTGCCTGCTGTGTTGGTGCTCTTGGCAAGAATCTTAGCGCCGCGCTTCGCCGATAGCGCGAACAGGATGCGCTAAGGGTTCTTTGATGATGCGGGCTGCCGTGTTCAGCTTTGCGTCCGTCTCGGACGCTACCTTTTCGAGCTTGGCATAAGACGCCGAGGGCTCTTGCCGGCGAAGGATCATTCGAGATGCCTTTGTGGAGGCCGTCCTCTGGAAACTTGACGGAGGGACCAATCGACTTCACTTCGAGCAATTCCTCCCGCCCGCTGCCGTACAACTGGGATGTTGGACAATTGACCGACAACACACCCGTCCGGGCAGCTGACGCATTTGCCTGCGTTGAGCAGCTTTACCGCGGAGTTCCGGTTGTGGCTCATCGCAACGGGAGCAATGATGGCGATCCTCGCCAAGCGCGATGGCCCTCGGGAATGGCGCCGCCTCCGATCGAGGTATCCTCGGCGGGCCGCAAAAGGCAGCTGTGCCCTCGTTGGCCTCGGCAGGCAAAGCGGTGGTCAGCAAAATCCAGAGTAGCGGCGCATGCCGAGCGAAGACGGGAATCGATATGCATCGGCCTCACCTCAAGCGGCGGTTGAACGGGGAATGCGCGGCAGGTTCTCGGCCAGTAGCCGCCAGTCGTGGCGCTCGGGTTCGCCTTCCTTGCGCGTCCCGAAGAACTGGACGATCATCTTGCCGTTGGCGCCATAGGCTTCGAGTGACGTGACGTGACCGTCCCTGGTCGGCTTGCGCACGGCCCAAACCTCACGGATGTGGTGGGCCCTGAGATGCAGGTGGAAAGTCTCGTCGAGCACATTGATGCAAGGCCCGATCTGCTTGACCGACTTGATAGGGCCGGAATGAATCTGGATGCAGCCACGATTGCCGACGAAGCACATGATCGGCATCTCGTCCTCGGCCGCACGATGGAACATGGCGCCAACGGCAGCATTGTCGAGCAGCCAGGCGTAATCCTGGCCGACCATGCGCACCGCCTGGCGGCGGTTGAGGTTCAGGGCCTTCAGCATGCCGAAGAACTGGTGCACGTCGGTCAGCCGGCTCCAGTGCTCCCGCAGGTCATCGACTGTAGCGGCTTGGTCCGCAATCTTTGCGACGTTTTCGGCTGACCTCCCCTTAACCGACACGATCGGCTCCTGGTTCGAGGATTGGAGCTCGTCTGTCAGTTTTTGATAGGCATAGAGGTTGGAGGACGACCTCAGATGCACCTTGTGCACTGCCTCGCCTGCGGCGTCGAAGAATTGCAGGCTGCGGTGGATCTCTCCGCCATCGCGTGTCTCGACCGCAAAGCCGTGCGCCCACACGTTCGCGAAGATGCGCAAATCAATGTCCTTGCCGAGCACCATGGCGTGACGCTTTCCGGTGAACACCTTATCGTAGATGCCTATCTTCTCATGCACGGCACTGGCGTTGCGGGTCAGCGCCATCACCTCGCCGACCGCCTCGAGACCGGTCAGCATATCATTAACGCGTGGCTGGATGCGCACCGTGCCAAAACCGCAATGTGCCGCGAAAAGCTCCGCTTCCGAAATGCCCAATTGGGCGGCGAGATCGCGGTCGCGGATTGTAGGGCTGTCTTCGCGTGCCCGCCGGATTCTCTCCGGCGAAGGTTTCTCGCGCTGGTGCATGTCTTGACCCCTGGTTGCGCATACTGTCGGTTGGGCGTCTTCGCCCTCGCCAAAAAAGAGCTCAAAAGTCGTGCCAACTGCTCGAAGCGCTCGGAAACCGACTTACATGCCAGTTCACAGGGAACTTGAGCTCATCCCCCTGTGGCGGTCTCGACAAATCCGACAATACCTGTCGATTGTCCGACGCCTTCGCGGTAACAGCCGAACCAGAACCGTGGCCGCGTTGGCGATGTCGCACTGTCCGGAAACGGTTTTTCCCATTGGCACGGTCCATGCACGGTGATGCCCAAACCGTCACGCACTGAGGAGAAACGAGCGATGATTACGCTCACCGACAAGGCCGTTGCCGCCGTTAAAACCGCTCTTTCCAAGGCTAGTGAGCCGGCAGAAGGCTTTCGCATCATGGTCGAGGCCGGCGGCTGCTCCGGCTTCAAATACTCGATGGGCCTGGAGAGCGTCCCGCGCGAGGGCGACGCGATCATCGAGACGGATGGGATCAAGGTGTTCGTAGACGCCGGCACCCAGCCGCATGTAGCCGGCATGGCCGTCGACTTCGTCATGGGTCTCGAAACCTCCGGCTTTGTCTTCGACAATCCGAATGCGAGCGGGAAGTGCTCCTGCGGCAAGTCCTGTAGTTGATTGCCGAAGAAGGAGAGAGGGCGCCTGAGGTGAGCTTGTCGGTGCGATGGCGGGCCAATCTGCGCCAATCTGGAGGGCACCTGCACCGCTTCTGGATCGTCTCCGCCAGCAACGGCATGCGCAAGGCTCGATGCGACCGGGTTGCGCCTCACGTCATTCGATCCATTGAGGACCATAGCCCATGAAAGTTGTCTATCTCGACAACAACGCAACGACACGGGTCGATCCCGCGGTCGTTGAAGCGATGTTGCCGTTGCTTACGGATCAATTCGGCAACCCTTCGTCGGCGCACGGTTTTGGCGCCCTTGCCGGCGCCGCGTTGAGCAACGCGCGGCGTCAGTTGCAGGCGCTGATCGGCGCGGAGTTCGACGATGAGATCACCTTCACCTCGGGTGGAACGGAAAGCGACAATGCGGCCATTCTTTCGGCGCTCGAGGTGATGCCTGACCGAACAGAGATCGTGACTTCCGCTGTCGAACATCCGGCTGTGCTGACCCTCTGCGCTCATCTTGAGGAGACGCGCCGCGCTAAGGTGCACAGGATCCCGGTGGACCGCCATGGCCGGCTGAACGTCGACGCTTACCGGGCCGTCCTCAACCCGAACGTGGCAATCGTCTCGATCATGTGGGCCAATAACGAGACTGGTACGATCTTCCCCGTCGCCAAGCTCGCCGAATTGGCCAAGGAAGTCGGCGCCCTTTTCCACACTGATGCCGTGCAGGCAGTCGGCAAGCTCCCGATGGACCTGAAATCAACCGCCATCGACATGCTGTCGCTCTCCAGCCATAAATTTCATGGACCAAAAGGGGTAGGCGCACTTTTCGTCAAGCGCGGCGTGCCGTTCCAGTCCCTGATCAAGGGGGGTCACCAAGAGAGCGAACGGCGCGCGGGCACCGAAAACACGCCCGGGATAGTCGGGCTCGGCATGGCCGCCGAACTCGCCTTGAAATTCATGGATGACGAGACCACGCGGATAAAGTGGCTCCGCGACCGGCTGGAGAACGGGCTTGTCCAGCGTGTCCCAAACAGCTTCGTCAACGGCGATCCCCTGGAGCGCTTGCCGAACACCGCAAACGTGGCCTTCGAAGGTATTGAAGGCCATGGAATCCTGCATCTCCTCGACCGCGAGGGTATCGTCTGTTCCTCCGGGTCCGCCTGCACATCGGGCTGTGCGGAGCCAAGCCATGTGCTGAAGGCGATGAAAATGCCACATCGGGCGGTCCGCTTCTCTTTCGCGCGTGACAACGGACAAGAAGAGGTGGACCGGGTGCTAGAGGTCTTGCCTTCAATTGTGGAGAAGCTGCGCGACGCCCACAGTTCCGGGTCGAATATACGGAGCGCCGAAGGTCTTCAATGCGTACCAGGTCTCAGCGGCAGATGAACCGGCGTCCATTCATGAGCGGTCGGGTCTTTCTCAAGGATACTACCCTGCGCGAGGGCGAGCAGGCACCCGGCGTTGCCTTGACGGTGGCGGAAAGCTTGCGATCGAGATCGACGAAATTTGCGCCGTGGTCGCACGGAGTGTTCCGGTGCGGTTCACGGCAGGGCGCCGGATGACCTCACGGGATTTCCATGCATCAGTCGAGAGCGGCGTCCGTGCCCTCAATCTGTCGTTGCCTGCATCGGATTTCCAGCTTGCCACGAAGCTGGGGCTAGTCCGGGAAGGAGCGCTAAAGCTCATCGAGCATATGGTCGGGCGCGCGGCCGCCAGCGGCTTTTTCCTCGCCCTGGGCTCTGAGGATGCTTCGCATACCAACCAGGACTATCTCGCCCGCCTTATTAAGACGGCGGCGCGCGCCGGCGAAAGCCGCGTCAGCCTGGCCGATAGTGTCAGCGCCCTCGATCCCTTTTCGACCTTCGAGCTTGTCACCCCGCTCGCAGCGAAGTCTCCCGTCGACCTCGAATTCCATGCCATAACGTTTTCGGCCTCGCTACCGCCAACACGGTGGCGGCGATCCGCGCCGGCGCGCGCCATGCCTCGGTCGTCCTTGGAGTCGGCGAGCGCGCGGGCAATGCCGCACGCGAAGAGGTGGCCGCCGCGATGGCTGTCCTTCAGGATGCAGATACCGAAGTCGGCCTCACCGCATTGCCCCCTTGGCGGCCGAGGAGACCTCGGGCGGGGCCGAGCGCCAGGTCGAGGGCCAATCCGGAGACAGTCGAGCCCATCCCGCTCGGGCCCTGCGGGCCCTTGCGTCAGCCCACCTCGCTCGCTTCCAAGCGGGGCCGGCTGCTTCCATGGAGATCGAGCAGTTGGTACCGCGCGCCACGTCCGGCCTCGGCACCGGAGGCAGTTGTGTCGACGAGGCGATTGCCGCGCTGGCTCAGCGCATTCGTTCATCAAACCGCGGCTTTCGGGGCTGCATGTCGAATGTGCGACCAACGCACCAGAACCGACGTTTCCGACAAAGGGAGAACGCAATGAGTTGTTCCGCTGACAGCAGTTCCATCGACGTCACCAACATCCTCACGCGACTGAAAGGCCTGTCGTCCGCGGAGGAGTTCTTCGCTGTCCTTGGCGTCTCGTATGATCCGAAGGTGCTCAATGTCTCACGGCTCCACATCCTCAAGCGTGTGGGCCAATACCTTGCCGAGGAAGATTTCTCCGGTCTGCCCGACCAGGTGATCGCCGCGCGCATGCGCGCCATGCTGGAACGCGCCTACGAGGAGTTCGCGCTTTCCTCGCCGCTCACGCACCGGGTTTTCAAGGTGCTCAAAGATCACAATCCGAACAAACCTTACACGCCAGACCGCACATTCGTTCCGTTCGACTCCGTCCTGAAGCGGTTCGGCCAATAAGCGCTACATAGTTGCGACGCGACAATGTCGACAAGCCGACAATTCGGGCACCGAAACCGGGGGGCCTCTGAAATGATCAATGGAATTTAAAAGGAAAGACGCTCGCAAAACACTTGGCACGAACATTGCGAACAAGAACTCGCACCGCCAGCTCGCATCGGGATAACAGCGTAGAGAACGCCAATGCACATTGTCGTCAGCATTAAGCAGGTGCCGGACTCGGCACAGATACGGGTCCATCCGGTGACGAACACCATCATGCGTCAGGGTGTGCCGACCATCATCAACCCTTACGACCTATTCGCCCTGGAAGAAGCACTCAGGCTACGCGACGCTTATGGCGGGGAGGTGACCGTCCTCACTATGGGTCCACCTATGGCAGAGGACTCCCTGCGCAAGGCGCTCGGCTACGGCGCCGATCGCGCAGTGCTTTTGACCGACCGCTATTTTGCCGGTTCCGACACACTGGCGACCTCCTTTGCTCTTTCCCAGGCAATCGCGAAGATCGGCGAGACGTTCGGCACGCCGGACGTGGTCTTCACAGGCAAACAGACGATCGACGGCGACACCGCCCAAGTCGGGCCCGGCATCGCCAAGCGTCTCGATCTCCTTCAACTCACCTATGTCGCGAAAATCGCCTCCATTGATCTTGCTGCAAGCGAGATCACGGTCGAGCGCCGGTGCGAGGGCGGCACCCAGAAGCTGAAGAGCAGGCTGCCTTGCCTCATCACCATGCTGGAAGGCACGAACGAGATGCGCCGGGGCTCGATCGAAGACGCCCTTTGCGCCGCGCGCAGCCAGATTGTGAAATGGAGTGCGGCCGAGGCCGGCATTGAAGACCTCACCAAATGCGGCTTGCGTGGCTCGCCGACGGTCGTCAAACGCGTTTTTGCCCCTGGCGCCCGTTCGGAAAAGGCGGCGCAAATTGAGACCGCCGAGAAGACGCTGCGCGATGTCGCCGACGAACTGATTGGTGCAATCTTCACCCGCCAGCCGGCGCTGGAACCGGAACTCGCCTTCGAGGGCGCGTGACGGCAAGGAGCAGACCATATGTCGAGCACGAACTCAGACACCCCTCGCCAGCCCCCCGGCCGTGCCGGGATGAAGAAAGAGCTTCCTGAGCGTTTCAGGGACTATAGGCACGTCTGGGTTTTCATCGAGCTCGAACGCGGCCAGGTCCACCCCGTATCCTTCGAGCTGCTTGGCGAGGGCCGCAAGCTGGCGGACAAACTTGGCGTCCAGCTCGCGGGTGCTGTGCTCGGACCCCCGGGAGAAGCCACCCAGAACGCAGTCGCCGAGGCCTTCGCCTATGGCGCCGACCTCGTCTACTTCGTCGAGGCGCCGGTGCTCGCCGACTATCGTAATGAGCCTTTCACCAAGGCGATGACCGATCTGGTTTCTACTTACAAACCCGAGATCCTGCTTCTCGGTGCAACCACGCTGGGCAGGGATCTCGCGGGTTCCGTCGCAACCACCTTGCTGACAGGGCTAACGGCCGACTGCACCGAACTTGACGTGGATGCTGACGGTTCGCTCGCCGCGACTCGCCCGACTTTTGGCGGTTCCTTGCTATGCACGATCTACACGCTCAATTATAGGCCGCAGATGGCGACGGTGCGACCGAGGGTCATGCCCATGCCGCAGCGGGCAGACAGAGCGATGGGGCGTGTCATCGCGCACAAGCTGTCGCTGGCCGAGGATGAAATCGTCACCAAGGTGCTAGGATTCCTTCCGGACAGCCAGTCGGGCAACGCCAATCTCGCCTATGCGGATGTGGTGGTTGCGGGAGGGCTCGGTCTCGGCGGAGCGGAGAACCTGCAGCTTGTGAAGAGTCTCGCGCGAGTGATAGGCGCCGAATTCGGCTGTTCGCGGCCGCTGGTCCAAAAGGGCTGGATGTCGGCCGATCGGCAGATCGGCCAAACAGGCAAGACAATCCGGCCGAAGCTTTACATAGCGGCCGGTATTTCCGGCGCCATCCAGCACCGCGTTGGAGTTGAGGGAGCCGATCTCATCGTGGCCATCAACACCGACCCGAACGCGCCGATTTTCGATTTCGCTCACCTCGGGATCGTCACCGATGCCGTTCGCTTCCTACCGGCGCTGACCGAGGCCTTCACCCGGCGGCTGTCACCGCACAGTCGCGACAAGCTTGCGAGCTAAGGGAGATGGAGATGATCAACGAAAAGTTCGACGCCATTGTCATCGGCGCCGGCATGTCCGGGAACGCAGCTGCCTACACCATGGCAAGCGACGGCTTGAAGGTGCTGCAGTTGGAGCGAGGTGAATATCCGGGCTCCAAGAACGTCCAGGGCGCCATCATGTACGCGAACATGCTGGAGAAGATCGTCCCGGATTTCCGCGATGATGCACCGCTCGAGCGGCATCTGGTTGAACAGCGGCTCTGGGTGATGGACGACACCTCCCACACCGGGATTCACTATCGGTCGGACGACTTCAACGAGGTGAAGCCCAACCGCTATACGATCATTCGTGCCCAGTTCGATAAATGGTTTTCGCGCAGGGTGCGCGAGGCCGGCGCGACGGTTCTGTGCGAGACGACGGTGACGGAACTCGTCCGTGACGCCCAGGGCAAGGTGATCGGCGTCCGCACGGATCGGGCCGGCGGAGCGATCTACGCGGACGTAGTTGTTCTTGCAGAAGGTGTCTGCGGGCTGCTTGGCACGCGGGGCGGTCTTCGCAAGATGCTGAAACCGGAAACGGTGGCGCTCGCAGTAAAGGAGATGCATTTCCTGCCCGAAGAGGTCATTGAGCAGCGGTTCGGGGTCAAAGGGAGTGAAGGCTGCGTGATCGAGGCAGTCGGCACGATATCCCACGGCATGGCCGGGCTCGGGTTCCTCTACACCAACAAGGAATCGATCTCACTGGGCATCGGCTGCCTCGTCTCGGATTTCGCCGCGAAGATGGAGAGCCCTTACGCCCTTCTCGATGCGCTGAAAAACCATCCTTCGATCCGGCCGCTGATCGCCGGTTCGGAGGTGAAAGAATACGCGGCGCATCTCATTCCCGAAGGTGGCTACAAGGCTATTCCGCAGCTCTTTGGCGACGGTTGGGTCGTTGTCGGCGATGCCGCGCAATTGAACAACGCCGTTCACCGCGAGGGTTCGAACCTCGCCATGACCTCCGGTCGCATTGCGGCTGAGGCTATCATACAGGTGAAGAGACGCAACGATCCAATGACCAAACGGAACCTCGCCCTTTACCAGACGATGCTGGATAAATCCTTCGTAGTCAAAGACCTGCGGAAATACAAAGACATGCCAGCTTTACTCCACACTAACGCCTGCAATTTCTTCACGACCTACCCGCGGTTGATGTCGCAAGCCGCGCAAAACTTCATGCGTGTCGACGGCACGCCAAAGATCGAAAAGGAAAAGGCGACCACGGCAGCCTTCATCAAGGCGCGCTCGCGGTTGGGGCTGGTCAGCGACGCGATCCGCCTGGCGTTGGCGTGGCGGTGAGGCACTGATGACATGACGAACCCAGGGACAGAATTACGTGTCGAAGACAAGCTTTACCAGAACCGCTATCTGGTGGACTCCGGCCGTCCGCATATAAAGGTGCGACCGCACAAGCAACCAAGCGCGAATCTGCTCGCGCTGACCCGCGTCTGTCCAGCGAAATGCTATGAGTTGAACGACAAAGGTCAAGTTGAAATCACCGCCGATGGCTGCATGGAGTGCGGCACCTGCCGCGTTTTGTGCGAGGCCAGCGGCGAGATCGAATGGAATTATCCGCGTGGTGGCTTCGGCGTCCTCTTCAAGTTCGGATGATCGGCTTTGGCACCGTTTCGGCGGGTGTGCACCTGTGTACTCCCGAACTCGCGACAAAGCGCAATCTTGCCGGCACCATCTCGCCAAATTGCGGAGCGAGTGAACTTCCTGAACTGATGAAAAGGCACTTGGGAGGAGCACCCTGACCACAACCGCTGAGGTCTTTCCATGGCTCACATATCCTCGGATCGGGTCAACGAAGCAGGACGTCGAGACACCTTCCGCAAACCCGCCAGTGATGGGATGTTCGAAGCAGATGACTGGCTCAGGGGAATCTACGAGGTGTCGAAGGCGCTGACGGCTCACTCCCGGCTAGAGGTTACGCTGGCCAATGTCGCGAACACTCTCCCGTCGTTTGTGCAAATGCGTCATGGAGCAATCTTTGTCCTGGACTCTGAAGGTGAGCCGGAGATCGCCGCGAGTGCCGGCAGCGGCCCATCAGGCACTCACCCCATCATACCAAAGGCCGCAATAAATCAAATCGTCGCTACGGGCACGCGGCTCGTCATCGCCGACCTCAGCACGTCCGAGTTGTTTCAGGCCGAGCTTCAAACACGTCCTGGTGTCAATTCCCTCCCAATGGCCTTTATCGGCCTCCCGGTTAAGGCTGAGGACAGGATCCTCGGGACGTTGTCGATCGTAAGAGACAGCGCAAACGGGTCCCGCTACGATGAGGACATCTGCTTCCTGACGATGGTGGCCAACCTCGTCGGCCGCACTATTCGCCTCCATCGCGGCTTGACTAGGGATCGTGAGCGGCGCGTCGGTGAGAGCTGGACAGCGGAGAATTCGTCCGATGAGGACCGGACCGACCCCGTCCCGCATGCGTCCGTCAAGATGGATGGGATCATCGGGGAGAGCCCCGCACTCAAGCAGGTGCTCGAAACCGTCTCCATTGTAGCAAGGACGAATTCCACCGTGCTCCTGAGGGGCGAGAGCGGCACCGGCAAGGAGTTTTTCGCGCAAGCCATACATAGGCTCTCGCGCCGGCGGAGGAAGTCTTTCGTCAAGTTGAACTGCGCCGCACTGTCGGAAAGCGTTCTTGAGTCGGAGCTGTTCGGACATGAAAAAGGCGCCTTCACAGGGGCAATTTCCCAGCGCGCCGGCCGTTTTGAATTGGCAAATGGGGGAACGCTGCTACTCGATGAAATCGGCGAGATTTCACCTGCCTTCCAAGCCAAGCTGTTACGTGTCTTGCAGGAAGGCGAACTGGAGCGTGTTGGCGGTACCAAGACGCTGCAGGTCGACGTGCGACTTATATGCGCTACCAACAGGGATCTCGAGTCGGCTGTCGTAAACGGGGAGTTCAGGGCCGACCTTTATTATCGCATCAATGTGGTGCCAATCATCCTGCCTCCGCTCCGAGAGCGACCGGGGGATATCCCTCGCCTTGCGAACGCCTTCCTCGAACGATTCAACAAGGAGAACCATCTCGAACTCGCCTTCGCGCCGTCGGCGCTCGAGTTTATCTCGCAATGCTACTTCCCCGGTAACGTGCGAGAATTGGAGAACTGCGTGCAAAGGACGGCCACGCTAGCGCGCTCAAGGACAATCGCTCCATCGGATTTTGCCTGCAACAATAACCAATGCCTATCTTGGCTCCTCTGGAAAAAAGCTGATTCGCTCAGCGGCAATACCGGCAACCAGCGATTTCGAAGCAATATAATGCCCGCCGGATTGCCGATGCCGGCCGGGCGCTTCGGCGCCCCGCAGGATAACGTGCGACCCCATACTGCCGACCCTACAAACGATCCCGCTCTCCCTGCAATAGGCCCGCGCCTGACGGAACGCGATCGGCTGATCGGCGCGATGGAGAAGGTCGGCTGGGTTCAGGCCAAGGCCGCCCGTGTCCTCGGCGTCACGCCACGACAGGTCGGATACGCTTTGCGCCGACACGGGATCGAGGTGAAGAAATTCTAGCGTTCTCATGAGGTGGAGAACGAGAACACTGCGCCAGCTACGCGAAATGTGTCGGAGCCCGGGCCAAAGCTGCGCGAGTGTGTGATGCTGTCACCCCTTCATCACCCGCCCTTGCCGACGTCTTGCCGATGGTAGGAAGGAGTCACCCCACTCTCCTGAATCGGAACTATGCAGACCCAAGTGAGCAGTGGCAACTTCACCGCGGACGAGCTCGCCGTCGCCGAGACCGACATCCTCGTCGGAAGACCGGTCGGGAGTTGTGCCGAGGGCGTTCACGGCCGAGCGGTCGACGCGGGATTTCTATCTTGAACTGATGTCCGGCCGGGTCGTCTTCCTCACCTTCTAACATAGTCCTGTTAGAAGTCCGACAAAGCTATGTCGGAGCAACTCCATGCTATCCGACGCGCAAAGCCAATTCGTGAACTAGCGCCACCTTTTCAGTTGGCATTGCTCTTGCGCTTCGGACCGCGACGTTAACCCGCAACGGAGCCGTTCAATGGCCGCACCGGCGATTTCAGTTGAGAGCCTGACCGGCGCGAGGGTCTCCGACCAGTTGCTGGTGAGCGCCAAGTCGGGTGGCTGTGCATCTTCCTCCTGCGGATCGTCGACAAGGCCGGACGATGTGGACCCGGCCATCTGGGACAAGATCAAGGATCACCCGTGCTTTTCAGAAGAGGCGCACCACTATTTCGCGCGCATGCACGTCGCCGTCGCGCCGGCCTGCAATGTCCAGTGCAACTACTGCAATCGCAAATATGATTGCGCCAACGAAAGCCGGCCCGGGGTTGTCTCGGAAAAGCTGACGCCCGATCAGGCGGTACGCAAGGTTATCGCGGTCGCCAACGAAGTGCCGCAGCTTTCCGTGCTTGGCATCGCCGGACCGGGCGACGCCTGCTACGACTGGGAGAAGACGAAGGCAACGTTCGAACGCGTCGTCAGGGAAATCCCCGACGTCAAGCTCTGCGTCTCTACGAACGGGCTCGCGCTGCCGGACCACGTCGACGAGCTTGCCGACATGAATGTCGATCACGTGACGATCACGATCAACATGGTCGATCCGGAAGTCGGCGCAAAGATCTATCCCTGGATCTTTTACGACCATCGCCGCTACGTCGGCACCGAAGCCGCCAGGATTCTGCACGAGAGGCAAATGCTTGGCTTGGAGATGCTGAGCGCGCGCGGCATCCTCACTAAAATCAATTCGGTGATGATCCCTGGCGTGAACGATCAGCACCTGGTTGAGGTGAATGAGTGGGTCAAGCAGCGCGGCGCGTTCCTGCACAACGTCATGCCCCTGATTTCGGACCCCGCGCACGGAACGCACTACGGACTGACCGGGCAGCGCGGCCCAAATGCAATGGAGATGAAGGCTCTTCAGGATCGTCTTGAAGGCGGCGCCAAGTTGATGCGCCACTGCCGGCAGTGCCGCGCAGATGCCGTCGGCCTGCTGGGCGAGGATCGTGGCCAGGAATTCACACTCGACCAGATTCCCGGCGAGATCACCTACGATGCCGGCAAGCGCGAAGCCTATCGGGAGCTGGTCACGGACGAGCGCCGTGATCGCCTGGCAGCCAGGAGCGAAGCGATCGGAATGGTCAAGACAACGAGCTCCGGCAAGTCCCTCCTCGTTGCGGTGGCGACTAAGGGCGGCGGCCGCGTCAACGAACACTTCGGCCATGCCAAGGAATTCCAGGTGTATGAAGCCTCGCCGATGGGGATCAACTTTATCGGGCACCGCAAGGTTGAGCAGTATTGCCTCGGGGGTTGGGGCGAGAAGGCCACTCTCGACGGGGTCATCGCTGCGCTGGAAGGCGTAGACATAGTGCTTTGCGTCAAAATTGGAGATTGCCCCAAGGATCAGCTCGCGGCCGCCGGTATCCGAGCAACCGACGCTTACGGCCATGACTACATCGAAACGGCAATCAGCTCGATTTACGCCGCCGAGTCCGGCGTCCAGGCACTCGCCGCGACGGCCTGAACCTATCTCATTTACTCGAATCAGGAATCAAAATGGCTTTCAAGATCATCGCATCCCAATGCACACAATGCGGCGCCTGCGAATTCGAATGCCCGTCGGGTGCGATCAAGTTCAAAGGCGAGAGCTACGTGGTCGAGCTGCAGAAGTGCACCGAATGCGAGGGAGCTTTCGACACGCAGCAATGTGCTTCGGTGTGTCCTGTGCCGAAGACCTGCGTTCCTGCCTGAGTCCACTGGGTACCCACACAACTGGCTGCCCCGGGGAATGCCTGCGCGCCTCATCAATGACACTAGCCTCAGAGAACCAAGGAACCGCCATGCGGCTCGCACGCGAACAGGAGGTGGAAATCCGGAAGCCTCCCCAATTTCAGCAGGGAGAGCGGGTCCGTGCCACTCGCCACATTAAGAATGACGGCACCTATCCTGGCAGGGAGATCGGCGAAAATCTCGTTCGCAAGGGCGAAGAGGGTTATGTGCGCGACATTGGCACGTTTCTACAGCAGTTCTTCATCTACGCGGTCGAATGGATCGACCGTGGGACGGTCGTCGGCATGCGAGCGCGTGAATTGACGAGCCTCGACAACGCCGACGCTCCCTGCGGTGCCGAAGAAAACGCCAATAAAGGAACGGCCGCATGAAAGTAATGATCCGCAGGACCGAGGCCGGGTTGTCGGCGTATGTCCCCAAAAAGGATCTCGAGGAGCCGATTATCAAGTTCGAGAACCAGGACCTGTGGGGCGGGATCGTAACGCTCAGGAACGGCTGGCGGCTCCTCCTTCCCGATCTTCCGCCGCATACGCGTCTGCCGATCACCGTCGAGGCAAGGAAGCTTTCCGACGGGGACTGATGCCGCCCGTCAATGAGAGGCGTCAAGAGGAAACGAGCATGAACACGATCCCGACCTCGGGCCACCTGGTCGTCGTCCGGGACAGTTTTGCCCGAAAGCTGCTTGAGCTGGCCAGACGAGCGTTAGTCTCCGATCAGGTGATCCCGTATCTCGGTCCGGGTCTCCTCCGGCTCAGCTCTGCTGAGCCGCCTGTACCGTGTACCCCCGAAGCCGTTGCCGAGGCACTCAACACGCGGGCGCCAGCCCCCTCGAAGATCCGCACCAATATGTGGTCGGTCGCGCAGTTCATCGAACAGCGCCGGCATCGCCGCACACTTCAAGCTTGGATGACTGATATATTTGCCGGGCCGGCGGCGCCGAGCATCCTCCACGCCTGGCTCGCAAAACTCCCGCTCTCCCTCATCATCGACAGCTGGTACGAAGGCGCCATGCGCGCGGCGCTGGCAGAGGTCGGCCGAACCGACGTCGTCGAGATACAAGGCGTCACGCGGGCGAACGAAGTTGGCGACATTTGGACCAGAACTTACGACTTGTCGGGAAGGGAACTCGAGGCTGGAGCAGCGACAAAGACGGTTCTCTATGCGCCACATGGCAGTATTAGGCCGGCCGCAAATTTCCTCATCGCCGATTCCGACTATGTCGAAGCCCTGACTGAAATCGATATCCAGACGCCTATCCCTGATGTGGTCAAGGAACGACGCGTCGACCGGGGTTTTTTTTTCGTCGGCTGCCGCTTCAATGATCAGATGCTGCGCACTTACGCCAGGCAGATCATGAAGCGCTCAGAAGGCCCCCGTTACGCGATAATGGACGGGCAAACGCTGACCAGAAACGAAGCCCGTTTCCTTGCGGCAAGCGGAATCACGGTGATCGACATGCCAGCGAGCGAAGCCGTGGCGCAACTCGCCGGATCAGCATCTTGAGCCGATGGTGGCCAGGATCAACTTAACGTCTTTGATGTGAGTCGACCGGCTCGCTTCCGAAGGCGCAAAATTCAATCGGGGGCACTCGGTGGGCAGTGATGCTGTTGGCACGACCTCTCTAAAATCGTCCGCGCATGTAAAAGCGGCCGGGTGGGGCCGGGGCTTGAGCACGCTACTGCGCATTACGCGCATGAATTTGAGGCACCCGTGGCAGGTCGCGTTAGCTATCGGTTCGACGATGGTAGCCGTAATCCTGCAGTTGCTTATTCCCCAGCTTCTCGGCCGGGCTGTCGACCAGACCCAGGTAGCCATCGGGGGCGGTGTCACGGTGACGGCTGCAGAACAAGCCCTCTGGACTCCTGCTCTCCTGCTGCTCGGCGCGAGTACGCTACGCGGCCTCTTTACGATGGCGCAAAACTACTTTGCCGAAGCCGTCGGGCACCACGTCGCGTACGAACTGCGGCTTGCTTGTTACGACAAGGTCCAGCGCCTGAGCTTTTCCTTTCACGACCGGGTGCATTCAGGCGACCTGATCACCCTCGGCATCCTCGATCTCGACGGCGTGCGGATGTATTTTTCCACCGCCCTGGTTAGGTTCTTTCTGCTCACCATGCTGATCGGGATAGGCGCCTGCATGATGATCTCAACCGACCCGGTGCTCGGTTTGATCGCGCTGAGCTTCGTGCCTTTCGTAGCCTGGCGATCGTCGGTCACCCAGCTTAAGCTACGCGCCATCTGGCTCGACCTGCAGGAGCGGCTTTCCGTCCTGGGCCGCGTGATGGAGGAAAATCTCGCGGGCATCCGCGTGGTCCGGGCGTTTTCGGCACAGGCTCATGAGATGGCGAAGTTCGACATCGCCTCGACAAACGCGCTCGAACTCGCGCACGAGCAGGTTGACCTGTACGTGCCCAACACGTCCGCAATGACCCTCGCCTTCTTTGTCGCCATGGGGTTGGTCCTCTGGGTCGGTTGCGACAAACTCATCGCCGGCCAGATCAGCGTTGGAACGCTCACGACGTTCCTGACGTTCATGACGATCCTGCAAATGCCCGTCCGCCAGATCGGACTGATGGTCAACGGCTTTGCCCGCGCTTACACTTGCGGTTCGCGCCTCTTCAGTCTGCTCGACCAGGACATCACGATCGGGGATGCTTCCGGTGCAAGACCGCTCGAGATCGGTGAAGGAACTCTGCGCTTCGACAATGTCTCGTTTGCATATCCCGGCACCGGAAACCGCGTCATTCTAAAGAATATTACCTTCTGCGCCCGTAGGGGCGAGACGATCGCGATCGTGGGTCCGCCGGGTTCTGGCAAGTCGACAATTGCTCACCTGATCCCCCGCTTTTACGACGTCACTGGTGGCACCATCATGCTTGACGGGCAGGACATCCGCGGGGTCACCCTCGCATCGCTTCGCAAGGCGGTCGCGGTCGTACAGCAGGATGCATTCCTGTTCACAACCACAATCGAGAACAACATCGCTTATGGCGACCCCTGGGCGAAGGAACAGCCGATCGAGCGCGCTAGCGAATCCGCCCAGTTGCACAATTACATTCTCGGCCTACCCGCTGGCTACAAGACAGTCGTCGGCGAACGTGGAGCCTCTCTCTCTGGCGGCCAGCGTCAGCGTCTCACCATAGCTCGCACGATGATGTTGCGCCCATCAATCGTCGTTTTCGACGACTCAACGGCCGCGATCGACGCCGCCACAGAGCAGCGCATCCGCGCGGCGATACGGCGTTTCGCCAAGGATAGGGTGACGATCATCATCGCCCACCGGCTGAGTTCACTCAAGCACGCCGACCGGATTCTGTTTGTCGACAACGGCGAGATCGTGGAACGCGGCACCCATCAAGAGCTTTTGGCCAAGCGAGGACGCTATAAGGCCCTTTATGATCTTCAGTTGCGCCCGGGAGATGACATTGCGACCACGTTTGGAGGCGCGCCCTGATGGCCAAGCGGCACGCCAACGAACTCGAAATCGAACCGAATGATAGCGGTAGACGCCCTCCGCGCGCGGTCGTCGGGTCCCATCGCATCGAGGAGGAGATCTTTGGCCGGGCTTTCGACAAGAACATCATTCGCCGCATATGGGCCTTCGTTCGTCCCTACCGAGCCATGGCGGTCGTCTCGCTTGCCGCATTGCTGATTTTCACTGGCACGCAGCTTCTCATCCCGCTGATCATCCGCTACGCGATCGACCACGCCATAACTCCGGTAGGCGCTGATGCCTTCGCCCTGCTTGAGGCCGCCATCGCGTTTGCGCTTGCCATTCTGGTTAATTTCGGCGCTGCCTACGCGCAAGAAACCGTGGTAGGGAAAATGGCCGAGAACGTCCTCTTCGACATCCGCCGCGCCATGTTTGCCCATCTGCAGAAGGTATCGCTCTCCTTCATGGACAAGACCGAGGTAGGACGCCTGATGTCTCGCCTTCAGGGCGACGTCAACTCTATCCACGAATTTCTCGCAAACTCGATCTACTCCGTAGGCGACATTGCGCTTCTCTTCGGCATCATCTTCGTAATGCTGTCGGTCAACTTCAACCTCGGCATTCTGACGCTCTCGGTCTTGCCGGCCCTGTTGATTATCCGCATCGTGTGGCTGCCGCGTGCCCGCGAGGCCTTCATGGCTGCACAAGAGACCAATTCAGTCGTCAACGGCGCACTGGCCGAAGCGATTCAAGGCGTCCGAACCGTCCAGTCCATGGACCGCCAGTACGTCAACTTCGTATTGTATGACGACAAGGCACATGCCGACCTCACGACCCACCTGACCGCTGCCAAATATGCACAGGTCATGGTCCCGATCGTCGATGGCCTCACCGGCCTCGCCATGGCTGTCGTCATTGTGGTCGGCGGCTCCATGATCATGAATGGCCGCGTCGATGTGGGCGTATTGGTTGCCTACATATTCTATATCCAACGCTTCTTTGACCCAATTCGCTCACTAACTCTGCAATATTCCGTCATGCAGCGCGCAATGGCCTCCGGCAAGCGCCTGACCGATGTGCTCGACGTCAGGATCGAGATCCAGGACAAACCGGATGCCAGGATCCTTGCGCCCGAAATGGACGGCTCGGTCGAGTTCAGGAGCGTCACGTTCGGGTATGATCCCAAACAGCCGGTGCTGAAAAACGTCTCCTTTGGGATCAAGCCGGGCGAAACGGTCGCCTTGGTCGGGCCGACCGGCTCTGGCAAATCGAGCGCGATGGCCCTCGTCCATCGCTTCTATGATGCTCAGCAAGGCCAAGTGCTGGTCGGCGGACATGATGTGCGCGATCTCACACAGGAATCGCTCGGCAACCAGATCGCCATGGTGCTGCAGGAGCCGTTTCTGTTCACCGGGACGGTTTTCGAGAACATCCGCTACCGCAAGACGGAAGTCACGGGCGAGAAGGTGATCGAGGCCGCCAAGGTGGTCGGAGCCCACGACTTCATCATGGGCCTTCCCGACAGGTATGAAACCCAGCTCGGCGAACGCGGCGGCAACCTTTCTCTCGGCCAGCGCCAGCTTGTCAGTTTCGCCCGCGCTCTCGTCGCCGACGCCAAGATCCTTGTTCTTGACGAGGCCACCGCCAACATCGACAGCTACACGGAAATGCTCATCCAGAAAGCTCTCAGAAAACTCCTGGAAGGCCGCACCGGGCTTGTCATCGCCCACCGTCTCGCCACAATCCGTGGTGCCGATCGCATCATCGTGCTTCAGAACGGCCAGGTTATTGAGACCGGCAACCATGACAAACTGATGGCTATGGGCGGGCTCTATTCCAAACTCTACAATCTGAACTACTCGTCATTCGACGACATTCCCGAAAAGGAAGCCGATCCGACCGGACAAGCCGCCTCTCGTACCTGATGCTCCTTGCGAGCAGTATCTGACCGTCCAGGGGCACCGGCGGCAGCGCGGACAGCGATTGCGCTAAATCCCGGACGGCCACGGGAACCTGATCATCACCGGCCAGACCGGAACCGGCAAGTCGTGGCTGGCCGGCGCCTTCGGCCGGCAAGCAGCAGGGCTCGATCGTTTCGTGCTCCATGTGCGCGTGGCCCTGTTGGAGGATTGCGCTCGCCCATCTCGATGGAAGCTTCCCACGCCTCTTCGACAAACTCATCCGGGCGCGCCTGCTCGTCCTCGATGGCCCACTCCCCTACCGGCCAACAGCGCTCGCATCTGTTCGAAATCGTCGAGAAACGATATCGCCGAACCGCCCATGTCCCAGATGGCATTACCTATCGCCACAAACGGAGCGCCTCTGCGCAAGCTATCGGCGCCGATTGGGGCTTGCCTAAGGTTGACGACTTCAGCTACATCAAAGCAGTGCGTGCAGTCGCGAACTGGAAACGCTAGGGCGTCATCGCAACGGCGGTAACCGCTCGCCGAAATCTCCCCCCCTTCCCCTGTTTGGATCGGGACAAAGATAGGCGGGTGTCCGCGCGTCAGACTACCGCAAACCGGGCGATTGTGGCTACCACATTGAGACTATTCTGCTTGAAACGCCCTCCCGCTACCAGGGCTTTCCAAATTAAGAGCAAAATGTTGTCGACTCTGCGATGAGGAGAAGTCGCCGTTTCCATGGTGCGTCGTGTTGCAATCCGCTTACGTTGATTTCCAATGATTTCCTGCCACTATCGGCAAGTCACGCGACACGAAATGCAACATGAGAGATGAAACTGTGGCGGATGACAAATCGAAAAGAGGCAAGCAAGACCGAGCTCGGGTCTCGGCAAGCGAACCGTATGAAGTCAATTACTTTGCCCGAAAACACGGCATCACGAAGCATCAAGCTCTAAAGGTCATCAAAGACACCAAAGGCAATCGCGAGAAGGCTAACGAAGCCGCGAAAAAGCTCGGCAAATGATGAACGGCGTTCGAGTTGCGGCCGCCTGGCTAATTGCTTCGGTCGGACCAGCTCCGGCCGCAGGGATATTCGAAGACGGCAACAGCTTGAAGGACCTCTGCCGAGGATCGATATCTGATCGCATCATTCTGCGCGGCTATAGCCGAAACGGGGCGCCGTTAAGAGCAGCACCTTCCTGCGGCAGATGAACCACCTCAGGAGCCACGCGAAAGGTGTCACTGACGGGCGTCGCGCATGGTAGACGGATGACAGTCTATCCCGAGCCTACTCGACATTGGGCGATGGATTGGCCAGAGAAGACTGAGCTCGAATTGGGGGTCCAAGACATGACAAGCCAGCAGCAGCGTGAGGCGTTGCACCGACAGATTTGGGCGATCGCTAACGACGTAAGGGGTGCTGTCGACGGCTGGGACTTCAAACAGTTTGTCCTAGGAGCCCTGTTCTATCGCTTCATCAGTGAGAATTTCACCGCCTACATCGAAGCGGGAGATGACAGCATCAACTATGCGGGGATGGCGGATAGCGCGATTCCGGAGGAAGCCAAGGTCGATGCGGTGAAAACCAAAGGTTACTTCATCTATCCCAGCCAGTTGTTCGTGAAGGTCGCCGCGAGCGCCAACACCAATGAAAGCCTCAACACGGAGCTTGCCGCCATATTCAAGACGATTGAAAGCTCGGCTAACGGCTATCGCTCCGAAGAGGATATCCGGGGGCTGTTCTCGGACTTCGACACAACCAGTAACCGCCTGGGCAACACCGTCAAAGGAAAGAACACGCGACTGGCGGCAGTCCTGAAAGGCATTGCGGGTCTTCCGCTGAAATTCGAGGATAACCATGGCGACTTGTTCGGAGATGCCTACGAATTTCTGATCTCGAACTACGCGGCTAACGCGGGTAAATCGGGCGGTGAATTCTTCACGCCGCAGCACGTCTCCAAGCTGATCGCGCAGTTGGCGATGCACGGGCAAGCCAGTGTCAACAAGATCTACGACCCGGCGGCCGGATCGGGCTCTTTGTTGCTGCAAGCTAAAAAGCAATTTGACGATCACATCATCGAAGACGGCTTTTTTGGGCAGGAGATCAATTACACGACCTACAACCTTGCCCGCATGAATATGTTCTTGCACGATATCAACTATGACAAGTTCAACATCCAGAATGGCGACACGCTGGAAAGCCCGCATTTTCTCGATGAGACGCCGTTTGACGCCATCGTTTCCAACCCGCCCTATTCGGTCAGGTGGAAGGGCTCGGACGACCCCACACTGATCAACGACGAGCGCTTTGCCCCTGCCGGTGTGCTTGCGCCCAAGTCAAAGGCGGACTTCGCCTTCGTGCTCCATGCCCTTCACTATCTGTCGGCGAAGGGCCGGGCGGCGATCGTGTGCTTTCCAGGCATTTTTTATCGTGGTGGAGCGGAACAAAGAATCCGCCAGTACCTCGTCGACAATAACTATGTCGAGGCCGTTATCGCGCTTGCACCGAATCTGTTCTTTGGTACCACCATCGCGGTCAATATTCTTGTGTTGGCCAAAAACAAGGCCGACAACGCGATCCGATTTATAGATGCGACCGGCCATGAATTCTTTCGGAAGGGCGTCAACAACAACTTCATGGATGACAGCCACATTCAAAATATCATGGAGCTGTTCGTCGGTAAGGATCTCATTCCGCATGTCGCGGAAAGTGTTTCCTACGAACGCATTGTAGCGGCCGGCTACAATCTGTCGGTTAGCGCTTACGTGGTGCCTAAAGACAAACGCGAAGCGACCGACATAGATGCCCTCAATGCTGATCTGAAGACGACCGTTACACGGATTAATCAAGTGCGGACGGAGATCGACGCGATCATCGCGGAGATCGAAGTGTGAGCCATCGAAGGTTCCTAGATAACCTGCTGGACGGGGCCGAAGTTGCATGGACGCCGTTGGCAGAAGTCACCCTTCCCACAAGCAACATCAGGTGGGCCGACGCCTATGGCTCTTACCGCTATATCGATCTGACGTCAGTTGATCGGAAGACGCGAACCATCACCGAAACGAACGACATAACGGCAGACACCGCTCCGAGTCGTGCCCAAAAGCTCGTCGAAACCGACGACCTGATCTTTGCAACGACAAGGCCCGCACAGCAAAGATTTTGTCTCATCACGCCAGAATGGTCTGGAGCGATCGCAAGCACTGGCTATTGCGTCCTGCGCTCCGACCGCTCGAAAGTTCTGCCCGGCTGGCTGCTCCACTGGCTGAGCTCGACTCTCTTCAGATCCTACGTCGAGGAAAATCAGAGCGGGTCAGCCTACCCCGCGATTTCAGATGACAAGGTCAAAGCCTTCAAGATTCCTATCCCTTGTCCGGACGAGCCCGAGCGATCGATTGCAATCCAAGCTGAGATTGTTCGAATCTTGAACAGTTTCACCACGCTGACCGCGGAGTTGACCCTGGAGCTGACCGCCGAGCTCGGAGCGCGCAAGAAGCAATATGATTACTATCGTGACCAGCTTCTCGTCCGTCACGATGGTTCCGTCACCTGGAAGGCTCTGGACGAACTCGGTGAGTTCATCCGGGGAAGGCGCTTCACAAAGGCCGACTATGTGGACGAGGGAATAAGCGCGATTCACTACGGCGAAATATATACCCATTACGGTGTCTCCGCCCGTGAGACCCTTTCGAAAGTAAAGGGCGAGTTGGCGCAGGTTTTGCGGTACGCCCAACCAAACGATGTGATAATCGCAGGTGTCAGTGAAACCGTCGAAGATGTCGGAAAAGCTGTGGCCTGGCTCGGGGATGAAAAGGTAGCCATCCATGACGATAGCTTCGCCTTTCGTCACTCGATGAACCCCAGATTCATTGTATATGCGATGCAGACGAAGGCCTTCCACAACGCAAAGGCAAAACACGTGGCGCGTGGCAAGATCAAAAGGCTGCTGATTGATGGGGTCAAGAAGGTCGAGCTCCCAATCCCCTATGCCGACGACCCCGAAAAATCACTTGAGGAGCAGGCTCGTATCGTCGCTATCCTGGACAAGTTCGAGAGCCTGACCAAGTCACTCGGCGAAGGCCTGTCGCGGGAAATCGACCTGCGAAACAAGCAATACGAATACTATCGAGATTTGTTGCTAAGCTTTCCCCAGCCCGTCCAGGTCGCAGAGACATGAGCAAGACGCTTGAGCAGATTGCGCACGAGCTTCGTGGAACCAACAAAAAGGTTCAGCTGATCTATGCCTTCAATGGCAATGGAAAGACCCGCCTGTCTCGCGCCTTGAAGGATTTGGTGGCGCCCAAGGCCGACGGCGACACGGAGGGTGGGCCTACTCGGCATAAGATCCTCTACTACAGTGCTTTCACGGAGGACCTATTCTACTGGGACAATGATCTGCTGAGCGGCGCCGAGCCGAAACTGATGATCCAGCTGAACAGCTTCACGGACTGGATTTTGGTGGATCAGGGGCAGGAGCTCAATATCGCGAGGAATTTCCAGCGCTATACCAACGACAAGCTTACGCCGACCTTCAACCAGCAATATCAGCGGACGGGCCCGGACGGGACCTCGCATCCCGTACGCGCCTTTTCCGAAGTAACGTTCTCACTGGAAACTGGCGGCGACGCTTCAGCAGGCAATTTCAAAATCTCCAAGGGAGAAGAAAGTAACTTCATCTGGAGCGTATTTTACACGCTGCTTGAAGTAGTGGTCGACGTGCTGAGTGTGCCGGACCCAGAAGAGCGGGATACCGACGAATTCGATCAGCTAGAGTATGTTTTCATCGACGACCCTGTCACTTCCCTTGACGAAAATCACCTCATCCAACTGGCGGTAGATTTGGCTGCGTTGATCAGGCGGGCTCCAGAGGCTGTGAAGTTCGTCATCACCACACACAGCCCCATTTTCTACAACGTCCTGCACAGCGAGTTGTCGGCCAAGAAATGTTACCTCCTAGGGAGACTGGACGACGGGAATTTCCACTTGATGGAAAAGGAGGGTGATTCAAATCATAGCTTTTCCTACCATCTGCATTTGAAGACCCTGCTTGAGCGGGCCGTTGCTGACGGCAAGGTCGAGAGGTTCCACTTTACGCTCCTTCGGAACCTGTACGAGAAGACCGCGAGTTTCCTGGGGTATCCCAGATGGGCCGAATTATTGCCAGACGACAAACAGGCCTACATGAACCGGATCATTCAATTCACCAGCCACAGCACCCTTTCAACTGAGGCGGTTGCCTACCCCACGCCCGAGGAAAAGCAGGTGGTACACTACCTTCTTGCCCATCTGATAGAAAATTACAGCTACCGGCAGCAGGCCCAACAGAATGGCTGAGGTGACCAAGCCTATCGCAGAATCGAAGAACTTTGTCGTCCTCGACAGGTACATCAGTGAATGGGCCTCTGCCGACCACTACCAGAGTGAAGATGAGCTGGAGCGCGAGCTCATCAAGGACCTGAGCAATCAGGGCTACGATTTCCGCGACAATATTGCTTCAGCGGAGGCCATGCTCGCCAATGTCCGCGAGCGCCTGGGTGAGCTCAACAGCACCACCTTCACCGACCCCGAATGGTCACGCTTCGTTGAGTCCTTTCTGGGCAAGCCGAGCGATGGCATCGTCGAGAAAACCCGCAAAGTCCAGGACGACTATATCCACGACTTCGTCTTCGACAACGGGCGCATCCAGAACATCTACCTGTTCGACAAGTCCAATATCTCGCGCAACAAGCTGCAGGTCATCAAGCAGTTCGAACAGGCAGGCGGGCACGCCAATCGCTATGATGTGACCATACTGGTCAACGGCCTGCCAATGGTGCAGATCGAGCTCAAGAAGCGCGGCGTGGCCATACGCGAGGCATTCAACCAGATCCACCGCTACAGCAAAGAGAGCTTCAACAGCGATAGTTCACTCTACAAATTCCTGCAGATTTTTGTGATCTCCAACGGGACCGATACGCGGTATTTTGCCAATACCACGAAGCGGGACAAGAACAGCTTCGATTTCACGATGAATTGGGCCAAGGCGGACAACGGGCTCATCAAGGACCTGAAGGATTTTACCGCCACGTTTTTACAGAAGCACACACTTCTCAATGTGCTGCTGCATTATTCCGTGTTTGATGCCAACGAGACACTGCTGATCATGCGGCCGTATCAGATCGCCGCAACCGAGCGGATCCTCTGGAAGATAAGGAGCTCGCACAACTCGAAGACCTGGAGCAAGCCGGATGGAGGCGGATACATCTGGCACACAACTGGTTCCGGTAAGACGCTCACAAGTTTCAAGACGGCCCGTTTGGCCACCGAGCTCGATTTCATCGACAAGGTGTTCTTTGTCGTCGACCGCAAGGACCTCGACTACCAAACGATGAAGGAATACCAGCGGTTCTCGCCTGACAGCGTCAACGGCTCTGAGAACACGGCGGCCCTCAAGCGCAATCTCGACAAGGACGACAACAGGATCGTCGTCACCACGATCCAAAAGCTTAACAACCTGATGAAGAGCGAAAGCGACCTGCCTGTATACGGCAAGGAAGTCGTCTTCATATTCGACGAGTGCCACCGTAGCCAGTTCGGAGAAGCGCAAAAGAATTTAAAGAAGAAGTTCAAGCGCTTCTACCAGTTTGGGTTCACCGGAACGCCTATCTTTCCCCAGAACGCCTCAGGTGCCGAGACGACCGCTAGCGTCTTCGGCCAGGAGCTGCACTCATATGTCATCACGGATGCTATCCGGGACGAAAAGGTTCTGAAATTTAAGGTCGACTACAACGATGTTCGACCCAAGTTCAGACAGATCGAAACGGAGACGGACGAGGCAAAGCTCAGCGCCGCTGAGAATAGGAACGCCCTGTTGCACCCTCAGCGGATACGCGAGGTGTCCCAATACATCCTGGATAACTTCCGCCAGAAAACGCATCGAACTTATCTTGGTGGGGGTGGCTTTAATGCGATGTTCGCGGTGAGCAGCGTGGACGCTGCCAAGCTCTACTATGAAGCCCTAAACGAGCTCCAGAACGCTAGCGAAAAGCCGCTCAAGATCGCCACGATATTTTCGTTCGCGGCCAACGAAGAGCAGAGCGCGATCGGCGAAATTCGCGACGAAAGCTTCGATGTGGCAGCGCTGGATAGCAGCGCAAAGGAGTTTTTGAACGCCGCTATCAGCGACTATAATTCCCTGTTCGGAGCAAATTTTAGCACGGACGGCAACGGCTTCCAGAATTACTACCGCGATATCGCCAACCGCGTGAAGTCCAAGGAAGTGGACATCCTTGTCGTGGTTGGGATGTTCCTCACTGGCTTTGACGCACCAGCTCTCAACACACTCTTCGTGGATAAAAATCTCCGATTTCACGGGCTAATACAGGCATACTCTCGCACCAATCGAATTTTTGATGCGACCAAGACCTTCGGGAACATCGTCGCATTTCGCGATCTGGAACAGGCGACGATTGATGCCATTACCTTGTTTGGTGATAGCAACACCAAGAAAGTCGTGCTGGAAAAAAGCTACCGAGAGTACATGGGCGGCTTTGTCGACATCGCAACGGGAACGGCCTGCCGAGGATTTGTAACCATCACCGAAGAGTTGGCAGGACGTTTTCCCGATCCAGCCGAGATCCATACAGAAGCGGACAAAAGGGACTTTTCGAAGCTCTTTGGCGAATTTCTCAGGGTTGAGAATGTTCTTCAAAACTTCGATGAATATACGGCCCTGAAGGCGCTTCAACAGGTCGACCAAGGTGATGAAGCGGCATTGGAGGCATTCAAGGAAAAGCACCATCTCGCCGATGCCGAGTTTGGTGCGCTTGCCGTCATCAAGCTTCCGCCCGAGCGGAAGGTTCAAGATTACAAATCGACCTACAATGACATTCGCGATTGGATTCGGAAGGAGAACGCTTCGGCGGGTCGCGAGCACACCAGGCTCGACTGGGATGATGTGGTCTTTGAAGTCGAGCTCTTGAAATCTCAAGAGATCAATCTGGACTACATCCTTGAACTCATTTTCGATAAGAAAAGCCACAATCAGGACAAGTCGGCTTTGATTGACGAAGCCCGTCGCCTGATCCGCGCGAGCCTCGGCAATCGGCCAAAGGAAGACCTTATGGTCGACTTCATCAATCAGACCAACCTTGATGAACTCAATACCAAGGATGGCCTGATCGAAGCATTCTTCGCTTTCGCTCAGGAGCAACAGCGGCGTGAGTTTGAAGAGCTGGTGGCAGTAGACAAATTGAATCTTGAGGCGGCCAGACGTTACGTCGCAAGCTCGATCAAGCGGGAGTTTGCCAGCGACAATGGCAGCGATCTGAACGACGTGCTGCCCAGGATGAGCCCCCTCAATCCCGAATATCTCACCAAAAAGAATTCAGTGTTCCAGAAAATCGCAGATTTCGTCGCCAAATTTAAGGGCGTCGGAGGGCGGCTCTAGCTGCTGTCTTGCACCTGGTCGGAACGTTTTGGTGGCATCACCATGCTACCAACTCGTCGCACAGACGGTGCCCGCTCAGGGGCCGACCCTAATGCCGCGTGCGCATGTCGTCTCAAAGGGAGTCCACGCAATTTGGCTCCGATAGCCTCCGAGGCTCGGCTCCGCCCGCTGTCCTTAACTGCTCGCGGGACGTCGCCAGTCCGCAAACCACACCAAACTGGTCGTTGATCGGGCGGTACGGCAATATCCGCTTTTGGGAACGCGCGAAGGTTCGTCGAACGACTGGAATGAGGCGCAAAGCTGCCGTCCACACTCGATGCCTCCCAAAGTATCCTAAAACCGAGTCTACTGTCCTACGTTGTCCATAAGCGCCCGCAATTCGGGCGGAGGCGCGACCCAGAAAGTTCGAAAAGCTTCCAAGAACCCCAGGCAAACTGGACGCCGCGGCAGACAAGGAGGTTCAAAGATAGCCCGGCGAACATCCGCATTAAGTCGGTCAAAATCGGCGACAGAAGAGCGTCCGAAAGAGGGCTCGGCGGCTCCTTCGTGCGAACGAAAAAAGAAGAGAAGCAGAACTTTCGTGTGCGCTTTCGCGCGAGCGTCGGAAGCCGCGCATGGCCATGAAGCGCCGGCACGGCTCACTGCGAGCCGTCCCAAAAGAAATAGAAGGCGGCAATCTACACCCCACCTTTCCAGCGCAACAGCCGCATGGCGTTGGCTGCCACCAGCACCGTCGCGCCTGTGTCGGCGAGAATGGCGGGCCACAGGCCGGTGATGCCGACTACGGTCGTCACCAGGAACACCGCCTTCAGCCCCAACGCCATGGTGATATTCTGCTTGATGTTGGCCATGGTCGCCTGAGAAAGTTTTATCATCGCCGCGACATCGCCGACGCGGCCATGCAGCACCGCCGCATCTGCCGTCTCCAGGGCGACATCGGTGCCGCCGCCCATGGCAATGCCGATGTCGGCCGCGGCGAGCGCCGGCGCATCGTTGATGCCGTCGCCGACCTTAGCGACCGTCAGCCCCTGCCCTTTCAACTCGCCGACAATGCGCTGTTTGTCTTCGGGCAGCAGGTCCGAGCGCACATCGATGTCGAGGTGCTTGCCGATTGCTGCCGCCGTGCGCTGGTTGTCGCCAGTCAGCATAACAGTCCTGATGCCAACATCGGTCAGCGCCTTGAGGCCGGCCTGCGCGTCCGGCCGAGGCTCGTCGCGCATGGCGATGAAACCGGCCAGCACATCGTTGATCAGTAACACCGACACCGACTTGCCCTGGTCGTTGAGTTCGGCGATGCGGGCCGCCTGCTCGGCCGGCAGCGCGACCTTCTCGCCTCCAGCGATCGGCGAGCCCAGGAAGACGTTCTTACCGCCAACGTGACCGACTACGCCCTTGCCGCCGAGCGCCTTGGCCTCCGCCGCTGGCGGCACCGGCACGTGATCGGCCTTGGCCTTTCGCAGGATAGCCAGGGCCAGCGGATGGCTCGATCCCGTTTCGAGTGCAGCGGCCAACGATAGCACCTCTTTTTCGCTGATCCCGATGGCCACGACATCCGTCACCACGGGCTTGCCTTCAGTCAGCGTCCCGGTCTTGTCCAAAGCCACGGCGGTGATCTTGCCCAAGCCTTCCAGCACCGCGCCGCCTTTCATTAAAAGACCACGCCTGGCGCCGGCCGAGAGCGAGGCGGCGATTGCCACCGGCACCGATATGACGAGGGCGCAGGGGCAGCCGATGAGCAGCAGCGCCAGGCCTTTGTAGATCCATTCGTTCCAGTCGTCGCCGAAGGCCAGCGGCGGGACGACGGCCACCAGAGACGCGATAACGAGTTTGTGCGGCGGTTGCAGCCATCGTCTCACTCCTTGAACCATTCCAGCGGCACGCTACATTCTCTAGCGACTAGAGGAGCAAGCGAAAAAATCATGCGCAGTGTCCCGATTGGCGAAGCGGCACGACAGAGCGGCGTGAAAGTGCCGACCATCCGCTACTATGAGCAGATCGGCCTGCTGCCCGCGCCGAACCGCAGCGAGGGCAATCGACGGCACTATGAAACCAGCGATTTGCGCCGGCTGGCGTTTATTCGCCATTCACGCGAGTTGGGGTTCGACATCGAAGCCATCCGCACCCTGCTGACGTTGCAGGATAATCCCAGCCAGCCCTGCGCCACGGCCGACACCATAGCCCAGGCGCGGCTGGCCGACGTCGTTCAGCGGATACGCAGCCTCACGGCATTGAAGGCCGAACTGGAACTCATGGTCGAAGGCTGCCGGCACGGGAAGGTCGGCGAATGCCGGGTGATTGAGGTGCTGGCCGATCACAGCCAATGCGAACACGCGCGGCACTGACTGGACCCAATCTCGACGATCTTCATTCGTGAGCCGGCCTTTCCGCCACCATTCAGGTCATGAGGGGCGACTGCACGGCGAGGTGATGATTTTGACCACGGCTAAGCCACCGAGCTGAAGTGCGGCTTGCAATTCGGCAATTGTCCGGAATCGGTAGCGGCGGCCCTCTATTCCTTTGCATCGGCGCGTCACAAGGACGTGAGTTGCTTTGCCCATGTAACCTACCAGATGGGCCAGACCGAAGGTGATTTTGAGAAAGGCGAAGCCGACGGCACCGCGACAAGATTCGTACCGTCCTTGAGACAGAGGGCGTAGAATTCACAAACGGCAATCGTCCCGGGGTCAGATTACGACGACCGTGACGTCTGGAGTTGGAGCGCTCAAAACGATCGAGAGCGTGCCTAAGTTCTCCAGTCGATCCGCTCGGCGTCCTCATCATGCCGACGCGCTTCCGCTTCATATTCATCGCCGAGGGTGTCAAGCGCCTTTGCCGTGCGCGGATAATCGTAGGCGATCGCTTTCGCCCATGTTCGATATTTCGCCGCCTCCAGGCGTTCGAGTTCTCCGCCATCGCGCGGCAAACGCGTCGTGACACCGCGGCGATTGCTCTTGCCGACAACAAAACCATCAATCATCGGCTTGCTGCGAAAAAGATCTATCGCCTCGCGCACCGGTTCAGCCGGCCAATTGCCATCTGAGCCGATCGGCGAGGCCGACAGGAGATTTCCAATTCGGCTGTCGGCGATGTTTTCTCGGCCGACCGCTTTGGCAAGTGCCCTGGCCTGCTTTATCCAGGTCTCGAGCTCCTCGCCGTCGATAGTGCCGTCGTCGCGTGTTCCAGGAATATAGTTCCAAAGCTCCAGCAGCCGATAGGCCTGCGTGGCGACGGTTTGCGCATGCTTGGAGTCATCGGGTTCAGGCTCAACGATACCGCTTTCCTCGCTTGCCCTGAAGGCTGCGCTCAGCATCTCGACGAACAGTGATGGTTGCTCCGAAAGTGCCCTGAGCAGAACCTTGGGGCGCCGCCGCGAATACTCCAGGATCCGTAGATATCTCCACTCGAGCTTAGCCAGAACATTTCGGTCGGCATCTTCGCGCTCGTCGAGAGCCTCTAGGATTTCAGCCACATCGTGCTGCAGCATCGCCGCCTCGTTGGGGTCGCCGTCTTCGATTGGCTGACGTGAGGTCTCCTCCAGCATCTCGACCAGTAGCTCGGACGGCAGGTGGGCCTTGTTTCCGCGCCGCGCGAGCGTCAGGGCGTGCCGGGCTCGTCCAGCACTGATCAGCTTGTGGATCGCATAGATGACGTCGCCACTATCCTCGTCGATCCAGAACACTGGTGCTCGGCGCCAGTAAGTTGCTTCTATCTCGCCACCGATCTGGGCTATCCGTTCCCAGGTCCAACGGGCAACAGGAAGCGCCCGAAGGATTGTAAGCAGCGCCGTGTCACCCCAGTTCTCGGTCAGGGTCCTATCGATCAGCGCGTTTGCCCAGGCTTCCTTCCGTTCCCGAAATAGTGAAACGATGAGACCGTGGGCCACATCCCTCTCGTGCCCATCATCGCTTTGAACAGCGCATGTCAGCAGCACCTCGATATCGGGGTACGGCAGGCCGACATCGCAGAGAGCCTTGCCAATATAACCCGGGATTTCGCTCGCTCGCGCCAGCGCAAACACGGCGGGGAGCCCGCCCTCGGCGTAGAGCGCCTGAACCGCCTGCTGTCGTGCGGCGTCAATGTCGCGCTGTTCCGTCTCCCAGCCTTTGGAAGAGAGCTTGGGCAGTTGAACGGTTTGCTTGAAGAGCCAGGCCGTTCGCTCAAACGGATCGGTGGGCGCGAAACATTCGTAGATGGCCTCCAATCGATCGAGCACTAGGTCCGGCAAAGACCACTCGGCATCGGGAAATTGTCGATGATGATGGAGCACATCCCGCAACTTCTCCCAGAGGGACCGGCGATCCGCCTTTTCGATGAAACTTATCTCGGCCGCCTCGAGCGCTGCCAGAGCGGGATCAGCATCGGGCGCCAAATCGCCCAGCCGGTCGAGCAGATCCGGCCAGCGTGCGGAACTCAGGCCCACGTCGGCAATCAAGCGCTTGCTGATAGCGGCCGCCCCGCGCCCAATGAGCGCCCATGTCACTGTCTCTATTTTGTCGACCGTAAAATCGCGCCAGCGCGGCATAGAAGTTGGAAATGAGGTATCGTGTCCACGCGGCAGGATACCGAGCATCAGCTTCCATGCCGCATCCGGCTCCTGCTTGCGGATCAAATCCAGCGCGCGAAGCCTCTGGTCCAGATTCGCGTAGGTCTGAGGTATCCACAGACGGTGGATTTCGCGCAAGCTATTTGCGGGCCCATTGGAATAGCGACGCGGCTTGGTGTCGATCGCGTCAAGTCGCGCCAAGAGGTGAGTTACCCTTGGCATATATTCAGGCGACCAAGCCAACGACTCCAGAGCCCACATCAGATCGGAAAGATATTCAGTCCCGACGAACCCACCTCCATCGTGGCCAAACAGCGAAGCTATGGCAGGTTCGTCCTGGTCGAGACTTTCTTCAATCGCGGCGAGAAAAGCCTGCGGCGCGGCTTCCGCGAGAAGTCGGAAGTCGCTCGACAAGGACCACCACCGCCTCTGATCCGCGTTTTTGAGGAGCCTGCTTGCTATGTTGTCGGTGCGCCGCCTCGCGTCGGCCACGGCCCGCACCCGATCACCCCAAAGCGCCAGCAGGATAAGAACCTGGCCGATGCCATTGCGCAGCATGCCCGAGTAGTCGCGATGGATGCCGCGAACCCCTGCCATCCAGCGCTCGTCGGGATCCATGTCGAAGCGCGGGTCGGCGGACGCCAGAACCGCGTAGGCTGCAGCCTCGAAACGCTTGACGTCCGCGTTCGTCAGATGATGCGCAAGCAGCATCCACGCATCCGAGGGGGAGGCAACGCGCCAAGTCGATCCGACCTTCTGCAGCGGGCTGTCGAGTTCCCCGATATATGCTGTCAGGTCTGCGATAAAAGCCTCATAAGGAGCGTCCGCGAGTTCTGAGAGGCGCGCTCGATCTGCTGCGGAAGTCTCGTCCCATCCCCCCGCTAGGAGGGCGGTGAGCAAAGCGCGAGATACCGGTTCCCTGGCCCATTTTGGCTGGCGGCCAGGGGCGCCGGGCATCAGGCGGCGAAGGACGGCGAGATTGCGCGCACAGTCGCGAGCGAGCGCTTCTGCCCGTTGCTCGGCTATGCCGGCAGCGCTCAACGCACTGACGATCCCCTCGCGCGACGGTCTGGTGAGCACACGCACGTCGCCGCGCGCGACTGGACGATCATCATAGGCCTGCAACACATAGTGGCCCCGTGTTGCAAGAACGTTGGCCAGTCCGGGCTCGGGTTCAGTCAAAAGCAGAAGGAGGGGCGCCGGAGCGTTAGCGAGAGCCCTGGCCGCTTCGGGAGTGGTCGCCACCAGGCAGCGGGAGCGATAGGCAGCAGCCACATCGTCAGGCAGTTCACCGAGTGCGGCATGGAAGAATGCAACCACCTCATCTGCAGCGGTTGCCTGCAAGGAGAGAACGGACGGGGCTCCCCGAAGCCAACGCAGAACCTCCGCAGCGTCCTCGTCGCGGTCACTGAGAACGAGGTCCGTGGTCAACGGCCGCTCCGTAGCAAGCGACCATTCTTCCCAAACTTCCTCCAGTTCTCGGGTTCCATTGGGTCGCTTTCCCAGTCGCGTAGCCAACCAAAGACCGACGGCCGGCGCCTGCTCGATCCAATGGACGAGATCATCAGCGTCGTAGGCGCGAACCTCTTTCCACGGGCCTTCACTCTGACGCGCTTTGGCCCATTCGTCCTTCCCAGGCCAGTGGCGCGGAGTAACGAAGACGAAGGCGGCGCTGGCTGGGTCGAGGGGAGAAGGATCGATCGTCCGCTTGCGATAGTCCTCATTCGCTTTCTGGACGATATTGCTTCGCTGTGCGCCAATTTCCCACCCGGCTTCACCCTCGGGTACGTAGGGACTGGGGGTATCGGCCGAAGTACGTCCATCCCAGCCTGGATAACGAACCCCTTCATCCGAAGGAAAGCGAAGGTGGACTGCTGAGCCGTAGGTGGCGCGGATCAGATGTGCGAGAAGCGTCGGAAGGCTGATGGCTCCGTCGTTGCGGTTTGCCCAGTTTGAAAGGTCCTCGGCGCTGACCCATCTGATTGGGATTGCAGGTTGGTCGGAAGTGGCAATGATGGGAACTTCGGGCCCGATAACAGCACCAGTGGCGAGGAACCGAATGCCAGCGCCCTCAAGAGCGCCCCGGATGGCTTGGGCATTGTTTGCTACAGGGGTTCGTCGACCGCGCTCAAAGTCAGCGACCGTCGAGGTCGCCACACTGGCCGCCTTGGCAAGGTCCTGTTGAGACCACGCCAGGAGCGCTCGGGCTGCCCGGACGTGTTTGGGTGTGAGATCACCAGGAGGAGAGCTTGACGAAACCATGGTCATAGGAAATATATGACATCAATTAGAAATTCCAAGCTGTTATTTTTCGCCGGCAGTTTTTCGAATTTGTATTCACTTGATAACAAGCTCATCAAGCGAGTCCCAACGCCCCCTTGTCAGAGGCTGCCGTCCACAGCGGCTGTTGAGGAAGAGCATTAGCAAATTAGAAAACCTGATCCTGTTATTTTTTGTCGGCACCGCTCCTATAGTCTTCTACAAAAGATAACTAATGACCGACCATCATATGACCTATCGTGAACGCGCTCTTAGCCTGACCAAAGACAAAGGAATTGCGCGCGCCCGCGACTTCAAGGCTGCCGGCATTCCCCTAGTGTATCTAAGGCGCCTGACCGAGGCCGGCGACCTGGTTCGCCTCGGTCGCGGCCTTTATCAAGATCCCAATCGCGTCGGGGAGGATGCCGCGCACGATCTGGCGGAAGCCAGCCGGCTTGTGCCTCACGGAGTGATCAGCCTAATCAGCGCACTTCGGCAGCATGGGCTAACCACTCAGCTGCCTCATGCCGTTTGGATGACCATTCCACACAAGGCCCGCACCCCGAACAAAGGCCTCCGGCTCGAAATCGTCCGCGCGACCGGTGAAGCGCTGACTGCGGGAGTAGAGCATATCCGCGTAGAAGGCGTTGACGTGCCGATATACGGGGTAGCGAAGACTGTCGCCGACTGCTTCAAGCACCGACGCAACGTTGGTGAGGACGTCGCTATCGAAGCGCTGCGCGAATCTCTTCACCAACGAAAGACCACACCGAGCGAACTGATGAAGTTCGCCGCCATCGATCGCGTGGTCGGCCGAATGGAGCCTTTGATCAAGGCGATCCAGTGACCGCTAAGATCGTCAAAAATCTAGATGTTTCAATCAGAGCCCGACTGCTCAATCATGCCAAGCAACACGGTGATGACTACCAGCGCGTCCTGACACGCTACGCAATCGAACGCCTGCTCTTTCGCCTCAGCAAAACCGATGGGGCCGCTCGCTATGTGCTCAAGGGCGCCATGCTGTTCGTCACCTGGCCGGAGCACGTATTTCGGCCAACCGGGGATCTCGATCTGCTAGGCGAGGGCAGTCCCGACCCCGCAGCTATCGCCGAACTGTTCGTCCGCATCTGCCAAGTTGAAGCGCCCGATGACGGTATCAAGTTCGACTCAGGCAGCCTCAAGATCGAGGCTGTTCGCGAAGCCGACAAGTATCAGGGTGTCCAGCTAATCCTGACGGCGGACTTGGCTGGCGCGAAAATTCACGTGCAAGTCGACATCGGCTTCGGCGATCATGTCTATCCGTCGCCAAAGCGAGGGACCTTTCCCAGCCTGCTGCCGAACCTACCGGAGGCAAGCGTGCTGATGTATCCCCCCGAAACGGTGGTCGCGGAGAAGTTCGAGGTCATGCTCCGCTTTGGGGAAGCAAACGGCCGGATCAAGGACTTTTACGACATCTGGGTCACGACCCGCATCTTCCCCTTCGACGCGTCGGGGCTTGTCGAAGCGGTCATCGGCACGCTTCGGCGCCGAGAGACTGCCATCCCCACCGCAATGCCCGCGGGTCTGACAGAGGCTTTTGCAGCGATTGTAGAGCATCGCGGTCTTTGGAGCGGCTTTCTTCGCCGCAACCCACCGACTCTCAAACCGCCGAGCTTTGCGGAACTCCAAGAAGAATTGCGACGCTTCTTCGGTCCCATTGTCGATAGTCTCGCGTCCCCGGAGAATGCCCGCGGCCGTTGGAATCCCGATGGCGGAACTTGGCTCTAAGGCGGAGAAACGCCTGCAGCCATCGCCAATTTGCCTTCACTGCGCTTCAATCAACGCCCGCAATTTGGACGGTAGCCAGTATGGTGCGATCCCTCTGGGTCGCTTGCCCCCGCAGCCAAGGCGAACAGGGGCGCATGGAATGGGCAAGGCATGGCGGGTGATCCTGGTTGTGGCTATCTCTCCTTTTAGGTTGATGCCCGGCGTCAATGTCTTGCAAATCGCATGCAAGACGGTGTCGTTTTGGAGTTGTTGTTCCGCTAGCGCACTTTTGCGTTGCGCAGGTACGCGCGTGGAATTGGACTTTGGCGAGTTCCTCCTCCAGCTCTTCGCCCGAAGCCGCCCCCGGAGCCCGGAAGGCGTTGTGCTGGAACCCGTCGTCGTCGAAGAGGTGGATTTCGCGGACGTACGTTCTGGCGAGATAGTCCAGGACGTAGGAGCCTGTACCGCCGAGGCCGACAATGCCGACCTTCAGCGGCTTGAGCTTCAGCGCGATTGCCACGTTATCGGCGCGACTGCTGGCCGTGTCCTCGTAAAGAAAGACACTGTCGTCCTCGTCGGGCGCGTAAGGCCTGAAGGTTTGCGCCGTCACACCAAGCACTATTTCGGCATCAGGCGCGGGATCGGGAAGGTGATGATGCGCCGGAGAAATTCAACTCCGAAGGCGGAGCGCGCATTCCACGTCAGGTAACTCGAGCCATGATTTCAGATTGGATTGTCCTTGCGGTGTATAGCGAAGCGTCTAAGGACAGATTCCCAAATGCAAGTTGGCAAAGTAGATAATTAGCACCGGCCTCTTCGAGCTGATCAAGAAGAGCTTGTCGCGCGGAAGATGCCGTTCCCACCACGCACAATTCGCTTTCGATTGCTGCATCCAAGCTCAGCGGCAGATTTGGGGGCGTCTGGAGCGCATTGAGGTCGTAGAGGAACCTGAAGCTCTTGAGCCATCGTTCGTAAGCGGGTGCCGCGAGCGCATATGCATCTGTTTCCGATCGCGCGATCACGACCATGCGGAGCATTCCAAGAAATGGCCCTCGCTCGTCCGCGTCGGCACTGCGCTCCCGGCAGGCTCGGAATGCATCTGTAATTCTGCGAACAGAAGAGGCAGGTCCAAGGCACGCGATATTGGCGCCACTTGCAGCGGCCCAGCTGGCCGACTCGGGTCTATTGGTGGCGATCCATGTCGGTGGATGGGGGCGCTGATGAGATCTCAGCGTCAAGGGGACGTCATTCAGCTCAAAATGGCGGCCGCGATAGGACAGCGTGTCGCCCTTCATCGCCTTAATAAGGATTTCGCTGGCTTCCGCATAGTGACCTGGCGCCGCCTCCGCAGCAATCCCGAAGTAACCCAGTTCGACTGGGAGAGAGCCGCGCCCTATACCCAGCTCGACCCTGCCACCACTCAACTGGTCCAGCATGCAGATCTCCTCGAAGGCGCGCAGCGGATGATAAAGGGCAAGGAGCATTACCATCGGGCCGACGCGAAGTTGCCGGGTGCGCTGGACGACGCTGGATAAGAACAGATTCGGCGATGGGCTCCTCCCGTGCGGAGTGCAGTGGTGCTCTGCCAGATGATATGCATAGAAGCCAAGTTGATCGCACGTCTCTGCCAAACTCAGCCGATTGGCGTATTGCCGGGCAATCTCGCAGCCGTCCTCGTCCAGATGGTCGAATATGCCGAAGGTCAGGCCCCGGGGGAAGGCATTCTTCACGAATTTTCTCCAACTCTTTGCAACAGTTCGTGGCTCGCAATGATGCAAGCAAATCCAAATTATTGGTGCGCTGAAATTGCGGGGAACTACCGACTGGTTAAGGCAGAAGCAACGGCCGCTGACGGCCGGCACAGCGGGATCGTTTCCTTCGCCGTTGCAGCTATCTCTGTGGCGACCTCAAGAAATTCATCCATCTCGGCTTTTGTACCGATGCTGACGCGGATGTATTTTTCCAGCCCTGCATCCTCAAAGAAGGCAACGAGTATCTTTTGCCTTTCCAAGGCTGCTTGCCACCATGAACCTTCCTGCCCCGCTGGCACACGCGCTAGCAGGAAATTTGCGTGAGAAGGTATTACGGAAAACCCGATTTTCGACAGTGCCACCGTCACCCGCTGTATTTCATGCTTGATGTGCTTGTGGTTCTCGGCATAGGCGGCGCGGTGCCCAAGCACACTGATGCCAACCGCCTGACCGATCACATTCATGTTGAAGACGTTCTGGAGATCCCGCAGCCTGCCAATGACTTCGGGGTGGCCAAGTCCAAAACCGACGCGAATGCCGGCGGTGGCATAGCTTTTCGAGAATGTTCTCAAGATCAGGAGGTTTGGATAGCGATCGAGGAGATGCAGACCATTGTCCGGTGCAAAATCGACATAGGCCTCATCCAAGACAATCAGACGGTCTGATTGCGATACCAGGCGTTCAACATCGGCCACTGGAACAAACGTTCCGGTCGGATTGTTTGGGTTGGCCAGCAGAATGAACTTGGCATCTTTTGCCGGTCCCAAAAGCAAGTCTTCGACGGGCAAGGAATGATCTGCGCACCAACCGATTTCGAGAAATTGAGCACCCTGCAAACGGGCAAGTTTGCGGTTGAACGAAAACCCCGGCGACATCATCGCCATTCTGTCACCTGGAACCAGGAAAGCTCTGTAGATAAGCCCGAGCAGTTCAGACGATCCGTTTCCGGCGATCACCTGATCCTTCGAGACGCCGTAGGCTTCCGACGCTGCTTGCCTCAAGCTGACGTTGTCGTCTTCTGGATATAGATATTGCCGTTTGAGAGCCGCCATCGCACTTTGCATTATGGCTTTCGGCAACGGAAACGGGTTCTCGTTCGTGTTTAGCTTGACGCAACAAGGATCCGGCGCCGGTTTGTCGGACAGCAGAACATCTAACTGTCCCGCTACTTGCGAAAGGGAAGAAAGCACAGTTTGCAGTTTTGCATCAGACATCAATTTTTCTCCGTTTCGGTCTCAGTGCGTCCGGTACGAGCTGGTGATCAAGACATGGCCTGGACCACCGACGATGGCGCTGCCGCCAGACCCGGGTGCACGGTGGGGCGACGACCGCGGGGGCAGCGCGGCCTGTGCGATCGGATCGGAATTGGAGGAGCCCGCATCACTCGTCTCAAGGCGCCGAGGCACAAATACTTCGTTGTGCCAGCTACTCGGCTCGGTGATCTGTTCAAAGACGCTTGATCTCGATGCCGTATTTCCTCAACACGTAGCCGATCTGGCGCGGCGTCAGTCCGAGCAGGCGCGCCGCCTTTGCCTGGACCCAGCCACATCTCTCCATTGCCTGGATGACACGTTCGGCATCGGCCATTCTCGCAGAGTGGACTACCCCCGCTGGGTCCAGCGACGGCTGCCCTACGGTGTCCGACGGGGGTGCGACGGCGGCAGATCTACCGGCAGCAGCCGGCGGTAAGGCCGGACTCAGTGGCAGCGGCCCGATCGGCGAGGGTTGCAGCGCGACTTTGCCAAGTCTGCAATTATGCAGCGCCTCGGCGAAGCATTTGTCTTGGCAGCATGCAAAGTCGTCTTTCCCGATTGATGGCCCCGCCGCCAGAACCGCTGTCCGATATACGCAGTTTTCAAGTTCGCGAATGTTGCCGGGAAAGTCACAGTTTACCAGTACTTCGATTGCGCTCGGATCGAACGTCAACATAAGGCCGTTCTCATCGTTGAAATTCCTGAGAAACTCAGCTGCAAGGAGCGGAATATCGCTGCGCCTTTCGCGAAGCGCCGGCACCAGCAAGGGAACAACACTGATGCGGTAGTAGAGGTCGGCACGGAACTCGTTTCTGGCAACGGCCTCTTCCAGGTTCTTGTTCGTAGCGGCAATGATGCGGACGTCGACTTTAATGGTCTGGTTGCCCCCGACGCGCTCAAACTCCTGCTCCTGCAGCACGCGTAAGAGCTTTGCCTGGAACGAGGCCGAAATCTCGCCGATCTCGTCTAGGAACAATGTCCCCTTGTCGGCGAGCTCAAAGCGCCCCTTGCGCGAGTTGAACGCACTTGTGAATGCACCCTTCTCATGGCCGAACAATTCGGATTCCAGCACAGTCTCGGGTAGCGCCGCGCAATTGAGTTTGATGAAGGGCCGCTTGGCGCGCGGGGACAACTCGTGGATAGCCTTGGCGACCAGCTCCTTCCCGGTACCGGATTCGCCTCGCAACAGAACCGCAATCTTGGCCTTGGCTACGAGCGCGACCTTCTCAAGCAGACCGCGCAATGCCAAACTGTCGCCAATCATCCCCTCCACGTGAGTGTTACGCTGCGGGGCCAGGCGCTTCTGCTTTGGCAGGGAGTCCTGCTTTACCATCGGTTGCTCGCGGTCGCCCTCGAAAGAGCGATGCGACTTCACTGCCTGCCCTACCAGGTTGGCGATTAGCGGGAGCAGACAGAGGCTGTAATCGAGCCAAACTCTTGAGCCATGGCGCAGTACGTGGTCGATGGTCAGCGTGCCCACGACATTTGCATCGACGCGAATGGGAACGCCGATGAAGGACACTGGTATGTCGTCGGAAGCCCCGAGCACGTCCATGTCGGCGGCGGTGAAAGCCGGATGAACCGCGATGTTCTCGGCGGCCAGGGGCTTGTCCGTCGCCAAAACCTGGTCGATTGCATTCCGTGGCAGGTACGTCCGGCAGCGCTCACTGCAGCTCTCGGTCCGGCCGGCGCCTGCGATGATCTCCAGTTCGCCATCACCGTCGAAAAGAGAGATGATACCGTGCCTCATCTGCAGAAACGATCGCAGCAGGTCTACAACCTTGGCCAGCCTGGCCTCGAGCCCGGAGGGGGCGGTGAGCGCTTTCGAAATTTCGTAGATGCCGGCAAGCGCGCTCGCGCGCGACGGCAGAATGGCGGGTTCCGAGTCATCCCTTTTGGTGTCGTGCAATGATGTGCAGCTTGACGAAGTCTGCTCAGCACTGTCTTCAGATTGGCGACCATTGTCCTGATCTGACATGTCATCCTCGATCTTGGGCCGCGACAGCAACGCCGCGCCATCTGGATCTGCGATGTCCCCCCGCGTAGACGCATCATCAGATGGCATCAGGGCCCGAGCCACCGATGGCCGGCACCAACAAGAATGTCTTCGCACGGCGAGCCGCAGCATGATTGGCGCACTTGCTTGCGGGTGGGAGCCTCTTACCGGAACGCTTGAGACGTTGATGCGGGTAGTCGTGATGTGTCGGCGGGAGGACGCCAGAGTTCCGCAGGCGACATACTGCCTTGCATAAGATCAAGTGTGGGTCACGGTTTTGGGCGTCGGTCAGGCCCTGACGAGGGGCAAGCCCGAAAGACGCCGGAGGCAAGGCTTGATGCATGGCTTGGCTATCCTTACTGAACTGAGGCGCGGTTCAGGCTTCCGGAGCGCAACCACACGTTGCCCTACAGAGCGGGAATGAGGATGGCTAGTCAACCGAGCTTTCCTCGCATTTCTGAAAGGAAAGCAGGAGGACATGATAGAATTCCATCAACTGAGATTTGCCGACAGATCGATCTCGAACGGCAGAGTTACCCCGGCGTGTTCACGGATGCCCGGCGCGGTGAGCGTACGGAGGTCGACGCCTCCGGGATGCTGTCGGCGTTAGGGCGGCTGCGTCGGACACTACGGCCCGAAGTGTCGTCGAGCGGCTTAAATGTTCGCGCTATGAAGCATCTTCTGAGTCGCACCGATGCGCGCCAGGTCCTGAATCATTCGGTCTTTTCGACGACCCGTCGGGACGCCACGGCTGCAGAGGGAGCGCGGTAAGAGCGAGCTCGTGTAGGGAATCCTCCACTTCCGTGCCCGGCCGGGTCGCAACTGCGACAAAGAAGCGAGCGGGCACAGCGGATGCCAGAGTTACCGGCTGGTGGCTGTCGGGCTAAAGCAATGGGTGCAAAGCTGGGCGTTAGTGTGGGATTTCGCCAGAGATGACGGCAACAGTGCGGAAACCCGCACAGCCCCCCCCTACTGAGTCTGCCTTACCGAGCGGAGGAATACGCGTATTTGGGCGCGGGTCTCCACTTGGCACGCCCCTTGCTGTTCGACATGCCAGCAGCGCGTGACCGGAGCGCCGCGATGGGAGAAGCGCGGGAAGGGAGGAGGCCCCACCCCGATCCGGTCAGGGAGAGAAAAGCTGTTGGCTCCACCAATCCGAAGCGCGGGGCCTGCGCCCCGCAAGGCCTTCTACGCCCAGCTCTATATTCAGGTGCTTACCGCCATCGCCCTCGGTGTCGCAGTTGGCTATTTCTACCCGGAGGTCGGCGAGAGCCTGAAGCCGCTCGGCGATGCCTTCATCAAGCTCGTTAAGATGATTATCGCGCCGGTGATCTTCCTAACCGTGACGACCGGCATTGCCGGCATGAATGACCTCAAGAAGGTCGGCCGGGTCGCCGGCAAGGCAATGATCTATTTCCTCACCTTCTCGAGCCTCGCATTGATTGTCGGTCTCATTGTCGCAAATGTCGTTCAGCCGGGTGCCGGCCTGAACATTGATCCGGCGTCGCTCGATGACCAGGCCGTGAAGGGCTATGCCGCCAAGGTCCACGAGCAGTCGGTGACCGGCTTCCTGATGAACATCATTCCCTCGACGATCGTTAGTGCCTTCGCCGAAGGCGACATCATGCAGGTCCTGTTCTTCTCGGTGCTGTTCGGCATCGCTCTCGCGATGGTCGGCGACACGGGAAAGCCTGTGCTTTCTTTGCTTCAGGCGCTCCTTGCGCCGGTGTTCAAGCTGGTCGGCATTCTGATGAGGGCCGCGCCCGTCGGCGCTTTCGGCGCCATGGCCTTTACCATCGGCAAATATGGCATCGGTTCGGTGGCCAACCTCGCCATGCTGGTCGCGACGTTCTATTTCACCGCCTTCCTCTTCGTATTCGGGATTCTAGGCGCGGTCTGCCGATACAACGGCTTCTCGATCTTTTCTCTCGTGCGCTACATCAAGGAAGAGCTGCTGCTGGTCCTGGCAACGTCCTCCTCGGAGGCCGCGCTGCCCTCGCTCATCGCGAAGATGGAGAACGCCGGCGCGAAGCGTTCCGTCGTGGGTCTCGTCATCCCGACTGGATATTCCTTCAATCTGGACGGCACCAATATCTACATGACGCTCGCCGCCCTCTTCATCGCCCAGGCGACGAACACGCACTTGTCGATGCCCGATCAGATCTTCCTATTGCTTGTCGCGATGCTTTCCTCGAAAGGTGCCGCAGGTATAACAGGGGCCGGCTTTATCACCTTGGCTGCTACGCTCTCCGTAATACCAAGCGTTCCCGTTGCTGGGATGGCTCTCATCCTTGGCGTGGACCGCTTCATGTCCGAATGCCGAGCGCTGACGAACGTAATCGGCAATGCGGTGGCCTCGCTGGTTGTCGCCCGCTGGGAAGGCGAACTGGACGAAACGCGCATGAAAGCTGCCTTCTACGGGAGCTTGCCGAGAGATTAAACCGGCCACCCGCCCCAGCAAGATTGCTGCAACGCGACCAGCCAAGTCGCCGGCTCATCAGCCACCAAACAATCGGCTCGCTGGGTCTAAACAGCGCTTCGCGGGCCACAGATCAGAAGCATCAAATGCGGTGAGGACAAGAAACATGCACGCCCTATGGAAACGGACCGCAGACCGAGACGCGCCCGGGTGCGCCTGGAGCGCTGATCAATGTATAGGCCGTCGATCGGGGAGGATGCCGAAACCACTTTGCCGCCCCAATCCGTCGCCGGCATGCACCGGATGACGGAGCGCCAGCCGATCAAAATCGGAGCGACGGCAAAGCGCCCTACAATTGCCGATCTCGCCCGCGAAGCGGGGGTGAGCGTGGCAACGGTCGATCGGGTGCTGAACGCTCGCCTTCCGGTGCGGGAGGAGACCGCGCGTCGCGTCCACCACGCGGCCCACGCGATCGGCTATCATGCTGCGGGACTTATCAAACAGCGCATGGGAAAGGACCTGCCCCGCTACCGGCTGGGCTTCATCTTGAGGAAACCGGCCCAGCATTTCTACCAGGAGTTCGCGCGCGAGGTCGAGGCGTCGGTCAGTTCGGCCCACTGCTTCCACGGCATTCCGCTCATCGAATTCGCGCCGTCACATTTGCCTGGGGATCTGACGGCACTGCTTAAGGATTTTGGTAGCCGATGCCACGCGATCGCCATGGTGGCGCCAGATCACCCGAAGATCACGGCAGCAGTCGAGGAGCTCAAGGCGAAAGGCATCCCGGTCTTTTCGCTACTTTCTGACTTCGCCGCCGGCGTGCGCGAGGGCTACATAGGTCTCAACAACCGCAGCGTCGGTCGGACGGCAGCTTGGATGTTCTCCAAGGTCGCTAAACGGTCTGGCAAGGTGGCCGTGTTTGTCGGCAGCCACCGTTTCCAGGGTCATGAGCTGCGGGAAAGCGGGTTTCGTTCCTATTTCCGTGAGAACGAGCCAGCATTCGAGGTGCTGGATACGCTCGTCAATCTTGAGAAGCGACAGATCACTTACGAGGCGCTGCTGGATCTTATGCAGCGGGAACCTGAGCTCGTCGGCTTCTACATGGCCGGCGGTGGCATGGAGGGGGCTATCTCCGCGCTTCGGGAAGAGGGCAAAGGCCAGGATCTCGTCGCGATCGTGAATGAAATCACGCCGGAGTCGCGGGAGGCCCTTGCGGACGACATTATCACGATGGCGGTGGCGACGCCACTGCGCCGACTTTGCCAGGAGCTGATGTTGCTGATGGATCGCGCCATCAAGACCGGCACCGCGGAGACGCCGGGGCAGACATTTCTCCCGTTTGACATCTATCTGCCGGAAAACATCTGAAATGATGTGATCTATCGCCATGGCCGACATTCCTTTTATAAATGCCTCGCAGTCCACTCCACTCGGGACGGTGTGCGCATTTCAAATGAAGTGTTCGCTCTGCTCATTCAGATCGAGAGCGAAGCCGTGCTGGGGAATCTCCTCAATTCAATCACGTTAGATGAAGCTAAGCGTGAAGCTCTTACAAAGGAGCTTCGCCAGTTGTGGGAGCAGCGCTGCATTCGGCTGCATCCCTCACAAGCTGCTCGCGTCCGCCGATCGTTTGCTGGACGAAGCATAACGGGCCCACCAAGATGGCTCTTTCGCTTCATGCGGTGTTCCGAATAGGAGCGGTGCGTTGCCCAGAGTCGGCCCGCTCACTAATGGTCGGGCGACGCCGAGGCCGGTCGCGGGCAGTTTTGGCGCCGTTTTGCAGCAATGCTTGCTAATGGCTCAGCGAAGCCCCCCGTGATTGCCTGGCTGCCGGAGAGGCAACCAGGCGTGCGTCCTTCAGCATTCCCAAACCTGACCGTCGACAGGCCATGATCGGTCTTGAGAACGCGCCATCGATCGAACGCGAAAAGCGGGTTGGCCGGCCTTCAGGAGGAGGCGAACACAAGTGAAGCGGCTTGAAGCTCGGCGTGAAAGGGGAACAACTTTTCCGGACATATCGTGAGCGTGGCAAACTCGCTCCCAAGAGGTATAGCGGCCCTGTAAGGCTCGGCGAATTTATGCACTCCGCGGGCTACGAAAACGTCCTGCCCAGGGCAAGCCTATATTGGCTTTCCCGATTGCGCACGACGCCGCTGCGTGGCTCCGCAAAATTCACTCGGTCAGTACCGGGACGACGTTCCGACCCGGCGGCCGCCGCGGTACTCGTGGAAGAAGGGTCGCCCCAGCAACGACTGCGGCGACGAGTAGCTTCGGTCAGGCTCCGTTCTTGTCGAAGAAGCCTGTCATGCTCTGACGCTGCCGGACGACGCTCGATGCGAGTTCGACTCGGCTCGTGCCCTCGCCTCTCCCCGCTCGCCAATTCTGCGCAGCTGTCCGTTCTTCGGCGCCAACCGATGTCGGTAATCAGCGGGCTAGCGTCGGTAGCACCGGCCTTCGGAGGTATGCCGTCCTGCACTGCCAGCGCAGACTGGATCGCAGCTCTTGAGCAGCTCCTTTCAGTTCGGATGCCAGCCGTCGCTCTACCATCGAAAACACGGGAGATAGCTTTGCATGCTGCGGGAATCCACCACCTCCTCGGTCCCGAGGTGGCATTGCATACTTGCTCTTAGGGGCTCATAGGAACTGGTCTGTTCCGGGGTGTGCGTCGCCAGCAGGGCTTGCTCGGGCGGTCCGATGCATATAGCTCGGCTACAGAAGAAGCGGCCAGACCTTCATTCGTCGTCTGCCGCGACTTCCTGCATAATTCGTGTTCAACAAGGAACGACCTATGAGGCGTCAGCCCCGAGCATTCACGGTGGAGATCAGACAAAAGCGCAGTTCTCAAAAACGGAGTCGTTCGATCTGGAGCGGTGTCGATCTTACCGCAGCAATGGCCGAGACAACAAGGGAACTCGAGGAGATGGAGTTGCCAAATGGTCGCCCTGTTGACTCAAGTGTTGTAGCGCTTGATGCTGAACACATGCACAAACCGCGAGCGGAGTATCTCATGGCAAATCCCCTGGACGCAGAATCAGTAACAACTGCAACGCAACCGGCAGCCAAAGTAGAGAGGCCTCAAAAGAAGAAAGCCCAACGGTCGCCGAGAGCGAAGGCTGAGCCCAGGCCGCCTGCTCGGAAGAATGCGCCCAATGCGGCGTCTCAGGCGGAGGAGTCACCAGCAGCGACCGTGCGGACCGGACGTAGGATCTACTCTGAAAAGGAGCGCGCCCAGATGCTCGCCCTGATACAGAAGTCTATCAGTGGCGGCGCCACCCTCAAGAGCGCCGTAAAGGAGGCCGGCATTTCGGAACAGACCTACTATCAATGGAAGAAAGCTGCGTTGCCCGCATCGGTTGGTGACGATCTGAAGGACCTCGTCGCGCTTGAGGAAGAAAACAAACGACTGAAGAGCCTGCTCGCGGAACGCCTGCGCAAGGAGAACGCGGAACTGAAGAGGAAGCTGGCGGTTTAATAACGCTGAATCGCAGATCGGAGCGCCAGAATTCTTGTCCGACGCACTATTCGAGAGCTCATAGCTACGGGTCTGGTATCGGCAGTTCTGGTCGGAGGAAGCGGTCGTCGGTGATCCCGGAGAGGCCGCCGAGGTGAAACAGCAGCTGCGCGACCGCGGTCCTAAAAAAAGATCACCTCAGGACCACCTGCGGTTGGCTCGCGCACTCGCCCTGCCCGCCACCAGTTACTCTTCGTCCGAAAATTCCGATAGTCCGCCGCCCTCAGCATCAGATCCAACCTTCGCCTTGCGGGCCCATCGAACTGCCGCGGCCGCCCAAGGCAGTCCAATGGCCAGTCTTGACAATGGTGATCCGGCAAGCATCCGCATGAGCGGGATACAGGAGCGATCTCGAAAAGACTTCTCCGCTCAATTTGTCTACGCGCCTTAGACCGGCACTCGCGCCAGTAGCCCGTGTCGGATGAGATCGATGCTGGCGGCAAATGCGCCTGCAGTGTCATTCAATGCGTGGACTTCCTCGACGAGCTCAAGAGAAAAGGGACCCGTATAGCCGCCATCAAGTAGCGCCCGGATCTGGCTGCAATTGTCGGAACCTCCCAAGAGGCGATCCGGGTGAACCCACAAGGCTGGATCGTTTATGCCTGAAATGTGCACGAGACCGGTCAGATCGCAGAAGAAGGACGTCTCGCCGGCGAGTGTGTGGTGGAATGTATCGTGCACAAGCCGGAAGACGGACTGGCCATCAACCCCGGCAATAGCGTTAGCCGCTTCGTTCTTCGACCGAAGCGAGGAGGTCTGGAAGCCAAGCGGTTCGATGAGCCCAATCAGACCCCGCGACTGAAGTATCGGCTTGAGCGCCTTCAAGGCGACGCGGAGATTGCCATTGCGCTCGCCATTGGCGGACCACGAACCGTCGTTCACCGGCACCAGCATGAGCGCCTGGGCGCCACAGGCGGCCGCATAATCGGCGAGTTTGCTGGCCTCGGTCTTGCGGGCGGGAGTCCATTCGTTGAACCGCTGTAGAGCGTTGACTGAGATGATCGTGACGCCCGCTTCGGCAGCGGCAGACCGAACATCCGCCGACGGCTTGCCGCGCACAACAGCCTTACTGCAGGGATTATTCCGGATTTGCACGTCGGTCAGACCGAGATCGCGGGCGAGCGCGAAGAACGTCCTGACGTCAAGTCCGGGCGTCGCCATGTAGTCGAGTGCAAACCGAAGTGGCGCCTGGCGCACGGAGTGGCTTTCCTTCTTGAAGGCGGCCGCCATTCTCGGCTGACTGGCTTCTGCCGTTTGTTGATTTACGAGGCCGAAATGATCGGCATAGGGAGGCGAGTCGATCAAACTGACCCGCTCTTCATTCACACGATTGTGCTTCATTGTGAGCCGACTTTCACGCAACGCATACTACCGCGCCTCTTGAGAACATTGATCTGCTAGGCGAAATGACCGAAGATCGATCGAGGCTATCCAGCTGCTTCCGCAGAGTAGGCGCCAACCCGGAAAGATGCTGAACCGATCCGGAGCCAAACTGATGTGGCTAGCTGCGAAATCGATATCATCATCTCGGAAGGCTGGAGGGGGTGTACATCGGGAGAACTCCTGTGTGCGTTGCAGGTCAGATACTTGCAATCTGGCCCTCTGGAAACAGCCAGTTCGTTGCAATTGAAGCCGTCCAGTTGGTGAAGTGGCATGGCGGGGATCATCGGGCTAACAATTTGGCGGTCCAACAATGAGGCCTCCGGCTTCTGCGCCCCCGACATCTCTTGGCTTCGCCCAACCGTCCGTGGCTCCGCCGTCGCCAGCGTACCGCTACCGATCGAGTTGCCGGGCGATAAAGATAGAATCAGGGGCAGCCTTTCTGGCGGCCCTGATAGGGTGCTGTTGAAGGCACCTACCCGGAGATGGCGCATCTCGTGCGGCTCGTTCAAGGGAGGAGGAGCGGCCGGTGCATTATGGCCCACGGTCACAACGAGCGCATGCTGCTGCCGATCGAGCGTGGCACGGCGCACGGTGCCGTGATGCCATGCTGTCGGCCGGCCGGCTTAGCCGACTGCGCTACGCATGTAGGTCGGGCGGCAGCAGGGCGTCGCTGCGGTGGCTGGCTGTTCCCGGGGAGAGCACGCGATTACCCGACGCTGCAGATCCATCGGATCGTCGCCGAGACTGCAAAAGCGCCAACCCCGTAAAGGGGCCCGGCCGGCACACGCTGCGTCACAGCTTCGCCACGCCTGGAGGCCGGCGCCGAAGTCGGAGTTACCCGGGTCCTGCTGGGGGTCGACCCGCAGATATGCTGCAGGCCAGTCAGCTCGAGAACTTAGCCTTTTCGAGGAGGCGGAGAGCTCGCCCGACGGGTGGGCGTGCGGCGACTCGAGCGAGATCGCCGATATGCTCCGTGCTGCCCGGCCTGCCTATCAGGTCGCGCATGCAGGCCAGCTCAGCCTCGGCAGCTCAAGGTCATTTCGGCGTTCGAGCACTGCCGCACGGCAGGCGTACGCGGCCAACGGCGGATCGGGCACAACTGCCTTGGTCGTCACACACGTCGATGAGGTAGGCGGAAATGAATCGTCATCCGCATCCCCCTCGGCGGAGAGCGAGTCTCCCCAAGCATGGCAGATGTCTCGCAACCGCTTCGATCCGAAGCAATCCGGCTTTCGCGACGAGATGTTATGCTGGCTCGGAGTGCCAGGATTGAAGCTCGCCCGGGAGCGTCTGACGTCGAGATTGATCAAAGCAGCAACCCGAAGAGGTGCGCAATCTTTGGAACGTGGCTACGCTGGGCACGCCCTGGTGTCAGCTCTCTCAGACCGCTGACGAGCATCTTAGCCGCCTGCTCGAGCGCCTCTACCGGCATCGCTGCCAAGCTTTCCAAATAAACCACGTGGCGGCCGCCCACCGCCTCCAACCGGGTGCGCGTGCCCCGCCGCCAATTCCAGCGGCGACATGTAGCTCCCAAATCGTCGCGCCAGATGACCTCCCCCTTGGAAGCGCTTTCGACGACCGCTTCCCCATTCAAAACAGTGTGGAAGGACTCCGTTCCTACGGCAATCGTCAGCCGCGGTTTGCCGACATATGCATCGAAATTTTCGCCGCCGATGGGTATTGAGGAACGCAGGCTCACTGCATTGTAGAGGTCAACGACAGGATTTATTGGTGGGATGCGGCCATCCTTCTCCACCCGTTTTTCAATGCCTGCGCCGAGCACGCCGTCCGGTATGGTTTCGCGCCGAACCGGACGTATGCCTCCGCCCAATTGGCCAAGTGCGCTTCTTCCCAGGCGGGTCCCCCGCTCGGGCGAAATCGCAAGCCTCTCCCAACACGTCCCGAGCCATGACGCCTCGCGCACTGTCCTCTGCATCAAAAAGAATGCTGATTGCGCGAAAGTCAGGTGCGATCTCTGCTATTTCTTCGTCAATCAGCGGAAAATCTAACACCGCTTCCTCCTTTAAGCCGGCCGCGACGGCCCCTTGCTTCCACTGGGTTTGACAGTATCCTCAAGAATTCCTTTCCCGAGGTCAGAGTCCTGCCCGGGACCCGAACTGGCCGACAGAGCCAGTCCCGGCAGGTCTTGCTGATTCAGTCTGCGATCAATGCCGGCGCAACTCTGGGGTCACGAGCCAGGCCCGCTCGCTGTCAGGGCGGGTGTTGAGCATCTTGCCGAATCTTCGGCAAAGCTTCTTACCCGTTGGATAGCTCCAGTAAGGAGCCGAACGCCATTCTCGATCTGCCGAATGCTCAGGGCGGAATAGCCCATGACCAGTCCAATCCGGTCAGCGCGGGCTTCATCTCGGATGTACAGCGATGAAATCGGATGGATGCCAACCCCGACCCGCCGCGCCTCTTCAACCAGGACGTCCTCCAGCGACCGAGAAAGATCCTTGAACCAGACGACGACATGCAGCCCTGCATCGGCCCCCTCGATGGCAATGCTGTCTGCGAACGCGCGCCGAAGGACAGCAAGCAGTGCCTCTCGCCGCTCGCCGTTAAGACGGCGGACGCGGCGCACATGGCTTTCATAACCACCGCTCTCGATGAGTGAGGCCAGGGCCTCCTGTTCCGCGACCGGAGAATGCCTGTCGAGAAGCTGCTTGGCCATCGCAAAGACGTCTTGCAACTCGGCCGGAACCACCAGGTAGCCGATGCGCAGCATCGGCGACAGTGTCTTGGAGATCGTGCCAACATAGATTACGGAACTGCGGTCTTCCAGCTTATGCAGCGGGGGCACCGGTCGAATGTCGTACCGGTACTCGCCATCGTAATCGTCCTCGATAATATAGGCGTCATTGCGCCGAGCCCATTCGAGGAGCTGATACCGCCGCGAAATCGACAAGACGGCGCCGAGCGGGAACTGGTGCGACGGGGTGACATAGGCCAGCCGCGCTGGGATCTCCTGCAGCAGCTCGGTCTTCATGCCCTCGCTATCGACGGCGACAGCGACGGGCGTGGCTCCTGTGCTGGCAAAGACTTGGCGCGCCATTCTATAGCAGGGATCCTCGATCACGAAGCTGTCAGAAGGATCGAGCAGCAGGCGCGCGCACATATCGAGGCACTGCTGTGATCCGCTGACGACGAGGATCTGCTCGACCTGGCAGCTAAGCGCTCGGGCACGCCACAAATATCCCTGCAGCGCCTGGCGCAAGCGATGCGAGCCGCGTGGATCGTGATAGGCCAGCCTTCCGGGGCTTTGTGACATCGCCGCGTTCATCGCACGCTTCCACGTCAGCGCCGGGAAATCAGATGGGGCGAGGTCGCCATAACGGAAATCGACCTTGAGGCGGTTGGGGAGGTAATCGCGCCGCGGCGGACTGGCGCGCAGTCGCTCGCCGTAACAGGAAAGGTGGATCGGGCCAGTCCGTTTCGGCACCGCGCTGGTCTCTTTACTTCGGACTAGCGAAGATGCTACGCGAGGTCTTGCGCCTGGAATGACCTCGATGAAACCTTCGGCGACCAGCTGATCATACGCCACGGTGACCGTGGTTCGCGACACACCGAGTTCATTTGCGAGGCCGCGTGACGACGGCAGCTGGCTGCCCGTTTCATAGATCCCACCTAGGATCTGCTCGCGAAGAGCTTCGCAGATCTGGCGCGCGCCGAGACCTTGCGAGCGAGCTGTCGACGCTTCAGGAGAAGGCTGGACCATTTCTTTCATCGCCAACTGGACGTTCCATCTGAGTTAGTGTGACGGCATTGTCCCCGAAATCAAGAGGGCTAAAGCCGATGACCAGCGCCGAAGATCAGCTTGAAGCCGAGGCAACATCAACGCCGTCCCGGAACGACATCGGTCTCGCATTCGCCACCCGGGCCATCCATCATGGCTACGATCCGGCCGGCTTTTCCAATTCCGTTCAGACGCCGGTGTTTCTTACATCGACCTATGGATTTGAAAGCGTGGCAGCAAACGAAGCCGTCGCAGCGCTTGGCGGAAGGCTCTACGCACGCGAATACAACCCGACCACCGAGATCCTCGAAAAGCGGCTCGCCAATCTCGAAGGAGCCGAAGCTGGGCTGGTACTCGCCTCGGGGATCGCCGCCTTCGGCACGCTGATCCTTTCGCTGCTTTCGCAAGGTGACGAACTCATTGTCCACAAGACACTCTATTCGAATACGCTCGCCATGGTCGAACAGGGGCTGCCGCAGTTTGGCATCAAGGTCGTTGCCGTCGACCTGTCGAATCCGAGCAATCTCAATGGCGCCATCACTGACAGGACCCGGCTCGTGTTCTTCGAGACGCCAATCAACCCGCTGAGCCGTATCCTCGACATCGCTGCCATTGCCGAACACGCCCATTCTCGCGGCGTGAAGGTCGCCGTCGACAGCACCTTCGCCTCGCCCGCCCTCCAGCGTCCGCTGGAACTCGGAGCCGACATCGTGATCCATTCGCTGACCAAGTACATCAATGGCCATGGCGATGCTCTGGGCGGTGTGATACTGGGCGATGCGAAAACACTGCACCTGCTGCGCGAAACTGGCCTGCGCTATCTCACTGGGGCAGCGCTCTCGCCCATGTCGGCGTTCCTGATTTTGCGCGGGTTGAAGACACTCACGTTGCGTATGGAGCGTCACAGTGTCTCTGGGCTTGCGGTCGCTCAGGCGCTCGAGGCGCACCCGGCTGTGGCTTGGGTTAGCTATCCATTTCTCGGCTCTCATCCCGACCATGAGATCGCGCGCAGACAGATGTCGCAAGGCTCGGGCATGTTGGCTCTCGGCCTCCAAACGGGGTTCGAGGGCGCGCGCCGTATGATGGACCGGCTCAAGCTGATCATCAGGGCGGTCAGCCTCGGCGACGCTGACAGTCTCATCTATCATCCGGCAAGCCTGACCCGCTCGCGCAAGTCAATCCGCAAGGACGCGCATTTGCCTGACGGAGTCGGCGACGACCTCATGCGTCTGTCGGTAGGGCTCGAAGACGCCGCCGATTTGATCGCGGATCTAGAGCAGGCGCTGGACGGGGTCTGACGCCCAACGCTTCACCCAATGTAACAACGGGAGCTTCAGCATGGCTTTCCTGAGCGGCCTTTCGGCCTTCCCAATAACGCCAAGCGACAGTGACGGCGGCGTCGATGTCCTGGCGCTTCGAAAGCTGACAGCGCGGCTTTGCGCAGCAAAGGTGGATTCCATCGGCCTGCTCGGTAGCACAGGCACCTACATGTATCTGTCGCGCGCGGAACGCCGCCGGGCGATTTGCGAGGCGCTGGACGAGACGCGTGGACGAGTCCCGCTCGTGGTGGGCGTGGGCGCTTTGCGCACCGATGAAGCGGTACACTATGCAAGTGATGCGAAGGCCCTTGGCGCAACCGCGGGGTTGCTCGCGGCTGTTTCCTACACCCCGCTTACTGACGACGAAGTTTTCGAGCATTTTTCGACAGTGGCGCGCGAAAGCGGCCTGCCGATCGTGATCTACGACAATCCTGCAAACACGCATTTTCGCTTCACGCCAGCGCTCATCGAGCGTCTGGGACAGCTGCCTGAGATCCTCGCTATTAAAAACTCAGCCGACCGGGGCGATGCTATCAAAGGCCAACTTGCGCACCAGAAAAAAATTGTGCCGAAAGGATTCTCGATCGGCTACAGCGGCGACTGGGACGCCACCGAGGCCCTGATCGCCGGCGCCGATACACGGTACAGCGTTCTCGGTGGCATCTTGCCCGACCCCTGCCTGAGGATGGTCAGAGCCGCTCAGCACGGCGACCACGCAGAAGCACACCGGATCGACGCCACCCTGGCCCCGGTGTGGGAGCTTTTTAAGACGTTCTCGAGCCTTCGCGTCGTCTACGCAATCGCCGAGCTCCTCGAAATCTGTTCCGCCGAGCCCCCACGGCCAATCAAGCCGCTTTCCGCTGCCGCGAAGGGCCAGCTCGCCGGCGTCCTGGACCGTCTAGGATGAGGTGTCGGATCGTAAGCCGCGCGACTTCATATTGCCGAGGGAAAAATTTACGCACCGACCCTTTCGATGACTAGCCGAGATGTTCTCCATAATCTGATCGGGAACAATGCGCGCGGCGTGCTGATCACCGATGGATCGACAGGTCTCGACGCCAATCACGTCCTCATCAACGTGTTCGATTGGCAGAACGTCTTATCGGCGAGAGAGGTAGGCGTTCCGGGGGCGCCAACGCCTACATTTGTCCAGAGTGTGCAGGCCAGACGACTTCCACTCGAAGCATCAAAGCCTTGAGCTAACAGCATTCAATCGCTGCGCAGGATCTTTGCTTCAAGCGCGGCTGCCACAAAAGCCCTTCTAGCAGCTGGTGGATGGGCCTCACCACGCACTACCTGCAGACAAGCGTCATCGCTACCCTCCGTTTCTCGGTCCGATGATGAAGGTCACGGATAAGGATAGCGGCCGCCTGGTTGACATCGAATACGATACGCTCAGAACTGTGGCGGCCAACCTGAACAACGACCTCCCTCTCAAATCTGTGCAAGCCGGTCATCTCTCCGCCCCCCAAGGCGATCATCCGTCAATAGGGCCGAGCTCGTCTTCTTTGCCGAGCCGACACTGCATCTGTGAGCCGAGACAATGCCCTGTGACCGACCCCGCGCTAGCCTCACACGCGCTTAGCCGCTCTGTTCCGCTGCCGATCTGCAGGCGGGATCCACCGGTTGTCGGAGGTTGTTCCTCCAACATGACGGCGCGATTCAAAAAGCCGAATAGGCCCTTTGGGCGCTGCCCTCGCCATCGAAACTCTTGTCGATTGAGACCTAAAGAGTAGCTTGATCAGGGAAGGCTCTCTTCTAGCGCGACCACCTTCGTGCTCAGCACGCGCGCTCGGTGCCGAGGGAGCGCGGCACCTCCCGGGGCGCTGGTGACGTGTGACCATGGACATCCTTGCCCAACGGCTTGCGGCGGGCAGCCCTTCTCACCGTGCCGCACAGCGCTGCCTCGCAATTCTGGTGATTTTTGCGTGTCAGCCATTTTGTTCTAGATCACGCGGCAGACCTTATCATTCATCGCGCGGATGCCTCACATCCAAACAATCTAATTTACCGGTTTCTTATGATCCTGCATAGCGCGACATCAAAACCCACGACCATGTTTTCCAGTCGTTTTCTGCGGTTGCTCTACGGTCACCTCGACAAGGATCTACTATGCGTATTTGCGGTATCAAACTGACGCACGACGGGGGAATCGCCGTCGTGGAAGACGGCAGATTAGTCTTTTGCATCGAGCAGGAGAAGCTCGACAATAACCCACGATACCAACATATCGAACGGCTTGAGACGGTCGCCGCCGTTTTGGCGGAAAACGGGCTTGCTCCGCGCGATATCGACCGGTTCGTTATTGACGGATGGGACGGTGAAATCCAGTCAGAATTCCAGGTTCTGAGTAACGGCTCCCCTATCACTCTCAACGGCGCGCCATATGTGGAGCGGTACGCCGAAAATCCTCTGACAGCCTATCAAGGTTCCGGTCTCATGCTCGACAATGGGGTATGTTCTTATGAAAGCTACCCGCATGTTGTTGGGCACGTAGCTTCCGCATACTGCACCAGCTCATTCGCCAAAGCAGAGGAACCGGCATTTTGTCTGGTATGGGACGGCTGCATCTTTCCGCGGCTTTACTACGTCGAGCCAAGTGGAGTCCGATTTGTTGGGTGCCTGTTTCCGATGATAGGCCATGCCTATGCGGCCGCGGGCCAACATTTCGGTCCTTACAGGCAAGAACTGCGGACTGGCTGGAATCTCGGTATCGCCGGCAAGTTGATGGCCTATATTGCGCTCGGAGTGGTCCATGAACACATCGTGAATGTGTTTCAGGAGCTTTACGACGACCATTTTGCCTGGGATACGGACCTTGCTTTTGGCTACGGGAACAACAGCCACAGCGAAGACGCGTTACTCACGGCTGTGCACGACTTCTTCGATGCAAGCGCGTCGCGGTTAATCCCCGAAACGCCCGAGGACATACTTGCTTCGTTCCATGCCTTCGTGGAGCGTCTTCTCGTCCAGGGGATGACAAGGGCGCTGCGTGGGTACTCAGTCCCCAAAACCCGAAACCTGTGCATAGCCGGCGGATGCGGGCTGAACATCAAATGGAACAGCGCTCTTCGGGCGAGCGGTTTGTTCGACGCAGTCTGGGTGCCTCCGTTTCCAAACGACAGCGGATCGGCGATCGGTGCCGCTTGCTGCGCGCTGGCCGCCGACAAAGGTTTCGTGCATCTCGACTGGTCAGTTTACAGCGGGCCAAATGTGAGCCATGGCAAGGTTCCGCCTGGTTGGCAATCTGCTGCTTGCAGCCTGAAAGAACTTGCCAGCGTGCTCGCCGACAACAAGCCTGTGGTGTTCCTTGCAGGTCGCGCAGAGCTTGGTCCACGTGCTTTGGGAGCCAGAAGCATCCTGGCGGCCGCAACTTCGCCGGAAATGAAGGACCATCTCAACAAAATCAAAGTTCGAGAGCACTTCCGACCGGTAGCGCCAATATGCTTGGAGGATCGTGCACCTGACATGTTTGACCCCGGCACGCCGGATCCTTACATGCTGTTCGATCACCGAACCCGTTCGGAGTGGAAAGAAAAAATCCCGGCGGTCGTCCATCTCGACGGGACTGCGCGACTTCAGACAGTTTCGAGAACTTCTGAACACCCAATTGCAGAACTTCTGATAGAATATGAGAAACTCACGGGCATTTCGCTGCTCTGCAACACGAGTGCAAATCTCAATGGACGTGGTTTTTTTCCGGATGCGGCTGCCGCCTGTGAGTGGGGATGCGTAGACCACGTTTGGTGCGATGGATTGCTGTTGACCAAGACAGGTGCAAGTCAATTCGAGGGCTGAGCGGCGGGCTGTAACGAACTTGAGTTACCGCGCTCTAGCGCTGCAATCGCCGGCAGCATCGCTGAGGGAGCCGGATACTGCGGGTGCGTGCGGTTACGGCCCTTGAAGCTGCCCTGATCTGACGAACGAATCTGATCGTCATGGCCGATAAAGCGCCGAGACTGTGCTGTTGAGCTGGCAAGCACGCGAATGCTTTTGCTTAGCGATGTGACTGGAGGGTTCGAACACCAGGGCCTGCACGGCCCTGCCGACCGGCACGCCATTCGTGTGCTGCGGTGGTGACAAGCTTGAGCGAATTAGCTGTTTGAGCTCCTTCTGCCAACGGAATCCCGCATTGCCTGCGCCAGCCGCGTTAATCTCTGGAGCGTCCGCCTTGCCTCCGCGACTTTGCTCAGCACCGAGCCACTCGCCATAGCGCCGGGCACGTGGCCAACCACGTTGACCCCGACACCCTCCGTCAGTGTCAGCAAGTCGGAGTAGAGGTCCACATCCTTGAGCATGCTCCATTCAGGACCCATACGTGCGAGATCGGTTGCAGCAACCCTGTGCCGAAGAGCACAATTGCCAGCGCACGATCCTGGTGCCGTCGCGGGGTCGCTGCCGGTTCTTCTGACCGCCCGCGCGCGCCATGTCGATCATCCTCACCGGCGTACCGTCGCTGCCGTTTGCGCGGTCCAATCGGCGCCTATGTCGGCGACATCTGGGATGGCGAAGCGCCTTCATGATCGCTGCGGTCTTCCGCGCCGTTACACTGGTAGTGCAACTCATGACTTTTCCGAGGCTGCCTCCGATTGGAGCGGCCAGCTTCCGCAGTCTGCTGGACATGGCCAAGAATCCGATGATCAAAAGTCGCGATTTTGGTCGTCCTGCTGGTCGCTTCCGGGCATTTCTCCGGCTTCATCTATATCCGCGCCTTCCTCGAGAATGTTCCCGCGCTCAACATCGAGACGATCTCGCTCGTGTTGCTCGCCTTTGGCATCGGCGGCTTCTTCGGCAATTTGGCCGGCGGATTCTTGGCCGAGCACAGCCTCAAGGCAGTCGCGGCCCTGCCCCCCCTGCTCATAGCGATGGCCGCTGTCTCGCTGCTGACGTTGAGAGCATCGGCCTGGGCCTCGCCGATTGCGGTACCGTATGGGGCTTGCCTTCGGCGCGGTGCCGGTGGGACTGCAGAAATGCATGGTGCTGCGCGCCGCTCGCGAGCAGGCCGAAAACGCCGGTGGGCTGATGGCCGCAACGTTCCAAGTGACCATCGCCGCCGGCGCGATTTTCAGCGGACTGCTGGTGGACGATGCCGGCGTTGCCAGTGCCTTTGCCTACAGCGCCGTTGCCTCGTTCCTCGCTGCCCTGACAGTGTTCTTGCTCGGACCGAAGCGCGAACCTAGACCGCCTGACACAGGCCAGTGCAGCACGGGGAAAGATGCAATCGCATCAGCCGCGCGGTGCGATCCTGCTCACGATTTTTTGGCGATTGCAGCCATAGTCTCCGCGCGGTCGCAGGTTGTTGTCCGGTCGATTTCGACCAGCGGCGGCGTTTTGAATGATAGTGCCGACGAGAGAAGCTAAGAGTGCCGGACCGAAGCGGACCGCCTCGCGTCGACCGCTCGCCTCGTACGGCTATTAATACAAGGGCGAACCCGTGTTTGATCCGTGTGAGGCGGCTTTTCCATGCCTCCGGGCCGAAGCAGCTTTTGAAATCATTGCATTCCCGGCAATTGGGCGCGGCATAGGGGTAGACCTTCAGACTCGCACAGCCTGCGGTAAAAGTACCTCTTCCACTTCATGTTTTTGGTGTTGCCGGCTACCAGCGTCGGAAAATCAGCACCACACTGTCATGCAAGAATCATCGAATTTGAGTCAGACCCAATTTTGCACGCCGGTTCGCACCCTATGAGGCGCTGAGTAAATCTAGACTAGGAGCGCCCGCGGCTTCACATGCGGGATGCCTCCTGCAACATTATCTGCCGCATCCAGGTGCTTGCCGGATCACTGTTGTGAAGGGTGGGCCATTGGACGGCCTCCGTGAACGTGGGTAGTGGCAG